>CAWUUY010000441.1:0-7086 GCA_963924885.1 uncultured Burkholderiales bacterium | reverse complement strand
TCGGCAAGACTCACGGGCTTTTCTGTCTCCATCACGGCTCCAAAAAGACAGAAAACTACACAGCTTCGGCAAAAAGTACAAGTCCACAGCCAACGACATAACCTTATCATTCATATGGCTTTTTGATGTAATTGCCCTGGGGCTGACCACATCAAACGGCTGGCCCCAGCTTTCATTCACTCGCGCCGCGTCAAAGTTGCCCGGCCCGTTGAACAGATTTAAAAATCCTTGTTTGTGTTCAAACGCCTCGGCGTTCGCGGTGAACCCCTTGCGCGCCAGCAGCACGGCATCAAGCCGCCGCGGGCGCACTCGCCCACTTGCAGCGGCTTGGTCATGGTGCCGAAGTTGGCTTTGATGCCCGCCGCGAGCGAGGTGGCTATCGACAGCGCGGTCTCGGTTTGCGCGGCATCCAGCGCCAGTAGTTTTGCACACGCGGCGGCCACCGCGAAAACACCCAACGTCGAGGTCGGATGCCAGCCTTTCTCGGATTTATACAGATCCACATTCACACCGCGCCCGATGCGGCAGCCGGCCTCGTAACCCACCGCGTGCGCCAGCAACAAGTCGCGCCCGCTGCTGTTAAACGCATCACCCGCCGCCAACAGCGCGGGAACCATCACCGCCGAAATATGCCCAGCAAAATGCGCTGCGGTGTTGTCGAAATCCAGCGCATGCGCCGCCGTGCCGTTGATGTGCGCGGCGTCCAGACACGGCACGCGTTGGCCAGCGCCCAACACCAGACTCGGCCCGCTCGCCGGCGACAACACCTCGTGCAGCAGGTTGGGCGCGGGTTCGCGTGAACCCGCGAGCGCAACACCCACGGTATCCATCACCGCCACCTTGCACCAGTAGATCGCCTCCGGCGGCAGGTCTTCGTAACGCGTCGCCGCGATGCGCTCGGCCAATGTTTTTGCAATGCCCATGAACTACTCCTGATAAATCGCAATCGCATTGCTCGGGTTTCAGCACTGCGGCGTTGACCACCTTGATCCACTTTGCCACTTCGGATTTGATGTAAGCCTCGTGTTGCTCCGGCGTGCCGCCCACCGGATCCGCGCCGTTGTCGATCATCGCTTTGCGCACGGACGGCTCCTGCACCGCCTTGGCCAGCGCGCCGTTGATGCTACCCCGCCACGGGTCGCGGCAAACCACCTGGCCCCACCAGGCCAAACCCGCTGTTCACGATAAAACCGGCCAGCCCTGCCTCCTGCACCGTGGGCGTGTCCTTGAGCATCTCTGAGCGCCGCGCGCCGGTTTGCGCCAACAGCCGAAGCCTGCCGCTTTGCACATGCTGTAACGCGCCGGACACCGTGGGAAATGAAAACGCGATTTCGCTGGCGATCAAATCCACCATCGACGGGCCGCTGCTCTTGTACGGCACATGCACGGTATTCACCTTCGCCAGCAGATTGAACAACACGCCCGCCAGATGCGACACCTAGCCTAGCCTTGCCCTGCGCTGCCGTAGTTAAGTGCACCCGGCCGCGCGCGCACCAGCGCGGCCAACTGCCGCACGTCACCCGCCGGAAGCGAGGGATGCACCACCAGCCCGGCAGGCACATCCGCCACCAAACCGAGCGCGGTGAAATCCGTTGCGGGGTTATACGGCAGAGTCTTGGTGAGTGCCGGGTTCATCACAAACCCCGCAGCGACCAACATGATGGTGTGACTGTCAGCCGGACTTTTGACCGTGATACCCGCGCCCAGTGCGCCACCCGCGCCCGGCCGATAGTCCACCACCAGCGGCTGGCCCAGCACCGCCGCCATGCGCGGCTGTACGAGACGAAAAAAGATATCGGCTTTGCTGCCGGGCGAACCGCCGATCACCACGCGTATGGGTTTGGCGGGATAGGCTGGTCCTGTGGTAGTTGCGGTGGGCTGCGCGTAAACCAGCGGGGATGTTACCGCCGCAATAATGACGGCGATTCGAAGGCAGGACAAACTCATCGCGCGACCGGCTTGGCCATCACCTGTGATTTTGATCATGCGTCAAAGTATAGCAGCCCGCCTTCAGGCAATCGCCCGGCAACCCGTGTCCGCTCGTTATAATGCCGCCGATGAACTCTCCGCCCACGCCATCTACCGATCACGCGCCCACCCTTCATACGCCAATGATGCAGCAATACCTGCGCATCAAGGCCGACCATCCGGACAAGCTGCTGTTCTACCGGATGGGTGATTTTTACGAGATGTTTTACGACGACGCCGAGCGCGCGGCGCGGTTGCTCGACATCACGCTAACGAGTCGTGGCGCGTCGGCGGGCGTGCCAATCAAAATGGCGGGCGTGCCGTATCACGCGGCGGAGCAGTATCTCGCCAAGTTAGTGAAGCTCGGCGAGTCAGTGGCGATTTGCGAGCAGATTGGTGATCCGGCCACGTCTAAGGGGCCGGTGGAGCGCAAGGTGATGCGCATTGTCACGCCCGGCACGCTGACCGATACCGCGTTGCTGGACGACAAACGCGACAACCTGCTGCTGTGCGTGAACCGCTCGCGCGACATGCTGGGGCTCGCGTGGCTGTCGCTGGCCTCGGGGCGCTTTTCGGTGATGGAAACGGCGTGGGCCAATCTCGCGGGCGAACTCGAACGCTTGCGCCCGGCGGAGATACTTGCGCCGGAAAACTTCGACGTTACGGCGTTTGATGCGGGCAAGACGCCGTTGCGTCGCGTGGCGCCATGGCACTTTGACGCGGACGCGGCAAGGCGCAATCTGTGCGCGCAGTTCGGCACGCATGACCTCACCGGTTTCGGCGCAGAGCAGATGAGCATCGCCATCGGCGCAGCCAATGCGCTGCTCGATTACGTGAAATCGACGCAGGGCGCGGCGATTGCCCACGTGCGCGCGCTGACGGTCGAGCACACCGGCGTGTGGGTGCGCATGGACCCGGCCACGCGGCGCAATCTGGAGATCACCGAAACCCTGCGCGGCGAGGCCGCGCCGACGCTGCTGTCGCTGCTGGATCAGTGCGCCAACGGCATGGGCAGCCGCCTGCTGCGCCATGTGCTGCATCATCCGCTGACCGAGCACGGCGTGCCGCTCGCGCGCCATCAAGCGGTGGGCGAACTCATCCACACGCGTATTCACGACGACGTACATGCGCTGTTGCGCACCTTTGTTGACGTCGAACGCATTACCGCGCGGCTGGCGCTGAAAACCGCGCGCCCGCGCGATCTGTCGGGGCTGCGCGATACGTTAAAGCGTCTGCCCGAACTACATGCGGCATTGGCGGTGACCGCCAGCCCGCGTATGGCGGACATCACTGCCGCGCTGGCGCCACGGGATGCGCTGGCCACGCTGCTCGCCCGCGCGATACGCGACGAGCCGTCGAGCGTGCTGCGCGAAGGTGGCGTCATCGCCGATGGCTTTGATGCCGAGCTCGACGAACTGCGCGCTATCCAGACCAACTGCGGCGAATTTCTGCTGGCGCTCGAAACCCGCGAAAAAGAGCGTACCGGCATTGCCAATCTGAAAGTCGAGTACAACCGCGTGCACGGTTTTTACATCGAGGTCACGCGCGCGCAAAGCGACAAAGTGCCCGACGATTATCGCCGGCGGCAAACGCTGAAAAACGCGGAGCGTTACATCACACCCGAACTTAAAACCTTCGAGGACAAGGCGCTGTCGGCGCAGGATCGCGCGCTGGCGCGTGAAAAACTGTTGTATGAAAAACTGCTCGACGAACTCGCGCCACACATCCCCGTGTTGCAGCAAACCGCCGCCGCGCTGGCGGAGCTGGACCTGCTGACCACCTTCGCCGCGCGCGCCGCAGCACTCGACTGGTGCGCACCGCAATTCACGGACGACGCAGTGATCGAAATCGACGGCGGCCGCCACCCGGTGGTGCAGGCGCAGGTCGATCAGTTCATCCCCAACGACACGCGGCTCTCGCCTGCGCGGCAAATGCTGCTGATTACCGGCCCCAACATGGGCGGCAAATCAACGTATATGCGACAGGTGGCGCTGATCGTGCTGCTGGCGCATTGCGGCTCGTTCGTGCCCGCCACGCGCGTCAAGCTCGGCCCGGTGGATCAGATTTTTACTCGCATCGGCGCGGCGGATGATCTGGCCGGCGGGCGCTCCACCTTCATGGTCGAGATGACCGAGGCCGCTTACATACTCCATCACGCCACGCCGAAAAGTCTGGTGCTGATGGATGAAATCGGGCGCGGCACCTCCACCTACGACGGCCTGGCGCTGGCATGGGCCATCGCGCGCCATCTGATTGAAAAAAACCGTTGTTATTCACTGTTTGCCACGCACTACTTTGAACTCACTGAACTTGCCGTACGATTCAAGGAATCGGTCAACGTGCATTTCGACGCGGTGGAACACAAGGATCACATCGTGTTTCTGCACAGCGTGGAGGAAGGCCCGGCGAATCAAAGTTACGGCCTGCGGGTGGCGCAACTGGCGGGCGTGCCGTCGAGTGTGATCCGCGCGGCGCGGCGCAATCTCGCGGAACTGGAAGAAAAAAGTCTTGCCGCCACGCCGCAACGCGATCTGTTTGCGAATCCGAACGCCGATGCCAACACGAACGCAGAAGCGGAAACGCGCGCCGAGCATCCGCTGATCGGCACGCTGCGCGCGGTGGATCCCGACGCGCTGACGCCACGCGATGCACTGGAGTTGATTTACCGGCTTCGCAAGGCGCTTGATGCATAGAGTAATTACTCAACAAAAACAAATGGTTACGAATTTCTCGCACATACCACCCATGCCCCGCCCATGCCGAATCCTGCGACTATGTGCCGCGCTGCTGCTGTCGTGGGCGGGGCATCTGGCCGCGCAGAGCTTCTCCTTCGCTGCGTTCGGCGACGCGCCTTATACCGAAGCGGAGCACGCGCAGTTCATCGAGGTCATAGCCGCGATGAATCGCACGCCGCTGGCGTTCGTGATTAACGTCGGAGATTTCAAAGGCAGTTGGGCACCGTGCAGCAACGCCCTCTACCAGCAACGCCGCGATGAATTCGCGCTATCGCAACATCCGCTGATCTACGCGCCCGGCGACAACGACTGGACGGATTGCTGGCGAGCGCGGGGCACAGCAGACGACGAACGCGACCCGGAGGAACGCCTCCGGCAACTGCGGCGGATGTTTTTTGCCGATCACTACTCTCTCGGTCAGCGTAGAATCCCAGTGCAGCGGCAAGGCGCCGCCTTCCCCGAACATGCGCGCTGGGAACATGGCGGCGTGATATTCGCCACGCTCAACATGCCTGGCGGCGACAACAACGCGCGTCAGCCACAGGAATCCGCCGCACGCTCAAAATCAGTGGAGGTGTGGATTGCCGACACCTTTCGCGTCGCGCGCGCACAGTCCCGCGGCGCGGTGGTGCTGGCGATGCAGGCCAATCCCTGGTCAAACACCGGCAATGTGCGACGCTACTACGGCTCGATCATGGCCGCCATCGCGCGTGAAACGCAGCGCTTCGGCAACGAAACCGGCGGCGAAGTGCTATTGATCCACGGCGACACGCACCGCCATCGCATCGACCAGCCCCTGATGGGTGTGCAGACAGGTCAGCCGCTGCGCAACTTAACCCGTATCGAGGTGTTCGGCAGCCCGGCGGTGAATTGGGTGCGCGTTACTGTGACGCGGGAAAATAGCAACACTGGCCGCGTGCGGTTCACGGGCGCGCCGGGCCACTGACGCTGGCATTACACTACCCCCATGCCCCTACTTCACCGCACCAGCCAGCCCAGCCTCTGTTACGAATTCGACGACTACACCGATCCGTGGCGTAACGCGCCGTGCATCGTACTGCAACACGGTTTTGCGCGCTCCTCAAAATTCTGGTTTGAGTGGGTGCCCTACCTCGCGCGTTTTTACAAGGTGATCCGCCCCGACCTGCGCGGCTTTGGCCGCTCTTCGAAAGACTTTGATCTCGCCACCGGCATCGCGGTCAACGCTTATCTGGATGATCTCGAAGCGATTCTCGATCACGCCGGCGTGGCAGCGGCGCAGCCGGTTCACTATTGCGGCGAATCGATGGGCGGCATCATCGGCATTCTGTTTGCCGCTGAACGCGCGCGCCGCGTGCGCACGCTGAGTCTGGTGTCCACGCCCATGCAACTAAATCAGGCCGCGAAAACCCGCGGCAGTTTTGGTCATGCATCGCAGGAGGCCGCACTACGCGCGTTGGGTGCGCGCGGCTACGCACAAGGCAAAAACACCGCGGATCGATTTCCGCCAGGCACCGACCCCGGTTTGATGGCGTGGTTCGCCGACGAACAGGGCCAGTCGGATATCGAGGTGATGATCGCCATGCAAAAGCTGTTTTACAGCCTCGATGCCACGCCGTATCTGCCGCGCATACGCGCGCCGCTGCTGGGCTTGTATCCATCGCGCGATACCCACACCACCCCGGAGCAACTGGATTTGTTGCGCCGCTCGGTGCGCGATCACACCATCGTTCAGATCCCGCAAAAATTTCACAACCTGCATTGTCTGCACCCCGCCGCCTGCGCGACTGCTGTGCTTCATTTCGCGGCGCGTCACGACGGCGTCAGTTGTCACGAAGCGTGATGCCGTGATACATCTCGTACTCGACACCAATGTGTGGCTCGACTGGATGGTGTTTGCCGACGCGGGTGTGGCGCCGATTCAGGCCGCAGTGGCCAGGGGCGAGGCTGCAGTTTTTATCAACGCCGCGTGCGAAACGGAATTGATACGCGTGCTGGGCTATCCCTTGTCCGGACGCAACCTGAACGTTCAAGCGCAAGCCGCCGCGCTGGCGCAATGCCGGGCACTCGCACGGGATGTACGCGACTGCGCCACGCCGCACGTCATCGACGCACTGCCGCGTTGCGCCGATGCCGACGATCAAATGTTTCTGGAACTCGCGCGCGACTGCCACGCCGATGCGCTGCTCACCAAGGACGGCGATCTGCTGGCGCTGGCCTCGCGCAAGGTGAAGCCGCTGCCGTTTTGCATATGCACGCCACGCTCGATCTGTTCACGCGCCGGATCGTGGGCTGGGCGATTGCCGAACACATGACGCGGCAACTGGTGCTGGACGCTTTGCAGATGGCTCACGCAACCCGAAAACCTGGGGCGGGACTGATCTTCCACTCGGATCGCGGTAGC
>CAWUUY010000440.1:0-3436 GCA_963924885.1 uncultured Burkholderiales bacterium | reverse complement strand
GGCGCGAATGCCGAGGATGTCGAATCGGATCGCGTGTACGCGGCTGGGTTGGTGATACGCGATCTGCCGCTGCGCTCGTCGAATTTTCGCCAGCAATGGACGCTGGATGAATACCTGCGGCGCGAAAACGTGGTGGCGATTGCCGATATCGACACACGCAAGCTGACGCGCATTTTGCGTGACAAGGGTGCGCAGGAAGGCTGCATCATCGCAGGCGCGGTGGACGAGAAAAAGGCCTTGCAGGCAGCGCGCGATTTTCCGGGTTTGAAGGGTATGGATTTAGCCAGGGTCGTGAGTTGCAAGCAAAACTATGCCTGGGACGAAACGTCGTGGGTGCTCGGCCAAGGTTACGGCAAGCTGACGGAGCCGAAATTCAACGTGGTGGCGTACGACTTCGGCGTGAAGCGCAACATCCTGCGCATGCTGGCGTCGCGCGGTTGCAAACTGACAGTGGTGCCCGCGCAAACGCCCGCCCAAGATGTGCTGGCGTTAAAACCCGATGGCGTGTTTTTGTCGAATGGCCCGGGTGATCCGGAGCCTTGCGATTACGCGATTACGGCGATACGCGAATTGCTGGATAAAAGCGTACCGCTGTTCGGCATTTGCCTGGGACACCAGTTGATGGGCTTGGCGAGTGGCGCGCAAACCATCAAAATGAAATTTGGCCACCACGGCGCGAATCATCCGGTGCAGGATTTGGATACTGGTCGCGTAATGATTACCAGTCAGAACCACGGCTTCGCGGTGGATGCGAAAACGCTGCCTGCCAACTGCCGCGTGACGCACGTGTCACTGTTCGACGGCAGCCTGCAAGGCTTTGCGCGCACCGACAAGCCGGCGTTTTGTTTTCAGGGGCATCCGGAGGCAAGTCCGGGGCCGCATGATGTGGCGCATTTGTTTGATCGATTCATCGCGATGATGAATGAGCGTAAAAAAGCCTAGCATGCCAAAAAGAACTGACATTAAAAGCATCCTCATCATCGGCGCCGGCCCGATCATCATCGGCCAGGCGTGCGAGTTTGATTACTCCGGCGCGCAGGCGTGCAAGGCGCTGCGCGAGGAAGGTTATCGCGTGGTGCTGGTGAATTCCAATCCGGCGACGATCATGACCGATCCGGTGATGGCGGACGCGACCTACATCGAGCCGATTACCTGGCAGATGGTGGAAAAAATCATCGCCATCGAAAAGCCGGATGCGCTGCTGCCGACCATGGGCGGGCAAACCGCGCTGAACTGCGCGTTGGATCTGGCGAAACACGGCGTGCTGGAAAAATACGGCGTGGAGATGATCGGCGCGTCCAAAGAAGCCATCGACAAGGCCGAGGATCGCGAAAAATTCAAAAAGGCGATGGCGAAAATTGGCCTCGACAGCCCGCGCTCCGCGCTCGCGCACTCGCTGGAAGAGGCGTTGCAGGTGCAGGCGATGGTGGGTTATCCGACGATTATCCGCCCCTCATTCACGTTGGGCGGCACCGGCGGCGGCATCGCCTATAACAAAGAAGAATTCGTGGTCATTGTGGAGCGCGGCATCGACGCCAGCCCCACGCACGAAATTCTGATCGAGGAATCGGTGATCGGCTGGAAAGAATTCGAGATGGAAGTGGTGCGCGACCGCAAGGATAACTGCATCATCATATGCTCGATTGAAAACCTCGACGCGATGGGTGTGCATACGGGCGACTCGATCACCGTGGCACCAGCGCAGACGCTGACGGACAAGGAATACCAGATCATGCGTAACGCCTCGATCGCGTGTTTGCGCGAGATCGGGGTGGAGACCGGCGGCTCCAACGTGCAGTTCGGCATCAACCCCAAAGATGGGCGCATGGTCATCATCGAGATGAATCCGCGCGTGTCGCGCTCATCGGCGCTGGCGTCGAAGGCCACAGGTTTCCCGATAGCCAAGGTCGCGGCCAAGCTGGCGGTGGGTTACACGCTGGATGAGTTGCGCAACGACATTACGGGCGGGGCGACGCCGGCATCGTTCGAGCCGTCGATCGATTACGTGGTGACGAAGATTCCGCGCTTCGCGTTCGAGAAATTCCCCTCGGCCGATGACCGCTTGACCACGCAAATGAAATCCGTGGGCGAAGTGATGGCGATGGGCCGCACGTTTCAGGAGTCGATGCAAAAAGCGCTGCGAGGTTTGGAGGTCGGCGTCGATGGTTTTAACCAGCGCACCCGTGACCGCGAAGTGATCGAAGCCGAGCTGGGCCGTCCGGGGCCGGATCGCATCTGGTATGTGGGCGATGCGTTCGAGTGCGGCTTTACGCTGGATGAAGTTTACGCGCTGACGCATATTGATCCGTGGTTTCTGGCGCAGATCAAAGACTTGATCGATATCGAAATGGTGCTGGACGATCAGCAGTTAGTGAATATCGATGCGGATGAAATGCGCCGCTTGAAGCGCAAAGGTTTCTCCGACCGGCGTCTGGCGCATTTGTTGAAGTCCAGCGAGACCGATGTGCGTAATCGCCGGCACCTGCTGGGCGTGCGGCCGGTATACAAGCGCGTGGATACCTGTGCCGCCGAGTTCGCCACCAACACCGCGTACATGTATTCGACGTACGAGGAAGAGTGCGAGTCGCTGCCGACCAACCGCAAGAAAGTCATGGTGCTGGGCGGCGGGCCGAATCGCATCGGGCAGGGCATTGAGTTTGACTACTGCTGCGTGCATGCGGCGCTGGCGCTGCGCGAAGATGGTTTCGAGACCATCATGGTCAATTGCAATCCCGAAACCGTCTCGACCGATTACGATACGTCGGATCGGCTGTATTTTGAGCCGCTGACGCTGGAGGACGTGCTGGAGATCGTGCACATCGAGAAGCCTTTCGGCGTGATCGTGCAGTTCGGCGGGCAGACGCCGCTGAAACTCGCGCGTGATCTGGAGGCCAATGGCGTACCCATCATCGGCACCACGCCGGATTCTATCGACATGGCCGAAGATCGCGAGCGTTTCCAGAAGCTGTTGCATAAACTGAAGCTGAAGCAGCCGCCCAATCGCACCGTGCGCAGTGCCGCCAAGGCGCTGGCCGCCGCCGAGGAAATCGGTTATCCGCTGGTGGTGCGCCCGTCGTACGTGCTGGGCGGGCGCGCGATGGAAATCGTGCATCAGAAGGAAGACCTCGAACGATATATGCGCGAGGCGGTGAAGGTGTCGAACGATTCGCCGGTGTTGCTGGATCGCTTTTTGAATGACGCGATTGAAGTCGATGTCGATGCGGTGTCCGACGGCAAGCAGGTGATTATCGGCGGCGTGATGGAGCACATCGAGCAGGCGGGCGTGCATTCGGGCGATTCGGCCTGTTCGTTGCCGCCGTTTTCGTTGTCGGCGGAGTTGCAGGCCGAGATGCGCCGCCAGACGTTGGCCATGGCCAAGGGCTTGAACGTGGTTGGGCTGATGAACGTGCAGTTTGCGATTCAAAAGCACGGCGAC
>CAWUUY010000439.1:0-6259 GCA_963924885.1 uncultured Burkholderiales bacterium | reverse complement strand
CCGTGCATCCCTCGCTGCCGGTGAAATCCGTGAAAGAGCTGATCGCGTTCGCCAAGCAGCGCCCGGATCAACTGCTGTATGGCTCGTCCGGCAGCGGCAGCTTTTTGCATCTGGCGATGGCGCAATTCAGTATTTCCGCCGGCATCAAAATGGTACACGTGCCCTACAAGGGCGGCGATGCGGCGGGCATCTCGGTCGTGGCGGGCGAGACGCAGGCCATCATGGCGTCCACCGCTGTGATCATGCCGCTGATCCCCGGCAACCGCGTGCGGGTGCTGGGCGTCACCACCGACAAGCGCATTGCGCAAATGCCCGACGTGCCCACCATCGCCGAAGCCACGATACCGGGCTTTGAGTACACCGCGTGGGTCGGCGCGCTTGCGCCCGCGGGCACGCCGCGCGCGCTCATCGAGCGTTTGAACGGCGACATCAAAAAGGGACTCGACCATCCCGATGTGTCCAGCCGCTTTAACAACATCGCGCTGCACCCGATGTTTTCTTCGCCGGAGCAGTTCACCGCGCGCATGAAGTCGGATTACGACAAGGCGGCGAAATTGATCGCGGCCACCGGCGTGACGGTGAATTGAGCGTGGTCTGTAGCTAACAAAAACCAACAAGGAATGCGTAAGCCATGAGCGCCACAACTTTCGATTTCACCCCGCTGTTCTCTGCAAGCCTGCCACCTGCCGCGGCGCGTTGGAACGGGCGCGTCAAGTTTGATTTCACTGGCGGCAATAACGATGCCGACGCGCTGCCGTTGGAAGGGTTGATCGCGGGCGTGACCGCGGTGCTCCGGCGGGAAGGCCGCATGCTCTCGACGTATGGATTGAACAGCGGCCCGCAAGGCTATCGGCCCTTGCGCGATTTTCTGGCGGGCAAGCTCAAGGCCGACGCGTGCATCGCCTGCGCGGCGGACGATATTCTGATGACCTCGGGTTCGTTGCAGGCGATTGATCTGGTGAACGCCACACTGCTCGCGCGCGGCGACACGGTGATTATCGAAGAGGATTGTTATCAAGGCTCGATCAACCGGCTGACGCGGCTGGGCGTAACAATCATCGGCATTCCGCTGGATCGTGACGGCATGCGCATGGATGCGCTGGCGCAGGCGCTAGACGATCTCAAGGCCAAGGGTGTGCAGCCCAAATACATTTACACCATACCCACCGTGCAGAACCCGACGTCGACCATTCTGCCGGTGGAGCGGCGGCGCGAGTTGTTGCGCCTCGCAGCGGCGCATGGCGTGCCGATTTTCGAGGACGATTGTTACGCGGACTTGATCTGGTCAGGCGAACGTCCGCCCGCGCTGTACGCGCTGGCCGCCACCAGCGGGCAGGGTGGCGTGATTTACGTCGGTTCGTTTTCAAAGTCAATCGCGCCGGCGCTGCGCGTGGGTTACATCGTCGCGCCGTGGGAGGTGATGTCGCGCACGCTGGCGCTCAAAACTGATGCCGGCTCCGGCGCGCTCGAGCAGATGGTGCTGGCGGAATACTGTGCGGGCAATTTTGCCAAACACGTGCCCGCGCTGCGGCGGAGCCTGCGCGCCAAGCTGGATACGCTGATGGAGGCGTTGAAGCAAAACTTCGGCGACGCGGTAGAATTCGATGATCCCAAAGGCGGGATTTTTTTGTGGATCAAGCTGCCGGACAATGTGGATACGTTGAAGCTCTATCAGGCGGCGCTGGCGGCGGGCGTGGCGATCAATCCGGGGCCGGAGTGGTCGGTGAACAAGGCAAGTGCGCGCAGCCGGCTGCGGCTATGTTTTGCCAGTCCGAGCCACGAGGAGATTTCCCAGGGCGTCGCGACGCTGGCCGAGGTGTGCCGGCGGGAGTTTGGTTCGGCGCGATAGTGGCGAGGCGGAATAATTACTGATCCAATGTGACCATTCCGTACTAAACGAGAAAAAACCTCACCGCAAAGGCGCAAAGACGCAAAGAACCCCCGTAAAGAAAAGCTGTTCTTTGCGTTTTCTTTGCGTCTTTACGCCTTTGCGGTGAAGATTTTCAATGGGTTGATCAGTTACGATCTAATGAAATGGAATTGGTTTACTCGATACGTATCCCCGCACCCTTAACCACTTTCGTCCACTTCGCAATTTCGCTGTTGATATAAGCCGCGAACTCCGCCGGGGTGTTGTCGATAGGCTCCGCGCCGAAGGAATACAAGCGATCACGCGTTTCCTTTTGCCGCAGGGTGCGCGCGATTTCGCCATGCAGCCGAGCGATGATGTCCGGCGGCGTGCCGGCGGGTGCCAAGATGCCCGACCATGAGTTCACTTCAAAACCGGCAAGGCCTGACTCTGCCATCGTCGGCACCCCGGGCGCGCCCGGCCAGCGTTTCACCGTGGTGACGCCCAGCGCGCGTAATCGCTTCGCCTGCACCGACGGCAGCGTGCCCGCCATCGCGGCGAAAAACATTACCACGCGCCCGCCCATCAGATCGGTGTGCGCAAGACCGTTGCCGCGATACGGCACATGCACGGTTTTTACCTCCGCCATCAGATCAAACAACTCACCCGCGAGATGGCTGGCCGTGCCGTTGCCCGACGAGGCATAGGTGATTTGCCCCCGCTTCGCTTTCGCCAGCGCGATGAGGTCCTTCACCGAATTCACCGGCAGCGAGGGATGCACCACCAGGATGTTGGCCGACGACACGCACAGGGTCACCGGCGCGAAATCGCGCACGGCGTCAAACGGCAGCTTGTTGCCATAAAGGCTGGGGTTCACCGCATGCGCGAACACGCCGAGCAGCAGTGTGTGCCCGTCGGCGGGCGCTTTGGCCACCAGTTCTGCGGCGATGTTGCCGCCTGCGCCGGGACGGTTGTCGATCAGCACCTGCTGGCCCCACGATTCACTCAACCCGCGGCCCACTGCGCGCGCGACAAAATCGGAATTGCCGCCGGGCGGAAAGCCGACGATGATGCGGATGGGCCTGGATGGGTAAGACGAAGCAGGTGCCTGTGCCAGCGCCGCCGCAACGGGCAGCGCCAGCAGTATGAGCGACGCGATTTTCGGCGGCATGGGTTCTACTTCGCAAGGACAATAGTAAAATCGGATCGTCAGTCATCACGGCGATAGCGTCAAGCACACGCACTATATCAGGAGAAGCGCGGCATGGCCGATAACAACGGGGCGTCAGCAACATTTACGATCCGCGCGAGCAGGCAATGCGACCTCTGCCGCAGCGTGGATGATATTGCGCAAGATTATCTGACGCTGCCTTGATGGAATACAACATGCATCTGATTCGACACTTGCTGGGAACCCTGGCGCTGGCGTTCGCATTGCCGGCATTGGCCGCGGAGCCGATTTTCCCGGTGAAGTTGATTCGCATCATCGTGCCGCTCGCCCCCGGCGGCGGCACCGACAATCTCACGCGCATCATGGCACCTCAGCTCACGGCGTTGCTGGGCCAGCAAGTCGTGGTGGAAAACCGGCCCGGCGCGGGCGGGCAGATCGGCACCGAGTTGGTAGCCCGGGCCGCGCCGGACGGTTACACCATCCTGCACGTCGAGAGTTCGTTTGCGAGCAATCCGAGTCTGTTCACCAAGCTGCCGTACGAAACGCTGCGCGACTTTGCGCCGATTTCGCTGCTGGCGGCCACACCGAATGTGCTGATGGTGCATCCATCGGTGCCGGCAAAAACGCTGAAGGAGCTGGTGGCGCTGGGCAAGGCGAAGCCCGCGCTATTTACCTTTGCGATGGGTGGCTTGGGTACAGCCACGCACTTGGGCATAGAGCAATTTCGCGCCGCGACCAAAATCGACATGGTGGTGGTGCCGTATAAAAGCGGCGGCTTCGCCACCGCGGACACGCTGGCGGGGCAGGTGACCATGTTGTTCGGCGGCACTAGTTCGGCATCGGGTTTTGCGCGTGCGGGCAGGTTGCGCGCGATTGCCGTGACCGGAGAAAAACGCAACGTGTCGCTGCCCGACACGCCGACGTTCATCGAGTCCGGCATGAAGGAAGTCGATTCGCAAAGTTATTTTGGTTCGGTGGCGCCCGCCGCCGTGCCGAAAGACATCATCGGCATACTCAGCGGCGCGATGCGCAAGGTGCTGCAAATGCCCGATGTGCGCCAGCGCCTTGCGGAGCGTGGCTACGATATCTTCGCCAGCACGCCGGAGCAATTCGGCGATAACATCCGCAGCGAAATGGCGAAGTGGGAACGGGTGGTTAAAAGCACCGGCATGGCGAGATTGAATTAGAATCGCGCCTTCGCTCATTAGTGATTAATTATGAAAATATCAATTAAAACAAATAGTTATGTAATATCCGGCTTGTTGCTCGCCTGCGCGCTTGTCACGGCGCACGCGCAGAACTATCCCACGCGCCCGGTACGCACCATCGTGCCGCTCGCCCCGGCGGTGGCATGGACACGGTGACGCGCGGCTTGTCCATGAAGCTGGGCGAGGCATTCGGGCAAACCTTTGTGGTGGATAACCGGCCCGGCGCGGGCAGCCAGATCGCGCTCGATATTACTTCCGCCGCCGCGCCCGACGGCCATACGCTGATGATGATCAGCGCCACCACCGTGGTGCATCCGCTGCTGTATAAATCGCGCCATGACATCACGCGTGATTTTGTGCCGATCGCACAGGTCACCGCGCAGGGTTATGTGATGGTGGTGCATCCGTCGGTGCCGGCGAAATCGGCGCTGGAGTTCGCGCAGTACCTCAAGGCCAACCCGGACAAGGTGAATTACAGTTCATCGGGCATCGGCAGCCTGATCCACATGAGCGGCGAGCTGTTCAAGATCGCCACCGGCACGCGCATGACGCATATTCCTTACAAGGGTATGGGCGCGGCGTATTCCGATCTGGTCGGCGGGCAGGTGCATGCGTCGTTCCCGACGATTATTTCGTCCATCTCGCACATTAACAATGGGCGCTTGCGCGCGTTGGCGGTGACGCCGGGCAAGCGCGTGCCCGCGCTGCCCAACGTGCCCACTTTTGCCGAGGCCGGCGTGAAAGGCGTGGTGGTGGTCAATTGGTACGGTCTGATCGCGCCGCTGAAAACACCGCAGGCGATAATCGACCGGCTGGTGATCGAGACTAACAAGGCGATGCGCTCGCCCGACATGCAAAAGAGCCTTGTTGCTGAGGGCGCGGAGCCGGTCACCGGTTCGTCCGTCGAATTTGCCGCGCATATGAAGGCGGAGAATGAGCAATGGAGCCGGGTGGTGAAGACGGCGGGAATTCGTGGTAACTGAGGCGGGAATTAAGTTACGCTATTCAGAACATGGCACAGACAAACGACAGACTCGATCAGGTGGTGCGTGACGCGCGGCGCAATACCGACAAGCGCGCCGCGGGTTATCGTGAGCAAGCGTTAAAAATGTATCCCTGGGTGTGCGGCGGCTGCGCGCGCACGTTTACGCACGCCAACCTGCAACTGCTGGAAGTGCATCACAAGAACAGCAACCACGATGACAATCCGCCGGACGGCAGCAATTGGGAGTTGCTCTGCACCTACTGCCATGAGCATGAGCATTCCAAGCTCAAGGACAGCGCTGGACGCACCGATACCGGCGGCGTGCACGAGGCGGGGACCTTCAATCCATTTGCGGAGCTGAAGGCTAAATTGGAGGCTAAGTAGGGCGGGTAAAGCCGATGAGCCGCGGCGAGGAGGGGTTCAGCATCCTCGGAGCGCTTGGCACGTTTGCGCAAAAACCATCCCCGTCATTCCCGCGTAGGCGGGTATCCCCTTCCCTCGGGGGAAGGTAGGTTGGGGGCGCTGTGCGGCAAAAGCGATTGTGTTATGGGTTCCCGCCTGCGCGGGAACGACTGGGTGGGGATCGATGCGCTTATCGAAAAGCCGAGCGAACTTTACTTCTGTTTGCCCAGCAACTGCGCGATCTTCGTCGCGTCTTCCAGTTTATCCAGCCCCAGCATCGCATCACGCAATTGTTCGACCTGCGCTTTCGGCAGCGCCTTGACCGCGAGCTTCTCGAATTTCTCGACGATATCGGATTCGCTGGCGAATTTGTATTCGCTGCCGCGCGCGGATTCGATGGTGCGCTCCATGCGCGTACCGTCGTTGAGCAACACTTCAACGCGCACTTTGTGACGCATTTTCGCACCGAGTTGGGTGATGGCGTCGTCGTGATGCACTTCGACGATTTCGGAGAGTTTCATGCGCGCCGGGTCGGCCACCAGCGCATCGGTGAACTGATCGACAAAGCAGTCGCCATCCAGCAGCCAGGTAGCGATGCAATACGGCAGATTCAGTTGCGCCGAGGTCAGGCCCTGCGGCACGTA
>CAWUUY010000438.1:0-3257 GCA_963924885.1 uncultured Burkholderiales bacterium | reverse complement strand
GCCTGACGGCTACACGCTGATGCATATCTCAATGGCGTTCGCGATCAATCCCAGCACCTACAAAAAGCTGCCGTTCGATCCGATCCGCGATTTCACGCCGATCACCAACCCGGTGGTCGGGCACGGCGCGTTTCTGGTGGTGCATCCCTCGCTACCGGCGCGCTCGGTGACGGATTTGATCGCGCTGGCCAAAAAGCAGCAACTCATTTTCAGCTCGCCGGGGGTGGGCAACGTACTGCATCTCATCAACGAAGCGTTCAACGTACGTGCCGGTATTCGCATGCTGCACGTGCCGTATAAAGGCTCCGCCCCGGCGCTGATCGCGGTACTCGGTGGCGAAGCGCAGGTCAATGTGGTGCCGCCGCTGACCGCCACGCCGCACGTGCGCGCCGAGCGGCTGCGCGCGCTCGGTTACAGCGGCGCCAAACGGCTGGAAACCATGCCCGACTTGCCCACCATCGGCGAAGCCGGCCTGCCCGGTTTTCAGCTCGACACCGGATGGCACGCGTGGTTTGCCCCGGCGAAAACACCCGACGCCATCGTGATGAGGATTTACAACGCGATCCACAAAGCCGTGCAGACCCCGCGTATGCGCGACGTGTTTATCGCGGCAGGTTATGAACCCGTCGCCGATCATCCCTCGGTATTTCAGAAGAATGTGGCGGTGGATATCAAGCGGTGGGGAGAGATCGTGCGGCTGGCGAAGATTACGCCGGAGTAGAGCACCGCGTATTCCGGGGCTTTACTTGCGCAGCCCGATACCGCTCACCAGCGACGACAGCGCATCGATCTGATCCAGCAACACCTTGTGATAATCCGCGCCCGCGAGGGGCGCGGGCATCAGGCCGATGTTTTGTAACTGCTCACGAATTTCCGGCGTGTTGACCAGCCACACGATCTCGTTGCCGACCTGGTTAACGATAGCACGCGGCGTTCTCGCCGGCGCGAGCACGCCATACGAACCCAGCACACGGTGAAAGCCCGGCAGCGTCTCCGACACCGTGGGCGTCTCCGGCAACAGCGGTGTGCGTTGCGGCATGGCAACCGCTAACGCGCGCAAACGCCCGTCCTTAATAAACGGCATCGCGCTGCCGAGCGACGTAAACGAATAATGCGAGCGCCCGGCCAGCAGCTCGACAATGATTTCCGGCCCGCCCTTGAACGCAACGTGGATGATTTTGATGCCGGTGTCGAGCCGGAATCGTTCGCCCACCAGAAACGGCCCGGAGTTGGCTCCCGGTGTGGCCCACACCAGTTGTCCCGACTTGGCCTTTGCCAGCGCGACCAGTTCCTCGACCGATTTAACGCCAAGCGCGGGCGGCACAACCAGCACTTGGGTATTGACGCCCAGTTGCGCCACGCCGGCGAAATCCTTGCGCGGATCGTAGGTCAGCGCGGGCTGGGTCGCGGCGCTGGCAGTGAACGCGGCGGAGGTCAGCATCAACGTGTAACCATCAGACGCGGCCTTGGCCACCATCGCAAATCCGATAGTGCCGTTGGCGCCGGGGCGGTTTTCCACCACCACCGGCTGCTTCCAGCCTTCTGCGAGTTTCTGCGCGATGATGCGCGCCACGCTGTCAGGCTGACTGCCCGTGGAAAACGGCACGACCATGCGCACTGGTTTAGCGGGGAACGACGGTTGCGCCTGCGCGCGAGTCGCGAAAACAGCCGTAGCCCACAATAGGGCGACGGCAAACTTGCCACGATGAAAATCAGCCACTGTTTCTATCTCGCGGTATGCTGGAATCAGTTGTGAACATAAAAATCAGCGCTCTTCCCCTCGACGGGGCACCGGGAAGGGATTTCTCTGGTAAGTTGTCACATGGCAATTCAGTCGGCACCCATGGAATATCAAGCTATTCTCGACCGCATCCACGCGGCAGTCAAACCGATCATCGGCACCGGCAAGGTCGCGAGTTATATCCCCGAACTCGCCAAGATTTCGCCCGATCACTTCGGCATCGCGATTGTCGATCTCGAAGGACACGTGTATCGCGCGGGGGACGCCGATGTGCCGTTTTCGATTCAATCGATTTCCAAACTGTTCGGGCTGACACTGGCGTTTCATCTGGAAGGCGATTCGGTGTGGTCGCGCGTCGGACGCGAGCCGTCGGGCACGCCGTTCAACTCGCTGGTGCAGTTGGAGCAGGAGCGCGGCAAGCCGCGCAATCCCTTTATCAACTCGGGGGCGCTGGTGGTTACCGACATGCTGATTACGCACCATGCCGCGCGCGGCAGCGCGGAGAACGCAATGATTAAATTTGTCCGCAAGCTGAGCGACAAATTGGACATCGGCTACGACCGCGCAGTGATCGAATCCGGCGTGCCGGGCTTCGATGCCAGCACACTGATCGGCATCTTCGCGCCGACCGGCACGCCTAACGACATCATCCAGCGGCTGAACGCGGCGCTCAATAAAGCGCTCGCCATTCCGTCAGTGCTGGAACGCTTCTCCTCGCAAGGCGCCGAAGCGCGCCCCGGCACCAGCGAAGACCTCGGCAAATTCGTGCGCGAGGATATGGCGAAATGGAAGAAGGTGGTGCAGCAGGCGAAGTTGCAGGTTGAATGAGGACTGCGCTTTAATTGCCAGCCGGCTTGTGATCTCTCATATTGCTGGCGCAACAGAACCTTGCCGTATTCGTTGCCGTTGGGCGTGCGCACTACCGTGTGGATATGTTCGGTGCGCGGCTGCTTCGGGTCGGCGTACATGAAGCGCAGCGTGGCCGGCGTTTGATGGTCGAACTCGATCAGGATCACCGGGCTGTGAATGCGGTAATAAAACACACTGCCTGCGTCCGTGCCGCCCATACACGCGAACCAGGTGCGGTCCAGATGCGCGCGCACTTCTTTCTTTTTTCGCGGGCGTGGCCGTCGGCCATGTTGCCGACGTAGAGCGCCGTCAGGTCGAGTAGTTGCTGGCGCAGCGCGGGCGACAGTTCCTTCGCGTTCACGCCCGCGTAGTCGAGCACCACGTTGTCGCGCCAGGCCTCGGTCAGCACTTCGTTGCCGGTCTTGGACACCTTGATGATGGCTTTTTTACGCTGCTCCACGCCCAGCGCGTGTAGCATGGAGAGCCCCTGACGCTGTTCTTCCTGCAATACGGCGGTGCCTTTGTACTTGCCGGCGGTGGCGATCAGCGGCTCGGAGCCGGCGAACGAGGGCGTCATCACCACCTGATCGCCGAGCACAAAGTAATTGATGATGGCGTGATGACCATCCAGTTGCCAGCCCCATGGCGCGGTGGCGGAAGGCTCGCC
>CAWUUY010000437.1:0-11173 GCA_963924885.1 uncultured Burkholderiales bacterium | reverse complement strand
TCCACCAGCGGCGGCAAGCGCTGGCAAGGATTGCCGGATGTTCCCACGATGTCGGAAGCGGGCATGGCGGGATTCATCTACGACCCGGCATGGCACGCGATTTTTGCGCCCGCGGCCCTGCCCGCCACACTGGCGGCGCGCCTGCACAATGAGGTCGTGCAGGCGCTGGCCAGTCCGCGAATGCGCGACACCATGGAGCAAGGCGGGCACACGCCGGTGGCGAGCAGCCCCGCTGAATTCCGGAAATTTTTGGAAGGCTATCTCAAGGAGATGGCGGTGCTGGCGAAAGAGACGGGTGTCAAACCGCTGTAGCAAGGAAAACCGGAGCGGCACATGAGATTTCAAGTTAGAGGGGCGGTGTCGATGGCTGTGCTGGCGTGCATGACCAGCGCGCACGCGCAGGAATATCCGTCGCGCCCGGTGCGCATCGTGGTGGGTTTCCCGGCGGGCGGCAACACCGACATCATCTCGCGCGCGATGGCGCAGAAGCTGACCGACCGTTTCGGGCAAACCGTGATTGTCGAAAATCGGCCCGGCGCGGGCAGCATGATCGGCACCGATTACGTTGCCAAGGCCACCGCCGATGGACACACGCTGCTGCTGGTGAGCGGGGCGTTCAGCACGCAGGCGGCAGTGCTGAAAAAACTGCCGTTCGATCCGCTGCGTGATTTTGCATGGATCACCAACGCGGTGCTGTATCCGTTCGCGGTGATCGTCAAGCCGGATTCGCCGCTGCGCTCGACCGCTGATCTGATCGCGGCGGCCAAAAAATCACCGGGCAAACTGAACTACGGTTCGGTGGGCATCGGCTCGGTGCTGCATCTGGCGGTGGAGTTATTCAACACCCATGCCAGCACGGAGATGACGCATGTGCCGTTCAAGGGCGGTTCGGAGCTGGCGATCGAACTGGTTGGCGGGCGGCTCGACGTGGTGTTCGAGACACTGACGGGCGCTTACCCGCATGTGAACGCGGGGCGGCTGCGCGCCATCGCGGTGACGTCGATGGAGCGTTCATTGCAGTTGCCCAGCGTGCCGACGGTGGCGCAGACGCTGCCTGGTTATGAGGTCACCTCGTATTCCGGTTTTGCCGCGCCGCGCGGCACGCCGCCAGCGGTGGTCGCCAAGCTCAATCGCGAGATGCGCGCGATCCTGAACGAACCTGACATTCAAAAGCGGTTTACCGACATGGGCGGCGCGGTTACTTCCACCACGCCGGAGGATTTTGGCCGGCATGTAACGGGCGAAATCGTCAAGTGGAAAAAAATCGCCGCCGCGAAAAAAATCGAAATTCAGTAAAACCTTACGTCGTTTCCGTCACCGCCGGAAAAAACCGGAACCCCGCCGCGCGATACGGGTAATCATCGGCCACGGTATCGCAGGCATAACTCACCAGCTTGGGCAGCGCCGCCGCCGCGTCCGCCGGTGCGTAGCCGCGATTCAACATCAGATCGAGATAGGTGAATTCCAGCAGCGCGCTCGCGCCCCAATCGACGCTGGTGGTGTAGCCGGACACCGGAAACGGCTGCTTGGTCAGCGCGCCTTGCCCATCAAGCCCGACCAGGCACGACGAGAAATGCAGCAGCTTCAGGTTGCCCACGCCGCGCACGGCATCCAGCACGCGCGTGGTATTGATGACTTCGCCGTGTACGCTCAGGCCGTCGGCGACGCCGTGGCTGGCGATCATCATTACCGCCGGCTCCGCAAGGTAGATCAGCTCGCGGCACCAGTGATCGAGACTTTCCGCGTCGTGAAAAAACCGTTGCCGCACGCGCACTTGCGGCAGGCGCGCGAACACTTCGCGCAGCATGTGACCGAAGGAATATTCGTTTTCCGCGAGGCTGCGCTGCCAGTGCGCCTCCAGCACCAGCAGCCAGGTAACGCCGCGCTCGGCAATCACGCGATGGCCGCGCCACGGCTTCCACTCCGTGCCGCCCTGCACGCGCCACTCGCCCGCGAAGCCGTAACCATCCTCGTTCATCTCGAAACGTCCTTCGCCGGAAGCGCGCGGTTCACGGTAACGGAATTCCAGCGTGCCCGCACCGACGGCCTGCCCCTCGATCACCGCGCACCCCGCGCCCTCGTATGAGCCATGCACGCGGCCGGTTTCGTGTATCAGCCGCATGCGGCCGAAATCGCTTTCCCACAGGCCCTCCCAGCCACGCTCGCCTTCCCAGCGCCGCGCGAGTTGCGCGCCCTCGGGCGTATAGCTGCCGCTGAACTTGCCCGCGCGCAGCAGGCGGAATACGCCTTCGCCACGCTCGTTCGGCTCTGCATAGTGAAAGCGCAGCGTGTCGCCGCCGGGTGTGTCGAGGGTGCCATCGATGTGGCCTTCGGTGTTGCCGTAGTGGTAGACCCCGGTGACTTTAGTGCCGTGTTGTTCGAGCGTCATTGCGCCGAACGTGGTTAGCCAGGTGCCGGGAAAACGTTGCGTGATCGGGTCAGTGGTCATGGGTTTCTCAATGCAATTTGTTGCTGACAGCGCGTATGTCGGGCACGGTGTCGAGCTTGCGTATCAAATCAAACGCGGCCTGCGCTTCGTGGGCGGCGATGCGCGGCGCCTGCTTCGCGCAATCGATGAATTTGGCGTGCAGATCGTCCCACGTCAATTCACGCGCGGGCGAACCGGGCGGCACGTCCACGCGCACCGATTCGCGGCGGCCATCTTTTAATATGGCCTCGACTTCGACAAAGCCGCGGCTGCCGGAGCTGCGCTTGTCGAACTGCGGATCATTGCCGCGGCAGGCGGGCGTTTCGTGCGCGTTGATGCGCTCATAGAGTGCAGCGATTTCCGGGCGGCGCACGGCTTCGTCGCTGAAACTCCACAGCGAAAACTGGCCGTCCAGCACGGCGGCGGCCACGCAGTAAGGCAAGCTGAATTTGCCTTCAAGGCCGGTCACCGGGCGCGGATAAATCAGCACATGCATGCCGCCGGGCGGCATGCGGCAGATCAATTTGTCGATCGACTGTGCGTCAAAGCCCAGCTTCTCGCGCAGCCGCAACACGCCATCCATGGGCCGATGCGTGGCGTAACAACACGGAAATTTTTTCAGCGCGATGCCGGGACTGCTGATGACAAAAGGCTTGCCCAGCCCGCGCACGGTGACGTCCGGGTCGGAATCCGCCGTGCCGTAGGTGGAAAAAAATCCGGCCTGGGCTTCCATGATGTCCGGCGCTGCGGTAAAGCCCGACATTGCCAGCCGCGCGGCGGTGAGCGCGCTGCGCGCCGCAAGGCCGGTGTGCAGCGGCTTGGTCATGGTGCCGAAGTTACGCCGCAGGCCGCTCGCCATGGAGGCCGCGATGCCGAGGGCCTGTTGTATCGTCGCGGCGTCCATGCGATGCAGTTTCGCCAGCGCCGCCAGCCCGGAAAACAGCGCCAGCGTGCCCGTGGCGTGAAAGCCGCGTTGATAGTGATCGTTGGTCATGCCCACGCCGACCTTGCCGCCGACTTCAACGCCGATGATATAAGCCTCGATAAAATCCTTGCCGCTGACCGGTTTGCCATTCATGCTGGCGAGCAAGGCGCTCAGTATGACCGCGCTCGGATGCGCCGGCATCATCGACAGCACGTCGTCGTAATCGAGCGAGTGGCCGTAGGTGCCGTTAATCAGCGCGGCGGTTTCGGGCGAGGCTGTGCGCCCGGTGCCGAGTATGGGCGACGCGCCGGACTCGCCTGCCATGTCGAGATAACGTTGCAGCGGCTCGGCTACCTCGGAACTGACACCTGCGAGTATCACCGCGAACGTATCGGCAATTACCTTGATCGCTTTGTCGTTGCTGCCCGCGGGGAAATCCGCAGCGGTGGTGTTGACGATAAACTCAGCGATGGTGGCGGTGGCGCCCATGATGCAACCTTTCCATGATGTGACCATGATGTAATGACGCGCTTGAAACGGCGTGAAGAATAGAATATACACAAGAAATCATGACTGACATAAAAGCCCTGCCTTACGACCCGCTGCTGATCGACATCGCCGACTATGTGGATAGTTATGAGATCAACAGTGACCGCGCGATGCAAACTGCGCGTTACTGCCTGATCGACAGCATCTCCTGCGCGCTTGATGCGCTGCACGATCCGAATTGCACGCGCCTCTTGGGGCCGGTGGTGCCCGGCGCGGGTATGGTCAACGGCGCGCGCGTGCCGGGCACGAATTACACGCTTGATCCGGTGACCGCCACGTTCAACATCGGCGCCATGGTGCGCTGGACGGATTTCAGCGACACCTGGGTGGCGGTGCAGACCTCGCACCCTTCGGACGACGTGGGCGCGATCCTCGCGGTGGCCGATTATGTGAGCCGCGCGCGCGTGATTGAAGGCAAACCGCCGCTGACGCTACGTATTGTGCTTGAAGCGATGATAAAAGCGCACGAGATTCAGGGCGTGCTGGGCTTGGGCCAATCATTGAACCCGCATGGCATCGATCATCCGCTGCTGGTGAAAATCGCCTGCGCGGCGGTGGCCGCCAAACTGCTCGGCGGCACGCGCGATCAGATCATGGCGGCCACGTCACTCGCGTTTTTTGATCCGCCGCTGTGCGTGCATCGCTTCGGCTCCAACACCGGCCCGCGCAAGGGTTGGGCGGCGGCGGAATGCGCGAGCAACGCCGTGCGCCTCGCGCTGATGGCAGTGAAGGGCGAACCGGGTTATCCGCAAGTGTTGAGCCACCCGAAGTGGGGTTTCAACAAAACCCGCTTGAATGGCGTTGAGTTCAAGCGCGGTGGCGAGTTCGGCACGCTGGTGATGGAAAACGTGATTTTTAAAATCATGGGGCCGGTGGTGATCCACGCGCAATCGGCCATCGAGTGCGCGCTGGAAGCCGCGCTGCGCGTGCGCGACCGGCTCGATGATATTGCCGCGATCAAACTCTTCACGCATCAACGCACGCGCGAGACCATCGACAAAACCGGCCCGCTGAGGAACCCCGCCGACCGTGATCACTGCCTGCAATACGCCATGGCGATTTGCCTGCTGCGCGGCAAGCTGACCGCCGCCGACTACGAAGACGAATCCGCCGCTGATCCGCGCATCGACAATCTTCGCGCACTGATGACCGTGACCGAAAACCCGGCTTACACCGCGCGTGTTAACGACGCGACGTTGCGCGCGAATCCGAATGGAATCGAAGTGGTGTTCAAGGACGGCACGACCACTGGGTTGATCGAGCACGATAATCCCGTCGGGCATCCCTCCCGGCGTGAAGAGGGAATTCCTCTGTTAATCAATAAGTTATCGGAACGGTTGCAAAGGCACTATACAGCGCAGCGCGCGCTGCAGGTGCGCGAGTTGTGTCTGGATCACGGGCGGTTTGTGGATACGGCGGTGCCGATGTTTATGGATTTGTTGGCGGTGTAGCATCAGCACGAAGTAGATTCTTCAATTCAATTAACCAAAATAATCCAGAGCAAAAATCATGACAGCAAAAAACGGTTGGGGACTCATCGGCACTGGCAGAATCGCGGCGGATCGCATGTTGCCGGGCATTAACTCCTACGCGGGCAACGCGCTCATCGGCGTGGTGAGCCGCGATCAGACGCGGGCGAACGATTTCGCCAAGCGCTTTAACGCCAAGCACGCTTACACCAGTTTTGACGACCTGCTGCGCAACCCCGAAGTGACGGTGGTGGCGATCCATACGCCGAATTCGCAGCATGCCGACCAGGCCGTTGCGGCGGCGCGCGCGGGCAAGCATGTGTTTTGCGACAAGCCGATGGCCACCTCGGTGGCGGACGCCGAGCGCATCGTACGCGAATGCGACAAGGCAGGCGTCAAGCTGGGCATTAATTTTCATAATCGCCACATGCCGTGTTTTGTCGACACGCGGCGCATTGTGCAAAGCGGTGAAATCGGCAAGGTGCTGATGGTGCAGCTCGAAGCCAGCGCTGGCGTGGGCGCCCGCAGTGTGGCGGCGACCTGGCGGCAGGATCCGACCATGGCGGGCCTGGGCACCAGCATGAACGTGGGCACGCACGTCTACGACATCCTGCGTTATATCCTGTGTTCGGAAATCGTCACCGTGTCGGCCATGTTCGATACGCCGACGAACGTGATGGAAACCACGTCGCTCACCACGTTCAAATTTGCCAATGGCGTGCTGGCGCAACTGAACGTCAATCAAAGCACGCCCAATCCGCACAACGATTTTGTGATTTACGGCAGCGAGGGCCGCATCACTGGCCGTGCGTTGACGCGCAGCCGCGAGGGCGGCGAGATGGAAGTCTTCACCAACGACGGCAAGTCACGCAAGATGGCCTATCCCGCGATCAACGCGCACGAGGCTTGCGTGGGGGCCTTCAGCAAAATGCTGATCGAAGGCGGCGAGCCCGCGGCGTCGGGCATCGATGGATTGCGCAGCGTGCAGTTGACTGATGCGATGGGCAAGTCGGCCTGGGAAGGCGTGCATGTGCGGCTGGCGGGGTAGCAGCGTCAGTCCAGCTTGATCCCTGCGGTTTTAATCACCTTGTCCCACAGCTCGAAATCTTTTTTCATGAACGCTGCAAGCGCGTCCGGCGTGCTGGCGGCGGCGTCGATGCTGGCAGAGGCGAAGCGGTCTTTCACTTCCCGCGTGTCGAGCGCCTTGGCGGTGTCGCCGGCGATGCGTTCGATGATGGCGCGCGGCGTGCCCGCTGGCGCGAACAGCGCCACCCACACATACACGTCAAAGTCGGCGTAGCCGGCCTCGGCCACGCTGGGCACATCGGGCATGCCCGGCCAGCGTTTTTGCGAGGTCACCGCCAGTGCGCGCAGTTTGCCGCCGTCGATGTGCGGCTTCGAGACGATGGGCGCGGTGAAACTCAGCATCACATGGCCGCCGATCTGATCTACCATCAGCGGTCCCGCGCCTTTATACGGCACGTGAATGATGTTGGAGCCGGTGCGCACGCGAAACAACTCGCCCGCCAAATGCGACGACGTTCCCGCGCCGGGCGAGGCATAGCTGATCTCGCCGGGCTTGGATTTGGCGAGCGCCACCAGATCCTTGACGTTGCGCACCGGCAGCGACGGATGCGCCACCACCATATTGGGCGAGGTGGCGGTCATCGAGATCGGCGCGAAATCACGGAACGGGTCATACGGCAGCTTGCGATACAGGCTCGCGTTTATGATCAGCGAGTTGTTCGCGATCAGCAGCGTGTAGCCGTCGGCGGGTGATTTTGCCGTGAGCTCCGCGCCGACATTGCCGCCCGCGCCTGGGCGGTTGTCGATGATGAGGCTTTGCCCCAGCAACGCGGGCAAGCGGATGTTCAGCGTGCGAATAGTGATGTCGTTGGCGCCGCCGGGCGCAAACGGCACGATCACACGGATGGGTTTGGTGGGATAGCTTTGGGCTTGCGCGAAGGCAATGCCGCTGGCGGCGAGTAGGGTGGTTGCGAGTAGATGAGGGAGATAGCGGGGGTGCGTAAGCATGTGTTTATCCGGTTGGGCTGGTCAATGAATTTGCGTTTCAATTATGTATAGGAGAGCAGCACAAAGCCTCTGGCGAAGACTACAAAAACAACCCTGTCTTTCCCGCGCAGGCGGGAACCCATAACACCGTGCCACTTGAGACGCCTTATGTATTCCCGCTTTCGCGGGAATGACGGTTAAGGGTAAGGTGCGCTCAAGCACGGCTGTCACAAAAAAAGCTACTCCACCTTCGCCCCCGACAGCGTAATCGCCTTATGCCATTTCGCGGTTTCATCCTTGACGAATTTGGTGAACTCCGCAGGCGTTTGCGGCGCGGCGGCGACGCCGTTTTCGATGAAGCGTTGCTGCACCTCCGGGCTGGCGAGCGCCTTCATCATGGTGTCGTGAATCTTGCGCACCTGCGCTGGCGCCACGCCCTTGGGTACGGCGTAGCCCTGCCACACGGTGACTTCAAAATCGGACACGCCGGACTCCATGATGGTGGGCACGTCGGGCACTTGCGGTGCGCGCTTGGCGGAGGTGACGGCCAGCGCCCGCAGGCGCCCGGCCTTGACGAAGGGCAGCGGCCCCGGCAGGTTGAAAAAGAAGGCCTGTATCTGCCCGCTGATGGTGTCGGTGTAACCCTGCGCCGCGTTTTTGTACGGCACGTGTATGAGATCGATGCCCACCACCGATTTGAAATACTCCATGGTGAGATGCGGTGATGCGCCGATGCCTGACGACGCAAACTTGTATTTGCCGGGACTGGCCTTGGCGAATTTGATGAACTCGCTTACGTTGGCGGGCTGCAGCGAGGGCGTCACGCACAGGATGTTGGGCATCGTGGCGTAGAGCGAAATCAGCGTGAAGTCGGTGAGATGGTTGTAGGGTAGTTTTTTGTAGAGACCCGCGGTGATGGTCTGGTTGATGCCGTAGGTGAACAGCGTGTAACCGTCGGTGGCGGATCTGGCGGCCATTTCGGTGCCGATGATGCCGCCCGCGCCGGGGCGGTTATCAACGATCACGGGTTGCCCCCAGATTTCAGAAAAACGCTGCGCGAAGATGCGCCCGATGATGTCAGTGGAAGCGCCTGCGCCGAAAGGCAAAATCAGGCGCACGGGTTTGGCGGGGTAGGCGTCGGCGGCGTGCGTAATGGGAATCGAGATTGCGCAGAGCAGCATGGCGGCGAAATAGCGGCTTGCAGACCAGCGATGTTCTGACATGGAGAGCCTCTGTAAAAAATAGTTTAAAAATAGTTACATACCTTCTATCCAGGTCTGTAAGCCGCCAACGCCTTATCGTTTCACCGCCCTCGGCATTTTCTCTTTGCCCTGCGATCCCTGCACGGTCTTCCACTCTGGCCGCGCGATGTTGAGCACCTCGCCCAGCGATGCATAACCGGAGCCGGACAAACGGCACACCGGGTCGAGCAGCTTGGGATCGATGCGGCCATCTTTCCACACCGATTTATCGACATGCACATGCACGATGCGGCCGAGCACGATGTTGGTGTTGTGATCGGTGATGATCTGTTTCACTTCGCATTCGATGTGCGCCTTGGCCTCCAGCACGCGAAACGGTTTCACCTTGGTGGACGGCGCAGCGGTCAGCCCTGCCCAGCCGAATTCACTTTCGTCGCGCGGAAAATCGCCAGCGGTGAAATTCATTTCCTCGATCAGATGCATGGTCACGATATTGGCGACGAACTGCGGCACCTCGCGCAAATTGGCGAGCGTGTCCTTCACGCCGGTGGAGGCAAACGCGACGTAAGGAGGATCATTGCCCATCATATTGAAATACGAATATGGTGCCACGTTGCTCACGCCCTTGGCGGACATCGTGGAAATCCAGCCGATAGGGCGCGGGATGACCATCGCGGTCATCAGATAATAAAACTCCTGGGCCTGCCAGTCGCCGGGGGAGACTTCGATGTCGCGGTCAAGTGTTTTGGGCGAGGTACTGTGTGAAGCGGTCATTGCAATACCTTTCTGATGGACAACAAAAATAGTAGCACGAACCTGGATTTGCGCCTGCCGTTACTCCGGCGTGATGCCCGCGGCCTTCACCACCTTCGCCCATTTCACCGTTTCGGATTTAATGAACGCGGCGAACTGTTCGCCGGTGGAGGCGATGACTATCGCGCCGTCGCCAGTCATGCGGTCACGTACTTCGGGCATTTTGAGCACGGCGGCGGTGTCGCGATAAATTTTATCGGTGATGTCGCGCGGCGTGCCCGCAGGTGCGAGCAGGCCGTACCACTGCACGGCTTCGAAAGCCTTAAGGCCCGATTCGTGCAGTGTCGGAATATCAGACGCGCCCGGGGCGCGCGCGAGGCTGGTGACACCGATGGCGCGCAGCCGGCCATTGCGCGCATGCGGCAGACCGAGAATCATATTGGTGGCGAACACCATCAGTTGGCCGCCGATGGTGTCGATCAGCGCTGGGCCGGAGTTTTTGTACGGCACGTGCGTGAGTTTGGTGCCGGTCATCGCGCCGAAAAGCTCGACCACCAGATGATTGTTGGTGCCATGCCCGCCGGAGCCATAAAGCAGTAGGCCCGGTTTCGCGCGCGCTACGGCGGCCAGCTCCATAGCGGATTTTGCGGGCAGCGACGGATGCACCAGCAGCAGGTTGGGTATCGACACCATGTGCGAGATCGGCGCGAGATCTCGCTGTGCGTCGAACAGCACTTTTTTGTGTGTTGATGGATTGATGGCCAGCGTGGAAATGCCTGCCAGCAGCGTGTGTCCGTCGGGCGCGGACTTCACCACGAATTCGCCGCCGAGCATGTTGCTGACACCGGTGCGGTTTTCGACGATCACCTGCCGCCCCCAGCGTTCGGTCAGGTGATGCGCCAGTAGCCGCGCCAGCGCGTCGGCGCCGCCACCGGTGGTGCTGGGGACGACGATACGCACTACGCGGGTGGGGAAGGTTGTTTGTGCGCCAGCCGTACCCGCCATCGTCACCATGACCGCGAGAGTAACGATGCGATTCACAACTTCACCTTCATCCGCGTAAACAATTGCGTCCACTTATCAATATCGCGATTAAACAACGCGCGCAGTTGTTCCGGCGTGCCGGGCGCGGGCTCCGAGCCATCGCCGGCGAATTTTTCCAGCATCTCGGGCGCGCTGAGTATTTGCACGATCTCGCGGTTCAGCGCCTGCACGATAGTAGCGGGCGTGCCCGTGGGCGCGAGCCAGCCGTACCAGCCGTTCAGTTCAAAACCGGGTAGGCCGGATTCGGCGATGGTGGGGATGTTCGGCAGCAGGCGCGTGCGCGTGAGCGCGCTTTGCCCGAGCACGCGCAGCCGCCCGGTCTTGACCTGCGGCGTGACGGAGATGCCGCCCGCGAACAGCATCTGCACCTGCCCGCCGAGCAGATCGGTCAGCGCGGGGCCGGTGCCTTTGTAGGGGATGTGCGCGATGCTCACATTAGCCAGCGCGTTGAACAACTCGCCGCCCAGATGCGACATCGAGCCGTTGCCCGCCGAGGCGTAGTTCAACGCGCCGGGTTTGGCCTTGGCGAGCGCGATGAATTCCGCCACCGATTGCGCCGGCACCGACGAGGGGATCGCCAGCAGATAGGGTTGTGTGGTGAGTTGCACGATGGGAACGAAGGCCACGCGCTGATCGACTGCAGTTTTGTTCACCAGCGCGGCGTTGAGCACCGCGCTGGCCGACACTGCCAGCAGGGTATAGCCATCGGGCGTGGCCTTGGCCGCGATATCCATGCCGACCACGCCGCCGACGGCCGAGCCGCGATTTTCGATGATTACCGCCGTGCCCC
>CAWUUY010000436.1:0-4999 GCA_963924885.1 uncultured Burkholderiales bacterium | reverse complement strand
GGAGTTCGCTCGCCAGGCTGCGGAAACGGGCGAAGTGCCCGTCGGCGCGGTGGTGGTCAAAGACGACCAGATCATCGGCCGCGGCTACAACCAGCCGATTACCCGCCATGATCCCAGCGCCCACGCCGAAGTGATGGCGCTGCGCGATGCGGCGCAGCGTCTGGGCAATTATCGGTTGACGAACTGCTACCTCTACGTGACTCTGGAGCCTTGCTGCATGTGCGTGGGTGCGATCATGCATGCACGCATCGCACAGGTCTTTTACGGCGCCTCGGATCCCAAGACAGGCGCTTGCGGCAGCGTGGTCAATTTGTTCGCGGAACAGCGGCTTAATCATCACGCCAGCGTTTCCGGCGGCTTGCTGGCGGACGAATCGGCGGCTTTAATGCGGGAGTTCTTTGCTAAACGGCGTCGCGATAATGCTTAGAATAGACATTACAATAGCGTCACAATTACTTGTTTTATATGAAAAACAATAATGTTGAAATGCTTGCCTATCCTGTGTCGTCGGCAAGTAATGGCGTTGGCGAGGCCTTGGGCAGCAATTGCACGCCACGCGGTAAACACATTGTCCGTGCAAAAATTGGCGCCGGGTGTCCTGAAAATACCGTTTTCGTTGGGCGGCGGCCGACCGGTGAGATATATACACCTGAATTAAAAGATAAATTTCCAGATCGCGATTGGATATTGACGCGTATTTTGTGGCTTTCCGGCTGCGAAGTTGGCTTTAACCGGCTGGGGAACGTGGATACCATGCGACGCTATATTTATATCCATTCCGCGCCGGATTCGGTGCCGATGGGCATCCCGTCGTCGCATGGTTGCATCCGCATGCGTGGCCCGGACATTATCGAGCTATTTAACCGAGTTCCGGTTGGAACGGTTGTAAATATTATTTAAAAACAAATAGTTATTTGTATATTCCGCATCGGGCCCCACCTCTGAATCAACCTTAGTCGACTCGCTTATTATTTTTGCTGCATGGCACTATTTTTAATTGTGCGGCGCGAGAATATCGGCTAAATTGTGCGCCGCAACTACAAGCATAACGACAACAAGGGACAGGGAATGCGTCTTAAAGACAAGGTAGCCATTATTACAGGGGCAGGGCGGGGCATCGGGCAGGCGACGGCGGTTAAGTTTGCGCGCGAGGGCGCGAAAGTGGTGGTGTGTGATCTGAGCCAGGAATCTATCGCCGACACGATCAAACTGTGCGAGCAGGCTGGCGCGCAGACGCTGGGCTGCGTGGCCAATGTGACGGACACGAAATCGCTGAAGGCCATGGTTGAGGCCGTCGTGGCCAAGTTTGGCCGCATTGACTGCTTGGTGAACAACGCCGGTATCGTGGCCGATGCGCAGATGAAAAATATGACCGAGGATCAGTTCGACAAGGTGATCGCGGTCAATCTGAAGGGCGTTTACAACGCCACCAAGGCGGTGATCGACACCATGCTCGCGCAGCAGTCTGGCGTGATCCTGAATTCGTCGTCCATCGTCGGCTTGTACGGCAACTTCGGTCAGACCAATTACGCTGCCAGCAAGTTCGGCGTGATCGGCATGGCCAAGACCTGGGCGCGCGAACTGGGGCGCAAGGGCATACGCTCCAACGCGGTGTGTCCGGGGTTTATTGCCACCAGTATCCTCGCCACCATTCCCGCAAAAGTCATCAAGGCGCTGGAAGACAAGGTGCCGATGGGGCATCTGGGCAAGCCTGAAGACGTGGCCAACGCGTTTGCGTTTCTCGCTTCCGACGACGCCAGCTACATCAACGGCGCTGTGATCGAGGTTAGCGGCGGGTTGGTGATTTAGCCCGCCAGCAGCGCACGGATTTTTGCCGCGTCGGGCGCGAACACCACGCCACGCTCGGTGATGAGCGCGCTGACCAGTTCCGCCGGCGTGACATCGAATACCGGGTTTCTGACTTTCACTCCGAGCGGCGCCCACTGTGTGTCGCCGTAGCCAGTGACTTCCGCGCCGGGGCGTTCCTCAATTGGAATAAGATCGCCCGACGCGGTGGCGGGATCAATCGTCGATAGCGGCGCCGCGACATAAAACGTGATGCCGTGGCGCCGTGCCAGCACCGCCACGCTGTAGGTGCCGATTTTGTTCGCCACATCCCCATTCGCGGCGACGCGATCCGCGCCGACGATGACGGCATCGATTTCTCCCTGACGCATCAATAGCCCGGCGGCGTTGTCCGCGATCAGCGTCACCGGGATGTTGTCCTGCATCAGTTCCCAGGCGGTGAGCCGCGCGCCCTGCAAGAACGGGCGGGTTTCATCGGCATAAACGTGGATACGCTTGCCCGCCTCGATGGCAGAGCGAATCACGCCCAGCGCCGTGCCGTGTCCGGCGGTGGCGAGCGCACCGGCATTGCAATGCGTCAGCACGCGCATGTTGTCATTGAGCAGCGCGGCGCCGTGCGCGCCCATCCGGCGATTCAGCCGCACGTCTTCATCCGTGATGGCGTGGGCTTCGGCGAGCAGCGCGTCGACGATGTCGGGCACGGGTGCATCGTGCAGCGTGTCCAACTTCGCGCGCATGCGATTTAACGCCCAGAATAGATTCACGGCGGTGGGGCGGCTGGCGGCAAGCGCTGCCATGCCGCGTTCCAGACCGGCCACAAAAAGCTCGCGGGGCTCACCCCGCAAGCGCAACGCCTCCAGCGCCACGCCATAGGCCGCGGCGCAACCGATGGCGGGAGCGCCGCGCACTACCATGGTGGTGATGCCTTCGGCTACGGCAGCCGCCGAGTCGTATCGCAGGTAATTCACCTGCATCGGCAAGGCGCGCTGATCGAGCATTGTCAATAGATTGTGAGACCACTGCAAAGTATTGTTTTTATTCACTATTTTATTCCTGCCTTGGCGGCATGGCCGCCATATTCAAATTCGGCTTGTGCAATGTACGCCAGCGGTGCCGAGCGATAACGTCCATGCGCGCAGGCGCGGGTGATGACGGCGATGTCATGCTGATACATCTCGGCGGCCATTTGCGCGATGCGTGCCGTGGCGCCGAACGCGCAGACGCCGAATTGCGTATCGATCAGGATGCGCGGCGCGGCGTCCATAAGCGCGCTGGCCTCCGGGCCCAAATGCGTGTCGAGATAGTCGCGGTAGCGCGCCGCGTAGGCGCGCACATCGCGTCCGAGCAGCGGAACGCGCTTGGTGTAGACCGCGTGCTGCGGCGTGGCCGGGCCTTGCTGGGAAATCTCGGCGAGGTCGGCGCGTCGCGCAAACGCCATGCTGTGCGCATCATTCAGGGCATGCATCACCAGCGGGGCGCCGGCGATGGTATTGATTTCCGTGTGTACCGCGTCCAGAGATTCGCGATCAGCCATTGTCGGCGGCGCGGCGGATGTCGTGGCGATGTCCCACGCGCCGCGCGTTTGCAGATAATCTTCGGCGCGCGTGACCAGCGCGATCATGTTGTGGTACGACTCGCGCGCGTCATCGCCGAAAGCGACGATGCCGTGAAACGCCAATACGAGGCCGATGGTATTCGTTGTGCGATGGGTGTTGAAAACATCCATGCACGCGCGCGCCAGCGCATGGCCGGAGTGGTGATACGGCACCAGCGGTGCCCGCTCGCCGTAGACCTTGGCATGCACCGCCTCGATGGCTTCCACGTTCATCGCCGCCAGCACGGCGTCGGCGTGGGTGTGTTCGACGCAGCGAAACGGCAGTCCCGCATGCAGCAGGGTTTCAATGGAGGGGCGCGGCGCGGGACGGCGCGCGAGGCAGCCATCGAGCGCGCGCATCATGCCGGCGTTACTCAAATTTTCCGTTGCCAACACTTGCGTCACGGCATCGAGACGCAGCGGCGTGAAGGCGGTTTCGTCTACTCGCGCAAGGTCACTCCCGGTAGCCTTGACGTACAGCTTGCACGAGCTGCCGTCATCCAATTTGATCGACGTGTTGCCGCCGCCATGCAGCACCAGCGACGTATCGCCGCCGAGCAGGCGCGAGGTGTAGGCGCGCAGCGCGAGTTCGCCGACGCACTGCGCCGCGTGCGCGTCATTCCACAGGCTTTTCATGCGATGATTATAATCGTTGGTGTGAACCACAACTACGACAGCCTGCCTCTGTTTACCGTGCGTCCCGCCGATTGGCATGCCGACGGCGCGAAGTTGTCGGCCGTACGCCGGACGGTGTTTATTGTGGAGCAGCAGGTGCCGGAGCACGAGGAATGGGATGACCGGGACGCGCTGTGCCGGCATGTCATTGCGCTGGCGGACGGCGGCGTCGCCATTGGCACCGGGCGGCTGTTGCCGGACGGCACCATCGGGCGGATGGCGGTGCTCAAGCCGTGGCGCGGACGTGGTGTCGGGCGTCTATTGCTGACGATGCTGATTGCGATGGCGCGCGAGGCGGGGTTTGTCGAAACGAGGTTGCATGCGCAAACGCACGCACTGGCGTTTTACCGCAAGCAGGGATACACCGCAGTAGGCGCGGAATTCATGGAAGCGGGCATCCTGCACCTCGAGATGCGTTTGCCGCTCAAGCCGTGAGTTGAAACGTCCGCGTCACTTCGCCGAGGAATGTGCCCAGCGGGCCGAAACTTCGCTCACCGTAATACACATTGCCGTCGCGATGCACCAGCATCACGGTGGAGGCGCGCGTGCCGTAACGCTCGTCCACCGCGATGAATTTCGGGCCGAGTTGTTTTTCGCGCGCGATACCGACGCCGGTGTCGGGTAGTGTGTTTTCGGGGGCTACGCTGCGGTCGGCGAGCAAGTCGTAGAGCGCGTCGGCCAGCGTGGTTTTGTTTCCATCGAGCATTGCAGCGAGTTCGCGCTTGCCGTCGGCGACTTTCGGCCACGGTGTGTCGAGCAGATGATTGCTTAACCCATGCACGCCCGGCGTCACTGCCTCGACGCCGTTGCCGTGATTGGATAAAAACCACAACGCCTTCGAGTCGCCGGCGAGCGTGCCGAAGCCCACATACTCGGTTTTGCGCGCGGCGATGGTTTGCAGATACGGCAGCGCCGCTTGATCGC
>CAWUUY010000435.1:0-2966 GCA_963924885.1 uncultured Burkholderiales bacterium | reverse complement strand
CCGGCCCGGACCTTGCCACCATCGAGCGCATTGCATCGGACATCGAACGCGCGGTCAAAAACGTGCCCGGTGTCACTTCCGCGCTCGCCGAGCGGCTGACCGGCGGGCGCTACATCGATGTCACCATCGACCGCGCAGCAGCGGCGCGTTACGGCATGAACATCGTTGAGGTGCAGGAGATCATCGCTGCGGCAGTGGGCGGTGAAAACATCGGCGAAACCATCGAAGGCTTGCAGCGTTTTCCCATCAGCGTGCGTTACCCGCGTGAGTTGCGCGACTCCGTCGACGCGCTACGCACACTGCCGGTCGTCACCGAACGCGGCGCGCAAATCCCGCTGGGCGCACTCGCCAAAATCGCCATCGTCGATGGCCCGCCAATGCTCAGAAGCGAAAACGCGCGCCTGTCCGGCTGGATTTACGTGGACATGCGTGGGCGTGATCTGCAATCCGTCGTCACCGACGCGCAACGTGTCGTAAGGGAACAGGTAAAACTAGAACCGGGCTACTCGCTCGCATGGTCAGGGCAGTTTGAATATCTCGAACGCGCGAAAAAACGTTTAACCGTAGTCGTCCCTTTCACAATGGCGATTATCTTTGTGCTGCTCTACATCATATTCAAAAGCGCAGGCGAAGCCCTGCTCATCATGGCGGCAGTACCCTTCGCACTGGTGGGCGGCCTGTGGCTGATCTGGCTGATGGGCTACAACCTGTCGGTGGCGGTGGCGGTCGGCTTCATCGCACTCGCGGGTGTGGCCGCCGAATTCGGCGTGGTGATGCTGATCTACTTGAGGCACGCGCTGGACAAACGCATCGCCGCCGGAGAAACGCTCAACGCGGGCATGGTGCATGAGGCCATCACCGAAGGCGCGCTGCTGCGCGTGCGCCCCAAAGCCATGACGGTAGCCGTCATCATGGCAGGCCTGCTGCCGATCATGCTGACCACCGGCGCGGGTTCGGAAGTCATGCAGCGTATCGCCGCCCCCATGGTCGGCGGCATGATTACCGCACCGCTGCTGTCGATGCTGGTGATACCGGCGGCCTACTTGTTGATGCGTCGGCGCGGCTATAAACTCCCGCAATAATCAATGCCGCTCCGAGAAAAATTTACCATGCTGCTTCGCTTGCTGCTTGTGTTGACATTGCCTGCATTTTGCATGAACACGCTTGCGGCTGAAAATGCATCGTACCCGTCGCGCCCGCTGCGCCTCATCGTGCCGTGGGTCGCGGGCGGCGGCACCGATATCGTCGCGCGCATTCTCGCGCCGAAGTTGATCGATGCGCTCGGCCAGCAGGTGGTTATTGATAACCGCCCCGGCGCCAACGGTATCATCGGCGCGGAAGTCGCCGCCAAGGCCGCGCCCGACGGGCACAACATGGTGCTGCACGCGGTGGAGCATTTCATCAACGGCAGCGTGCAGGCCAAATTGAATTACGACACCGTGAAAGACATTGCGCCGGTGTCGCTGATCGCGGCGCATGCGCTGGTGCTGATTGTGCAGCCGTCGTATCCCGCTGCGTCGCCGAAGGAACTCGCGGCACTGGCCAAAGCCAAGCCGGGGCAACTAAGTTTCGGCTCGTGGGGCGACGGCAGCCTCGCGCATTTGTCGGTCGAGTTGTTCAAAAACAGTGCGGCGCTGCAAATGACGCACATTCCGTACAAGGGCGCGCCGCAGGCCGCGCTGGATGTGATCGCCGGACGCATTCCGTTCATATTCGTCACCATGCCGATCGGCGCGCCGCACGTCAAAGCCGGCAGGGTGAAAGCGCTTGCCGTCACCAGCGCCGCGCGCCAGGCGCTGATCCCCGACGCACCGACCATGATCGAATCCGGTTTCGCCGGATTTCAGGTCGATTCGTGGCGCGGCATGTACGTGCCGGCGGGTTCGCCGCGCCACGCGATCACGCGGCTCAACCGCGAGTTGGTAAAAATCATGCAAATGGCGGACGTGCGCTCGCGCATTCAGGCGTCGGGCTTCGATCCGCTATCGAGCACGCCGGAAGAACTCGACGCGTTCGGCAAAGCCGAATTTGTGAAGTGGGCGAAAGTGGTGAAGAGCGCCGGCATGCGCGTGGAGTAAATCCTTGCGGGAACTCTGCGCGGCGTTTGGAGTCTTCTGCTATGCTGTAAACGTACTGGCTCAACAACGTATTCTCGGTGCATGTAACGATCCACTTTAACTATTTGTTTTTAAACATTTTTTTGAATAAACTCCGCAAACTGTTGATGCTGCTGCTGATGCTTATCCTGCCGGTGCAGGGATTTGCTGCGGCGTACGCACCCATACACAAGGCGCTGGGCGGCGCCGCGCGCGGCGAGGCCATGCCCTGCCATGAACAACCGTCACAACCGTCCGCGTCGGCGCATCACGCCACCGACGGCAGCACCACCGGCTCGACGTACGACACCAGCGACACCAACCACCTGTGCTGCCAGCAGGTTTTCACCGGCGCCACCACCAGCGCGCATGTCAGCCGGGCGCACAAGTTCAGCGACGTATCGCCGTTCGTACTGCCGCTCTACACGCTGTTCATCCCCGACTCTCCCGACCGCCCTCCGCGCGGTTGATCCTCGTTCCGTCTGACTGAGTGGCACGCGCCTCGCGCGTGCCGTGTTGCGCATGGCCGCGTGCCTGCGCGTTCGATCACGAGGATCATCATGTATCGCTTATTGCTGATTGCAGTATGGGCAGCTGCGCCGCTCACGTACGCCCGGGCGGCGGACGCCGTCGTCAAACCGCCCCAGGCGTCCGACGCAAGCGCGCGCGCCCCCGAAATGAAATACGACTCTGCGTTCACCGGCTATCAACCGTTTCGTGAACAAAAGCTCGCGCCGTGGCGCGAATTGAATGACGAGGTACACAAGGCGGGCGGGCATATCGGTATCGTGAGGGGTGCGTCGGGCGCGCGCCCGCCCGTGACACCACACGCCGAGGGACATAAAAAATGATTTATAAACAAATACTTAT
>CAWUUY010000434.1:0-3331 GCA_963924885.1 uncultured Burkholderiales bacterium | reverse complement strand
TAATGCGGCTTGGAGCCGGTGCCGACTTTCTTCGTCACCAGCCCGCTGTAAATACGCTCGCCGGTGAACGACGAACCTTGCGATGTGGACAACGCGCCGAGCGTAGCGGTTTTCTCCATGTTGTGAAAGTTGTAGACGTAGTTCTTTTTCGCTGTTTGGGACGTGTTGGCCATGGCATGCTCCTGGGAGGTGAGTGCGGTGGGTAAGGTCTTTACCCCTAATGGCGTGTGTTGTTCAATGGATCGCTCGATAACATTCGCACAGTATGACTTACGAGTAGTTGGGGAGGCACGCTTTCTGGTCGTGCGTGTTGCAGTGCGATACTCTTGCTTGTTAGAGCATATCCCCGCTGTCGACTTCAGAAAGGCAAATCATGGATCTCGGACTCAACGGCAGAAAAGCCATCATCTCCGGCGCCAATCGCGGCATTGGCCTCACCATCGCGCAGCACTTCGCGGAGGAAGGCATCGCGCTCGCCCTGCTGGGTCGTAATGAAGCTGGGCTTGCGGACGCGGCGGCGCAGGTGCGCGCCAGGCACCCGGCGGCAAAGGTGTGCACAGTGGTGATGAATCTCGAACAGCCGCAAACCATCAACCCGGCGGTAGAGGCTTCGGCCAGGCAACTCGGCGGTGTCGATATTCTTGTTAATTGCGCGGGTGGCGCGTATCGCGGGCGGCTGGAAGAAATCCCCGATGAGATGTGGGAGCGTTACTTCAAGGTGAAGCCGCTGGGGCTGCTGCGCATGACGCGCGCAGCGCTGCCGCACCTCAAAAAATCCGATCAAGGCCGCGTTATCAATATCTCCGGCACACGCGGGCGCGAGCCCGAAGCACATTCGATGATGTCGGGGCCGATCAACTTTGGCACCCTGAGCGTGACCAAGGCGATGGCAAATGAATTCGGTCCGTTCGGCATCACCGTCAACGCCATCGCGCCCGGCTCCACGGCGACACGGCGCTTTACCGAACTGGTTGAAATCACCGCGCGCGAACGCGGGTTATCGTTGGAAAAAGCCGAGCAGTATTTGTTGCAGGAAGTGCCGCTGGGCAAGGTGATCCAGCCGGAGGACGTGGCTGATCTCGCGGTGTTTCTGGCATCGGCGCGCTCACGGCTGATCAGTGGCACGGCGATCAATGTGGATGGCGGGAGGACGCGCAGCATATGAACGTGCCTGTTATGCTTCGTCGGGCAACATGCGTCTTGCTGGCTTGCACGGGCGGCACAGTCTTTGCGCAAAACTACCCCGCCCGCCCCGTACGCCTGCTGGTGCCCCTCGCGCCCGGCGGCGGCAACGATACGACCGCGCGGCTGGTGGGCGCGAAACTCTCCGAAAGTCTGGGCCAGCAGGTGATGGTGGAAAACCGTCCGGGCGGCGCGGGCGTCATCGCTACTGAAATCGTGGTCCGGGCGCCGGCGGACGGCCACACGCTGTATCTTGCCAGCACGACGTTCACTGCAGCGCCGAGCCTGGTGAAAAAACTGCCGTTCGACACGATCAAGGATTTTGCGCCGGTGACGCGGTTGGCGGTGGTGCCGGCGGCGCTCATCCTGCACGCATCGTTGCCGGTAAATTCGGCGCGGCAGTTGATTGCGCTCGCCAAGGCGAACCCGGGGCAGGTCACCTTTGGCTCGGCGGGTGTGGGCAGTGGCTCGCATCTGTCGGGAGAATTGTTCAAGCTGACCGCGGGTGTGAATCTGCTGCACGTGCCCTACAAAGGCAGTTCGCAGGTAACCACCGCGCTGCTGTCAGGCGAAGTGATGGTGGCGATCACCAATCCGATTTCATCCATGCCGCACGTCAAGGCGGGGCGCATCAGGAATCTCGGTGTCACCAGCCTGCAACGCTGGCCGCTGTTCGCCGATTACCCCACGCTCAACGAATCCGGCGTGCCGGGTTACGAACTGCTGATCTGGAACAGCATCGTCGTGCGCGCCGGCACGCCGCAGCCGATCATCGAGCGGTTGCACCGCGATCTCATCAGAGCCGCGAATCAGCCGGATATTGTTTCCAATCTTGCAGCCGACGGCTCGCGCGCGATGGTGCTTTCGCCAGAGGCGTTTGGGGCTTACCTGCGGGATGAGATTGCGAAGTGGGGGAGGGTTACGGCGGCTGCGGGGATACGGGCGGAGTAACTTGGTCGGTAAGGCTGGTCGGCCCAACATCGGTGGGGTTCACTACGCTCACCGCCAACCTACCTTATTGCGGTGGAGACAACCTTCGTGCCCACCCGCGCATCAGCTGAAACTAATTAATCTTCACCCCGCCGGCCTTCATCACCTTCGTAATTTTCTCCACCTCACTACGCACAAATTTGTCAAAATCCTCCGGTGAAGAAGGCTTGACCACCGCGCCGCGCGCTGAAATTTTATCCTTAATGTCGGCGATATTGAGCACGCGCGCGACTTCCTGCGATATCTGATTCACCACCGGGCGCGGCGTTTTCGCTGGCGCAAACATGCCGTACCAGTGGTCGAACACGTAGCCCGGCAGGCCGGCTTCGGCGATGGTGGGCACGTCGGGCAGCGCGGGTGAGCGCGCGGCGGTGCTGACGGCGAGCGCGCTCAGGCGTTTGTCCTTGATGAACGGCAGGGTGTTACCGATGGGCGCGAAGGCGTAATTCAGACGTGCCGTCACGGCATCGGTGATGACCTCGGGCACGCCCTTGTAGGGCACGTGGGTGAGTGTCAGGTCTGCCATCTGCCGGAACAATTCCCCGGTGATGTGGGTGCCGCTGCCGACACCGGCGTGGCCGTAGTTCATGTTTCCTTTTTGTTTGACCACCGCGATCAGTTCCTTCATCGACTTGATGCCCGCGGAGGGCGCGATGATGAGCACGTTGGGCAGGCTAGTGGCCTGCGAGATGCCGGCGAAATCGCGCAGGGTGTCGAACGGTGCGTTGGGATAGAGCGCCGGGGTGGCGGCGTGCGACACGGAGTTGAAAAACAGCGTGTAGCCATCGGCATTGGCGGCGGTGACAATGGCGCCTGCCACCGTGCTGCCCGCGCCGGGACGGTTATCGATCACCACGCGCTGCCCCCATTTCTCGGTCATCTCGTGCGCGATCATGCGGCCGATGACGTCGACTTCGCTGCCGGCGGTGAAGCCGACGAGCATGCGGATGGGTTTATTCGGGAATTGCTGCGCCTGAGCGGTGAAGGCCAGTGCGAACAGCGATAGTGCGGTGGCGATTTTATGCATGCTGTAAAACTCCTTTTGCATTTCGTAATTTGATTTGATATGGTCACTGTGTTACGGGTTCCCGCCTTCGCGGGAACGACAGGTAAGCGTTTCGCTGAATTAAGGTAACGCGTTAGTGTTGATCCAATAACT
>CAWUUY010000433.1:0-5708 GCA_963924885.1 uncultured Burkholderiales bacterium | reverse complement strand
CGTCTGTCTATCGTCAAATCAACGAGCGAACGCAGGATCATCTTGCTGATCTGAACCTATCGCCAGCCTTTCTCCATACGATCGAAGACTCGTTGTTTACGACTATCGTTTTGTGGGCGGACAAGCTGTTTGATGAAAAGGGAGAACGGGCACTGCTCAACTTCCTGACCTTTATTGAATACAGCCGCAAGTGGATGGAAATTGGGAAATTGAGGCGCCTTAAGAACTATCCCGATGCCCCTAGATGCTACAAGGAAGCACACCGATAACCCTCGATTCGATAGAGGCTGATCGAGCGAAAATCTGCTCTCTCGCTGCCCTGAAAAGTATCCATGCGCGCCGAGACCAGTTTCACGGCCACTTCGACAAGGATTATTTCTTTGACTGCAAACGTTTACAGGAAGAGACCCCTATCCGCTGGGTGGACCTTGACGAGGCCGGTGATGTGATGGGCGGCATGCTCAATGACTGTTCAGTTGATTTCGATGGCCAGATGTATTCTTGGAAAACTATCGGCATTGATGATCTGAGTTCGCTGCTTAGAGCTGCAGCGCGCGGCAGGGAGCGACATGCCGACTAACGGCGCATTGTTGACCGACACCTATACCTCGCCGCTACGCGCTCAGCGCGGTGAGGCAAAACGCGGACGTTAAACAGCGCATATCACTTCACGCACTCGTACCGCCCCCAGCACCCCGAATAAACCCCAGCGTCTCCCGCGCACACCGCTCCGCGTCACTCGCCGCCACGTGATACGAATCCCCAGGCAGCACCAACAACCGTGAATTCGGAATCATCTGCTGCCATGTGCGCATCACCTCCACGGAGCCCAAGCCGCTGCCTTCGGTGGTAATCACCAGCGTTGGGCATGTGATGCGCGGCAGGTCGGGGGTGATGTCTTCCTTGGGGATGTTTTTCACAAAGCACAGCTGGGTGGATACCGGTGTGCGGGCCATCATTTTGATCCACCACTCCGTGCCTTCGGGTGGGAAGTTTTTGCCGAGCCGGCCCGCCATGGTGCGTCGTGCCCACGGCTCGATGCCGTTTTCGGAAATGTCCTTGGTCAGCGATTCGACGCGTGCGGCGGTGTCGTAGATCGGTGGTGGCGTGCCGAGGAGGGTGAGTGTCAACACGCGATCGGGAAAGCGCGCGGCAAAGCGGCGCGCGATAAAGCCGCCGATCTTGGCGGCGATGAGATGAAATTTGCGAATGCCGAGTTGATCCATCAGCGCGATGAAGTCATCGATGGGCACGTCGATGGTCCACGGGTAATCGGTGGGCACCGGCGGGGTGGATTGCCCGTAGCCGCGCATGTCGGGGCGGATCACCCGGTAATACCGCGCCAGTACGGGCACCCAGGCGTACCACGACGCGCTGCATTCGAGATTGCCGTGCATCATCAGCACGGCTTCGGGTTTTGTCCACGGATCGGTGTATTCGTCGATCTCGTAGTGCATGTTGATGCAGGTGGAAAGTTGCGCTTTGGGCATGAGGGTGACCTGTGGCTGCAGTTGGCTACAATGAGGGGTGGGCACGTATGATATAACGCGTGGCACCCAACCCAAACGTGGAGAATGGCATGGACACAGGACTCAAGGGCAAGACAGTTTTAATTACCGGCGCGAGCCGCAATATCGGCGCGCTGGCGGCAGTAACCTTTGCGCGCGAAGGCGCGAATCTCGCCATCTGCACCAGTTCAAAAATGGATCGCCTGAACGACGTGGCGAAAGAAGTGGGCGCGCTGGGCGTGAAGGTAGTGGCCGAGCAATGCGACGTGGCCAATGGCGCGTCGGTCAATCGCTTTGTGGAAAAAACACTGGCCGGGCTGGGTACCGTGCATGTGGTGATTAACAACGCCGTGGATCGTGGCGCGGAAGGGGGCTTTCTGGCGGTAAGCGACGAAGTGTGGGAAAATAGTTTTCGCGTGAACCTCGGCGGCCCGCGCAATATTTGCCGGGCGGTGTTACCTTCGATGATGAAACAGAAGTGGGGGCGCATTATCAACGTCTCCGGGGTTGATCCATTCCTCGGCGGTAGCGTCACTTAAGGCATGGCAAAGCTGGGCATCATCGGCTTTTCACGCGGCATGGCGCGCGAGTTCGCCGAGCATGAAATCACCGTCAACTGCATCGGCCCGGGCACTATCGACGTAGAACGCGATTCGTTTCAAAAGCCCAAAGGCCTGAAGCCACAGCAGCCGATTCGTCGGCTGGGCATGCCTAAGGAGGTGGTGTCGCTGATGGTTTATCTGGCGAGCGAAGATGCGGGATACGTGACCGGGCAAGCCTACCTGATGAATGGTGGGCTGTATTTTCATTAATATCGTAAGTATTTGTTTAAAAACAATATTCTTATTGGAGGCATAGGATGGAGCGTCGTTCATTTCTAGCGAATACAGGGCTGGCGGGCATCTTGGCGGCAGGTGCGGCACCCGCGTTTGCGCAGACGGGACCCGAGGTCAGGTGGCGTCTCGCGTCGAGTTTTCCGAAAAGTGTGGATACGGTCTTTGGCGGGGCAGAAGTCATAGCCAAACGTGTCGCAGCGGCCACCAATAACAGATTTCAGATTCAGGTATACGCGGGCGGAGAAATCGTGCCGCCATTTGGCGTGGTGGATGCGGTGCAGAACGCGACGGTTCAGTGTGCGCAAACCGCGCCATATTATTTTTTCGGCAAGGACCCGACGTTTGCTTTCGGCACCGCGCTGCCCTTCGGGATGAACGCGCGCCAACAAAATGCCTGGATGATGCACGGCGGCGGCCGCCAGCTATTTAACGATTTCCTCAAGGACTACAACATCGTCAGTTTTGGTGGCGGCAACACCGGCGCGCAAATGGCCGGCTGGTTCCGCAAAGAGATCAAGTCGGTTGCCGACCTTAAGGGGCTTAAGTTTCGCATTGCTGGTACCGGCGCATTACCGTTGGTGAAACTCGGCGTGGTGCCGCAGCAAATTGCGGGTAGCGACCTCTACCCTGCGCTGGAAAAAGGTACCATCGATGCGGCGGAATGGGTAGGGCCATATGACGATGAAAAACTTGGTTTATACAAAGTGGCCAAGTTTTACTACTACCCCGGCTGGTGGGAAGGTGGGGCGGAAGTTGATCTGTTTGTAAACATCAAGGCGTTTAACGATCTGCCGAAGGATTATCAGGCAATTCTGGAGTCAGCTTGTCACGAGGCGAATCTCAACATGTTGGCGAAGTATGACGCGCTCAATCCACCAGCGATGAAGCGCCTGCTCGCCAATGGCGTAAAGCTGCTACCATTTTCGGACGATATCATGGCCGCGTGCTACAAGGCTACGCGCGAGGTCTATGAAGAGATTGCCGGCAAAAACGACAAATTCAAAAAGATTTACGAGCCGTGGAAGCAGTTCCGCTCCGAGCAGGTGGAGTGGGCGGGCGTGGCGGAAAGCCGCTTTGATACATTCATGCGCGCAAGCGAGCGCTTGGGGCGGGCGCCGGCGAAGAAGTAACCGTTCCTGATCCTCGAACGGCTTGCCTTGGCGCCGGGTCATGCGCAAAACCATCCTCGTCATCCCCGCGAAGGCGGGAAAACATGCGCTGTACCATATGGCACCCTGTTATGGATTCCCGCTTTCGCGGGAATGACAACATGAGGTTCGATGGATTCCTACAAAGGCCTGATGAGCCTATTTTTTGTCATCTCCGCGCATCGCGCGCTCCAGCGCCTTGATGGGATCATCGTCGGAGCGTGACTCCGCCGGCACCTCGATATGAATCTTGGTGGTGTCGATGACTTTTTCCTTGTCGAGAAAGTTGGTCACCAGTCCCGGCCAGAACACGAGGATCGCGACCAGCATCAGTTGCAGAATCACCCACGGTATCGCGCCCCAGTAGATGTCGGAACTCTTGACCTCCTTGGGCGCAATGCCGCGCAGGAAAAACAGAGCAAAGCCGAACGGCGGATGCATGAACGAGGTTTGCATGTTGGCGCCGAGCAGCACGCCGAACCACACCAGATCGATGCCGAGCTTGGCGGCGACGGGTGCCAGCAGCGGAATAATGATGAAGGCGATCTCGAAAAAATCCAGAAAAAACGCCAGCACAAAAACGAAAATATTGACGAAGATCAGAAAGCCCGTCACGCCACCCGGCAGCGAGGTGAGCAGGCCCTCCAACCAGCGGTCGCCATCCACGCCGCGAAACACCAGCGTGAACACGCTGGAGCCGATCAGGATGAAGATCACCATCGCTGTGATGCGTGTGGTCGAATCCATGCCCTGCCGGATCAGGCTGCGTATTTCGGCTATCACGGCAGCTTCGAGCAGCACCACCGTCAGCGCGACGTAAAACACAATAAACAACGGTATTTTCGTTACATCCAGCACCGCCTGCGCTGCGCCCGTCAGGGCCGCCGGCAGCAGCGCCTCTTTCCATACCACGATACCCGGCAACAGGAGCAGCAGCGTGGCAAGCCCCCCAATCATCGCGGCGATTTTGGTGCGCTTCGAGCAGCGTTCGTGATGCAGCACTGCCAGCACGATGGCGCCCAGCACGCCCATCGCGCCGGCTTCGGTAGGGGTCGCAAGCCCCATCAGGATAGTACCCAGCACCAGAAAAATCAGCACCAGCGACGGCACCATGCCCAGCAAAATGCGCCGATACAGCGGCCAACCGCGCATGGTCAGTTCCTCGCGCGGCAGCGCCGGCATCGCGCCAGGTTTGACGATACTGAGTATGGCGATATACGCACAGAACAGCAGCACCTGCACCAAGCTCGCGCCGATGGCGCCCGCGTACATGTCGCCCACCGATTTGCCCAATTGGTCGGCCAGCACCACCAGCACCAGCGACGGCGGAATCAGTTGCGTGATGGTGCCGGACGCCGCGATCACGCCGGTGGCCAGACGGATGTTGTAGCCGTAACGCATCATGATCGGCAGCGAGATCAGCCCCATTGCGATCACCGATGCGGCGACGGTGCCGGTGATTGCGCCGAGGATCGCGCCGACAATAATCACCGCATAGGCCAGGCCGCCGCGCACCGGTCCGAACAACTGGCCCATGCCCTCCAGCAAGTCTTCGGCCAGCCCGCAGCGTTCCAATATCGCGCCCATCAGCGTGAAAAACGGTATCGCCAGCAGCAGTTCATTGGACATGATGCCGAACACGCGCTCCGGCATGGCTTGTAAAAAGGTGAAATCGAAATAGCCCGCCTGCACTGCGATAAAGGCGAACGACAAACCCACCGCCGCCAGAGAGAACGCCACCGGGTAGCCGATCAACATGAAGATAATCAGCGCCGCGAACATCAGCGGGCCGATCAGCTCATGCGGCATCATTGCAAAGGCCTTTCGTAGTGCAGATTGGGCGCGAGATGGCCGGTGAGCATCGCGATGCGTTTAATCACCTCGGACAGCCCTTGCAGCACCAGCAAACCAAAGCCCAACGGCAGAAACAGCTTAACCGGCCAGCGGATCAGCCCGCCGGCGTTGCTGGACATTTCGCCCTGCATCCACGAGTTATAAAACACCGGCCACGACAGCCAGGCAAGGATGGCGGCCGCCGGCAACAGAAACAACAGCCCGCCGATGAGGTCAATCCAGATTTGCTTGCGCGTCGAGACATGCGCGTAGAACACATCCACGCGCACGTGCTCGTTTTTGCAAAGCGTGTACGACGCACCCAACATGAACATGGCGGCGAACAGATACCACTGAATTTCGAGCCAGGCGTTGGAGCTGAG
>CAWUUY010000432.1:0-5951 GCA_963924885.1 uncultured Burkholderiales bacterium | reverse complement strand
CCGATGCCCTGCACCATGCCGCCATGCACCTGGCCCTGCGCCATCGCCGGATGCAGCACCGTGCCGCAATCGACCACGGCAGAAATTTCCTCGAGTTTGATCGCACCCGTGCCGCGATCCACCTCCACCTCCACGCACTGAGCGGCAAAGTTATACGAGCCGGATTCATTGCCGTAGCGGCTGTGATCCGGAAAATCCGACGGGTTATCAAAATTGCCCACGCCGATAATCGGCTGCCCGCCGCGTTTGTAGATGTTGGCGCGCGTGACCACCGCCACCGGCTTGTAGGCCGACTCAGGCCCGGCCTTGGGCCCAATCTGGCCGTCGATAATGTGCAGGTCTTGCGCCGGCAGATTGAATTGCTCGGCGGCGGCGGCCATCAGTTGCTTGGCGGCCTCGCCGGCGGCGCGTTTCACCGCGTTGCCCGCTACATAGGTAATGCGGCTTGCCAGCGCGCCCAGCGCGTAGGGGTGCACATCGGTGTCCGGGCGCGTGATGTATACGTCTTCGTACGGCAAACCCAGTTCTTCGGCGGCGATTTGGCGCAGTACGGTTAATGTGCCCTGGCCGATTTCGCCTTCGCCGGTGATGACCGTGGCGCGGCCATCGTCGTTGATGCGCACAATCGCTGAGCTGCCGTCCCAATCGCCAAAGCTGCGGCGGCCATTCACGTGCAGGCTGCAACCCATGCCCAAGCCTCGATTGGCGCGCTTGGCTTTGTTCTTATTTTTTGCTTTCCAGTCGATCAGTTCCACTGCCTTATCGATGCACTGCTTTAATTCGCAACTGGTGATCTTGTGGTTGTGCGGCGACACGTCGCCCGGCTCCACCGCGTTCATGTGCAGCAGCTTCTCTACCGGGATGGCCAATTTTTCGGCGGCCAAATCCCATGCCTGTTCCACCGCCCAGTCGGCGGAAGGATTGCCGAAGCCGCGAAACGCGCCGGTGGGCACCAAGTTGGTATACACCAGCCGCGAATGCGCGCGCGCGTTAGGGTATTTGTAGAGCGCGTCGTGGCGCACGGTCGCCGCGCCCAAAATCGCCTGCGACTTGCCGGTGTAGGCGCCGTTGTCGGCCCACATTTTGATTTCCTTGGCGAGCACCTTGCCTGCCTTGCTAAAGCCCAGCCGCACCCAGTAGCGCATGGGCATGCGCGGATGGCTGGCGAGAAACTCTTCTTCGCGGGTGTGGATCAGCTTCACCGGCTTGCCGGTTTTGCGCGCGAGCATCGCGCACACTACCGAGCAGTTGTCATCGCCGGATTTGCCGCCGAAGCCGCCGCCGACTTCGGTCTGGACCACGCGCATTTGTGACTCAGGAATGCCGAGTGCCACCGAGTAGCGTCCGCGCGCGAGATACGGCGTTTGCGAGTTGCACCACAGCGTGTAGCGCCCGTCGGAAAACTGCGCCACGCAGCCGATGGTTTCCAGCGAGGTGTGCCATTGGCGTTGTGATTGCCACGTGCCTTCGACGATGCAATCGCTCGCCTTGAACCCGGCATCGACATCGCCGCGCTCGAAATTGAATTCATGCGCGATGTTGCCGGCGCAGTCGTCATGCACCAGCGGCGCATTGGCGGCCATGGCCTCGTCCATCGACAGCACCGCGGGCAGCGCCTCGTATTTGACGACAATTTTATCGATTGCAGCGCGCGCAATCTCCGGCGTGATAGCAGCCACGGCGGCGACTTCATCACCCACGTAACGCACACGCCCAATCGCCAGCGGATATAAATCAGGCCGGAACGCACCCCATTTTTTGTGTGCAGTGTCGTCACCCGTAATCACCGCTTTCACGCCGGGCATGGCGCGCGCGGCATTGAGATCAATGGAGACAATGCACGCGTTCGGATGCGGCGAGCGCAGCACCGCGCCGTGCAGCATGCCCGGCATTTGAATGTCGGCGACGTAAAGTGCCGCGCCGGTGACTTTAGGAATGGCGTCGGTGCGTTGCACATCCTTGCCGATAACCAGCATGCCGGCGGCGCGGGGATCGGGGGCGTTCATGCTTTCACCGTGGTGTTTTTCTGTGCGGCGGCAATCGCTTCTTTATAAGCCTCGAAAATCCGGTGATAGCCCGTGCAGCGGCAATACACGCTGTCCACGCTGGCTTTGATATCTTCCTCGGACGGATTCGGATTTTTCTCCAGCAGCGAACACGCCTGCATCACATGCCCCGGGATGCAGATGCCGCATTGCAAGGCCGTTTGTTTGACGAAAGCCTGCTGCACCGGATGCAGCCCTTCCGGCGTAGCCAATCCCTCAACCGTGCGGATATCCGCGCCATCGCACATCGCGGCCAGTTGCAGGCACGCGGGCGTGGGTTCGCCGTTCAGGATGACGGTGCAGATGCCGCAAGCGCCGATGCTGCAACCGAGCTTCGCGCCGGTGAGCTGGAAATCCTCGCGCAGCACGTCGGCGAGCAGGCGGTCGCCGGTTTTGAGATCGGCTTCAACCGGATCGCCGTTGAGAGTGAATTTGATGAGCATTTGAACGCCTTTTGGAGAGGGCGCGATTATAAGCGGTATGCCACGATTCGTCTTACAATGAGCGCCCTTTTGGCCTATGGAGCAGCCGGTGTTCGACACCCATTTTCACATCATCGATATGCGTTATCCGGTGCAGGAAAATCAGGGTTTTTTCCCGCCGTCGTTCCCGGCGCCGGATTATCAGGAACGCACGAGGGGGTTAGGCATCACCGGCGGCAACGTGGTGTCGGGTTCGTTTCAGGGCTTCGACACCGGCTTTATGCATGAAGCGCTGCGCGTGCTGGGGCCGACCTTCACCGGCGTGATCCAGATTCCGCCCACCGCCACCGACGCAGATATCATGAAGCTCGACGCCATTGGTGTGCGCGGCGTGCGCTTTAACATGGCGCGCGGCGGCTCGGCGGACGTGGCCGATCTGGCGAACATGGCCAAGCGCATATGGGCGCTCGCGCGCTGGCATGTGGAGTTGTATGCCGACGCGCGTGATCTCGCGACCATGGTCGATACCTTGTCGGCGTTGCCCGCGGTGAGCATCGCGCATCTGGGCATGTCGGATGAAGGATTGCCCACGCTGCTGAAGCTTGCTGAGAAGGGCATGATGGTCAAAGCCACCGGCTTTGGCCGCATGACGCTGGAGCCGGTGAAAGGCATCCGCGCGCTGATCGCGGTGAACCCCGATTGTTTGATGTTCGGCACCGATTTGCCATCGCAGCGCGCGCGGCGACCGTTTTTGCCTTCGGATATTGATCTACTGCGCGACAACATCGACGCGAGTCTGGTGAAGAAAGTTTTTTTCGATAACGCGGTGAAGTTCTATCGGCCTCGGCAAATGCCGGTTTATGGTGAGAAATAAAATGTTGTTTAAAAACAGATACTTATATTATTTTGGCGTGAGATATCTGCGGCAGAGCTTCATGGCACGTATATGTATATCTACGCCATCCAATGAAACTCCCTCGCCCCGCTTCCGGGGAGAGGGCGGGGGTGAGGGGGCCGTGTTGTGGCGACGCGAAGATGCCTTTGCGTTCAGTCAGAAATGCATGATTAGTGCTGGCTTCGTCAGCTGCCTGATCGTGATCAACGCACACGCACAATACCCCACCCGCCCCATCCGCCTGGTCGTCCCCCAAAGCGCCGGTGGCTCCACCGATCTCGTAGCCCGCCCGCTCGCACAACGCGTGGCCGAAGCGATGAAAGGCTCCGTCGTCGTCGATAACCGCCCCGGCGCCGGCAGCACCATCGGCACCGACATCGTGGCCAAGGCGCCGCCCGACGGCCACACGCTGCTGGCGGTGGCGGCGTCGTTCACCATGAGCCCCAGTCTCTACAAAAAACTGCCGTTCGATCCGGTGAACGACTTCGCGCCGATATCGCTGTTGTCGTCGCTGCCGAATATCCTGGTGGTGCATCCCGCGCTGCCGGTGAAATCGGTGAAGGAACTGATTGCGCACGCCAAGTTGCAGCCCGGAAAACTCAACTACAGCTCCAGTGGCATGGCCACCGGCACGCATATGTCGATGGAACTCTTCAAGCACATGAGCGGCATCACCTTGGCGCACATCCCCTACAAAGGCGGCGCGCCGTCGGTTACCGCGCTGATCAGCGGCGAAGTGCAATTGAGCTTCGCCACCATCTCCACCGCGCTGCCCCAATTGAAAACCGGCCGGCTGCGCGCACTGGCGGTATCCAGCGCTCGTCGCGCCACGGCAGCACCCGACGTGCCCACCATCGCCGAGGCCGGCGTGCCGGGCTACGACTATTCGTCGTGGATAGGTCTGCTCGCCCCCGCAAAAACGCCCACGGCCATCGTCACCAAATGGCACACCGAAGCCGCGCGCGTGATGCAAATGCCGGAAATGAAAACTCTGTTGCTGCACGAAGGCTCCGAGGCCGTGGGCAACACGCCGCAGGAATTTGGCAACATCATCAAAAGCGAAGTGGAACGGTGGAAGGCCGTTAGCAAGGAGGCGGGAATTAAGGCGGAGTAGACGCTCTTAGTCATTCGAGTTGGAGAATCGGGGGCGCGTCAATTTGTGAGCCAAGACTCGTTTTTCAATGCCAATATTTAACGTAAGGAGGACGGAATCATGAACATCGCCACCCCTTTTAAAGCCCCGGTTGTTGATGCATTAACCGTGCGCGTGCTGGTCGATTCCCGCTACGAGCGCTTCTTGCCGCGCATGTCTCACTCGCATGTGCAGGTCGAACATGTCGGGCGCATCGTCGGTCGCCCCGAGAGCACGTTCGCCTGTGAATGGGGGCTTTCGCTGCATCTGGCCTCGAAGCAGGACGGCGCCAAGGCGCAATACGTGCTCGACTTCGGTTATACACCGGAGATCATTAACCGCAATTTCGATCTGCTTAATATCGATCCCGCGAAGATCAACGGGTTAATCCTTTCCCACGGCCATCTCGATCATTTCGGCGGGTTGCAAGGCTTTGTCAAACAGCACCGTGCGCAGATGCGCGACGACATTGCGCTCTACGTGGGCGGCGAAACGGTGTTCCGCACGAAGTGGGTGAAGGAAGGCGGTGAGACGACGCCTTGGTGTACGCTTGACCGCGCGGCGCTCGAAGCGCAGAAGGTCGCTTCGGTGTGCTGTCCAAGACCGCAGGCGCTGGAAGGCGCGTTCACTTCGGGCTACATCGAGCGCACATCGTTCGAGGAAGTTACCGGCGGCTCATTGGTCGCGGCTGATCACTTCAGCGAGGCCGAGCGCAAGGGCAAGCTGGTGAAAGACACGCACCCGGACGAACACGCCACCTGTTACGTCGTAAAGGGGCGCGGACTGGTGGTGATTTCGTCGTGCGGCCACACCGGCATCATCAATACGGTAAAGAGCGCAATGGCCGCCGCCAACGTGGACAAGGTACATGCGGTGATCGGCGGCTTTCACCTCGGACCTGCTCCGCTCGATTACCTGCAACACAGCCTGCGTGAAATGGAGGCGCTTAATCCCGACGTGATTGTGCCCATGCACTGCACCGGGGAGCGCTACATCGACATGTTGCGGCAGCACATGCCGGACAAGGTAGTGTATTCCAACGTGGGAAGTCGCTATACCTTCGGGGCGTGAGCAAGCAGCCCCGTGCGGGCGGCGATTAGCGAATATCCAGCAACTCTGCCAAATTCTTCCAAAGTATCTTCTCCTTCTCGTCCGCGGTGAGCGATGCATGGCCTTGCAGCCAAGCCACGGGCGACGGATGCCACGGCACGAACGGCCAGTCGCTGCCCATTACCACGCGGTCGGCGCCGACTTGATCGATAAGGAACCGCAGCGCGGTCTCGTCGCCGGTCACCGAGTCATAATAAAGTTTTTTCTGATACGCGCTGGGCGGCTTGGGGGTGGCGCGTGAGCCTGGACGGTCGTGCCAGTTGCGATCCAGCCTGCCCATGGCGAAACACGCCGGGCCGCCGCCGTGGGCGATGCACACTTTGAGATCAGGACACTTTTCCAATATG
>CAWUUY010000431.1:0-4644 GCA_963924885.1 uncultured Burkholderiales bacterium | reverse complement strand
CGTGTGCTCTTCCGATCTGTGCCGCCAGGTTTCGAGGTGCTTGTGTGCGTTTTCGATCATTACCACGGCGGCGTCCACCATCGCGCCGATGGCAATCGCAATGCCGCCGAGCGACATAATGTTGGCGTTAATTCCCTGATGCATCATCACGATAAACGCCGCGAGTACACCGAGTGGCAGCGTGATGATAGCGACGAGGCTTGAGCGCAAGTGCAACAAAAACACTACGCACACCAGCGCCACCACGGCGAATTCCTCGATCAGTTTGTCGCGCAAGTGATCGATGGCACGTTGAATCAGATGGGAGCGGTCGTAGGCGGGGATGATTTCCACCCCCGGCGGCAAACCCGGTTTGAGGCTTTCAATCTTGGCTTTCACGGTGGCGATGGTCTCCAGCGCGTTCTTGCCCTGACGCATGATGACAATGCCGCCGACGGCCTCGCCTTCGCCGTCCAGCTCCGAAATACCCCGCCGCATCTCCGGGCCGATCTGCACGCGCGCCACGTCTTTCAAAAGCACCGGTGTGCCGCCGTCGCCGAGGCCCACCGGTATCGCACGAAAATCATCGAGTGATTTCAGGTAGCCGCGCGCGCGCACCATGTATTCGGCTTCGCCCAGCTCAAGCACTGAGCCGCCGCTTTCCTGATTGGCGTTTTTCACCGCCTGTATCACGCGCGACACCGGCAGCGAATAGGCGCGCAGACGGTCCGGGTTCAGTAAAATCTGATACTGACGCACCATGCCGCCGACGGTCGCTACTTCAGCGACGTTGGCAACACTTTTTAATTCGTATTTGAGAAACCAGTCTTGCAGCGCGCGCAATTGGCCCAGGTCGTGACGCCCGCTTTTATCGACGACGGCGTACTGATAAATCCAGCCGACGCCAGTGGCGTCCGGCCCCAGCGCGGCCTTGGCGTTGCGCGGCAATCGGCCCTGCACCTGGTTTAAATATTCCAGCACACGCGAGCGCGCCCAATACAGATCGACGCCATCGTCGAACAACACATACACAAACGAATCACCAAAGAACGAATAGCCGCGCACGGTTTTAGCCCCCGGCACCGACAGCATGGTGGTGGTGAGCGGATAGGTGACTTGATCTTCGACGATCTGCGGCGCCTGCCCTGGCCAGGTGGTGCGGATGATGACTTGCGTGTCGGATAAATCCGGCAGCGCGTCGAGTGGTGTCTTCATCACCGACCACACGCCCCATGCGGAAATCATCGCCGCCGTCAGCAGCACCAGAAAGCGGTTGTTGATCGACCAACGTATCAGCGCGGCGATCATTTTTTGGCATCCAGGGTGTGGGGCGCGATACGGGTAATCACGTAGTCGCCCGCTTTGTTGGGTTCGGCCAGAATGTCGAATTCGATGTCATCGCCGGGCTTTGCATTGGCAAGCAACGCTTTGTCGGCGGCGCGGAACATCATGGTCATCGCCGGCCACTTGATCGTGGGCATGGGGCCGTGGCTGATTTCCAGCGTGCCGTTTTTCGTGTCGATGCCGGTGATCTTGCCGCTGCCGCTGTGCTGCGCCGCTATGACCGCGCCACTGGAAACGTCGGGTGCTGTCTGCAAACGGTTCAGCGTGGTCTTCAGACTCGATTCCGAATCGATGAGGAATTGCCCTGAAGCCACCACTTTTTGTCCAGCGGTTAAGCCTTTGCGGATTTCGGTCATGCCGCTGCTGTCGCGTCCTGTTTCAACATCCACCGGGCGGAACTTGCCGCCCTCCTCGGCGACGATCACCACGCTACGCTTGCCAGTGCTGATCACCGCTTCGGCGGGCACGGTCAGCATCGGCTTCGCACCGTCGCTAAACGCTACGGATACGAACATTCCAGGCTTTAAGCGCGTGCCGGGATTGGCGAGCACGATGCGCGCCTTGAGGGTGCGCGTGGCGGCATTCACATCGGGCAACAGCGTGGCCACCGTACCTTTGTAGAGCACATCGGGTAGCGCTGTCGCGCGCGCCGTGACCGATGCGCCGGGGCGCACCAGCGCGGCTTCGGTTTCGGGTACTTCGGCATTCACCCACACCACATTGAGGTTGGCGATGCGAAACAGCGGCATACCAGAGCTGACCGCCATGCCGTCGCGCACAGCGATCTCCCACACCACACCCGTTTCGGGCGCAGTGAGTGTGACGTGCGGCTCGGCCTTGCCGGTTTGCTCGATGCGCTGTAGTTGAGCCTCCGGCACGCCCAGCAGCGTTAGCCGCGTGCGGGCGGCCTGAGCGATTTGTTCCGCGCCGGGCTGCGTGCTGCGCTTGACCGCGAGAAATTCTTCCTGCGCCGCCAGCCACTCCGGTGAATAAATGTCGGCCAGCGGCTGCCCGCGCGTCACTGTGTCGTACTGCGCGCGCACATGCAGCTTTTCGATGAAACCGTTGACGCGCGCCTGCACCGCACTCAACGAGCGTTCGTCCACGCTGATCGCGCCGGTGGCGGTAAAACCCATCTGCATCTGTGCTGCCGTGACCTCGGCAATACGGATGCCGAGGTTTTGCGCGGTGCGCGCGCTGATGGTGATTTTGCCGTCATCTGTAGCGGCTTCGTCGGCGTAGACGGGCGCCAGTTCCATGTTCATGAACGGGGATTTACCGGGCTTGTCGAACTTTTGTCCGGGCACCATCGGGTCGTGCCAGTAGAGCACTTTTCGTTCAGCGGTGGGTGCGGATTCCTCGGTAATCACGGGCGCGTGCGCACGGCGTGTGCCGAGCCAGTAGCCGCCAGCGGCGGCAATGGCAAGCAACAGGATTAGTATTGATATGAATACGTTGCGTTTCATTTCCCGCTCTCCTCGGGCACAAAGTAAATAAGCTGCGCGCGGGCGCGGCCCAGTTCGGCGGCAAGCTGTAATTTTTGCAATCGCAGATCAATCTCCATGCGCCGCGCTTCCAGCACCGTGGCGAGTGAGCTCAAGCCCCCGCGATAAGTCGCCAACGCAACCGCCACGTTGTCGCGCGCCAGCGGGAGCAGGGCATCATCAAAGCGCTTCAAGCGCGTGGTGGCGGAATCGAACTCCGCTTGCGCGGCGGCGGCTTCGGCCTGATGCAGGCGTAGCGCGTCCTCACGCAGGGCGCGCGCCTGTCCCACTTGCGCCGCGCGTGCCGCGGCTTCGCGGTTCTGGCGCTTGTCCGCGAACAGCGGCAGGTCGATGGATATCTGCACGTTCAGCATGTTGCTGTAAGCCGAGCCGCGCTGCGAGTAGCTTAATTCCAGTCCCCAGTCAGGCCTAGTTGCGGTTTTTGCGAGATCGGCTTCGCTTTGTGCGATGTCGATTTGCCGTTCCAGCGTTTGCAGATGCGGGTGCCAGTGCGTGTCTGCCGTGTTCGTCCCGGTTGTTGTCATGTCCGGCGGTAACAGCGGTCTGCGCGCGGCATCCCCCAGCCAGCGCGCCAGCATGGCATGCGCGCGCAACGCTTGCCTGTCGAATTCGGCGCGGCGATTGAGCAGCATCTGCAAGTTGGAATCCAGTGCAATACGCTCGGTCAGCGTGGTGCGATTGGCAGCGACACCGGCTTGCAGCGCGTCGCGTTGCAGCACGGTTTCGGCGTACTGTTCCTCGACGATTTTCGCCAGTTGTTCGGCGTAGTAACGCTCCATCCACGCAGTGGCGACATCGCGCCGCAGCGTGGCGCGCGTGTCTCCCAGCATCGCCTGTTCGCGCGCCAGTTGATGCTCGGCGCGGCGGCCTCTGATCTCGCGCTTTTCGGCGCGCGGAAATTCCTGCGCGATGCCGATTTTGCGCATGGTCATGAAATCGCGCGTGACGCTGTATTTGTCGGGGCCGTCGAGCGGAAAATTTTCGATGCCAAACTTTAACTTGGGGTCTGGCAGTTCGCGCGCCGTCACGGTGTTTTCTTCGGCGGCGGCTACGCCTGCGCGCTGCGCGGCAAGCAGCGAAGAATCGCGCGTGGCGATGGCGAGCGCCTCAACAAGTGAAAGCGGATTGTCCGCCGCCCTTGCGGACAATGGACCAACGAAAACCGCAGCCGCGAGTAGCGTGGCTAACCCAATCTTTAAGGAATGCATAACACCTCCGCAAGTCGTCAATAGGACGATGCCGGTGCAACACCGGCGACCCAGAGTGGCGGAGGGCTAATTCAGCAGACGGCAGTACACCAATCTCAAGGGTGGAGGGGGTGCCGCGTTCGCGATGATTCGGTTGTACCGTGTGGTCAACTGGGTGATGCCGTATGACAGATCGGCGATGATTGCCGATAGTGCAAGGCTGACTGCTGCCGGTATGTTGATCTTTGACGTTTCAACCGCGGCATCGCGCGAGGGACAGCGGTCGTGGCAATTGATCGACGGCGTGGTGTCGTCCGCAGCTTGAGATTCGTGGCAGGGTGGCATGGCGGCAGCCGCAAATGCAGATTCCCCGGACGCCGCAGCCGGCGCGGCGACATACGCCAGCGCCGCCGCCATGGTCTGGCACAGCAGCAGTATGGCGACGGAAATCCCTGTCACCCAACGGCGTGTGGTTGTCGAGCGCATCATCCGCCCATACTATCCAGTATTGTAGTTGCATACACAACTAATTGTACTGTGTTATGAAGTATTAAGTTTCCGTATATACGTTTTTCCGCAGCACGGACATATTGAAAGACTTCGAGCGATGGCGCGCCCCAGCCGGTAGC
>CAWUUY010000430.1:0-5653 GCA_963924885.1 uncultured Burkholderiales bacterium | reverse complement strand
CTTGCCCTATACCATCGTGCTGGATCGCAGGGGTGAGGTTATTGCTACCGAATTCGGGGGGTTAACCGAGGCGAAACTCGAACTCATACTGGCTCCATTGTTATAGCCGTCAGCATCTTCGGTCTAAAATTACCTAATTTTCGGTAAAATAATAATATTTTCCGCGTAAGTTGTTTTCAGACCAAGGAGGGACCCCGCGCCATGGCCACCAAGCATACCAAGAAGATCTTGCTGTTGAACGGCCCCAATCTGAACCTGCTGGGTACCCGCGAGCCGGAAATTTATGGGGGCGACACGCTGGCCTCCATCGAGGCGCGCATCACCCAACTGGCTGCTGATAAGGGCGCGTCGCTGTCCGCTTTCCAAAGCAACGCCGAGGCAGATCTGGTCAATCGCATCCAGCAGGCGGGCCGCGACGGCGTGGAATTCATTATCATCAATCCAGCGGCCTACACGCATACCAGCGTGGCCATGCGCGACGCGCTGGCGGCGGTGCGCATTCCGTTTATCGAAGTGCATCTGTCCAACGTGTTCGCGCGCGAGGCGTTTCGGCATCACTCGTACTTCACTGATATCGCGGTTGGCATCATCAGCGGCCTGGGCGCTAAAGGCTATGAGCTGGCGCTAACTTATGCGCTGGAAACTGCGCCGCCTCGCCCGTAGTGCCCGCAGTACCCGCAGTACCCGCAAGACACGTAAGTAAAAAATGGAGTAAAAACATGGACTTACGAAAAGTTAAGACCCTGATCGACCTGGTGCAGCAATCCGACATTTCCGAGCTGGAAATACAGGAGGGCGAGGAGCGCGTGCGGATCAGCCGCAGGCCTCTTGCAGGATCCGCCGGATCAGTGGGTGCGCCGCAGATGATGTATGCCGCCGCCGCACCTGAATCGGCAGTGCCCGCCATACCCGCCGCGCCTGAAGCACCAGCGGAGCCGCAGGGTTTTGTGCTCAAGTCGCCGATGGTCGGCACTTTTTATCGGTCGTCGACCCCCGGTGGCAAACCATTCGTCGAACTGGGCCAAGCGGTCAAGGCGGACGAGACAGTCTGCATCATTGAAGCGATGAAACTGCTAAACGAGATCGAAGCCGGCCAAGAAGGCGTCATCAAGGAAATTCTGGTCGAGAACGGACAGCCGGTGGAGTATGGCCAACCCTTGATTAGGATTGAATAGAACCGACTACAGGATTGAGGATTCAGGATTGAGTGATCTCCGTCCGAGCCTTTGCCACAGCCCCCTCACCCCACAACCGCTGAATCCTTAATCCTCAATCCTAAAAGCTGAATTCAACAAGTGTTTGGAAAAATCCTCATCGCCAACCGCGGCGAAATCGCCCTGCGCATCCAGCGCGCCTGCCGCGAAATGGGCATCAAGAACGTGGTGGTGTATTCCGAAGCGGATGCCGAAGCCAAGTATGTGAAGCTCGCCGACGAATCGGTGTGCATCGGTCCGGCGGCCTCCAGCGGAAGCTATCTGAACATGCCGGCGATCATCAGCGCCGCCGAAGTCACCGACGCCGAGGCCATACACCCGGGTTACGGTTTTCTCTCCGAGAACGCAGACTTTGCCGAGCGCGTGGACAAAAGTGGCTTTGTATTCATCGGCCCGCGCGCAGAAACCATCCGCCTGATGGGTGACAAGGTAAGCGCCAAAAACGCGATGAAAAAAGCCGGCGTGCCGGTGGTGCCTGGCATCGATACCGCGTTGCCGGACGAGCCGAAAGAGATCATCAAAATCGCGCGCGACATTGGTTACCCGGTGATTATCAAAGCGTCCGGCGGCGGCGGCGGACGCGGCATGCGCGTGGTGCATACCGAAGCGGCTTTGCTCAACGCCGCCAACACCACGCGCGCCGAGGCGCAGGCGGCGTTCAACAATCCGATGATCTACATGGAGAAGTTTCTGGAGCGCCCGCGGCACATCGAAATCCAGGTGATCGCCGACAAGCACAAGAACGCGCTGTATCTCGGCGACCGCGATTGCTCGATGCAGCGCCGCCATCAAAAAATCATCGAAGAAGCGCCCGCGCCGCTGCTCAACCAGCGGGCGCGCACCCGTACCGCCGAGCGCTGCGCCGAAGCCTGCCGCAAAATCGGCTACGAGGGCGCCGGCACGTTTGAGTTTTTGTACGAGGGCGGCGAGTTCTATTTCATCGAAATGAACACCCGTTTGCAGGTTGAGCATCCGGTGACCGAGTTGATTACCGGGCTGGATCTCGTGCAGATGCAGATACGCATCGCGGCGGGCGAAAAACTCGCGCTGCGCCAACGCGATGTGGTGCTGTCGGGCCATTCCATCGAATGCCGCATCAACGCCGAAGACCCGTACAAGTTCACACCGTCGCCGGGGCGCATCACTTCGCTGCACATGCCCGGCGGGCCGGGCATCCGCGTCGATTCGCACGTCTACAGCGGCTACCACGTGCCGCCGAATTACGATTCGCTGATCGGCAAGATCATCGCCAACGGCGACACCCGCGCACAGGCGATCGCGCGCCTGTCGATTGCCTTGTCCGAAACCGTGATCGAAGGCATCAAAACCAACATCCCGCTGCATCAGGATTTGCTGCGCGACGCGGCGTTTCTGCGCGGCGGCACCAGCATTCATTATCTTGAAGAGCGGCTGGCGAAACTGGTGAAAGCGGAGTGAGGGTGGAGCGAGGATTGAGGATTGAGGATTGAGGTGCGCAATCCTCCGCAAGCGGCGCTTACGCTAAACTTCTCAATCCTCAATCCTAAATCTACCCCCCCCGCACCAAACAACATGCCCTATCTCTCCGCCACCCTGATCGTTGATGCTCGCTGCGTCGAGACGCTGTCCGACGCGCTGCTCGAACGCGGCGCGCTGGCGGTGGATGTGGCCGATGCCGATGCGGGCACGCCCAGCGAGCGCGCGTTGTTTGCCGAACCCGGCAGCGCGCCCGCGCTCAACTGGCGCGCGAATCGCGTGGTGGCTTTGTTTCCGGCGGATGCCGATCTGGCCGGGATCGTGCCCGATGCCCTGAGTGAATCGTCGCTGCCCTTGACTACGCCCTACGGCATCGACCGCATTGACGACCAGGATTGGGTGCGCCTCACGCAGGCGCAATTCACGCCGGTGCAAGTCACGCCGCGCCTGTGGGTGGTGCCGACCTGGCACGACGTTGTCGACACCGGCGCCATTAACATTCGGCTTGATCCCGGCCTGGCATTCGGCACCGGCACCCATCCGACCACGCGCTTGTGTCTGCGCTGGCTCGATACCCATATTCGACCGGACACGACGGTGATCGACTACGGCTGTGGTTCCGGCATACTCGCGATTGCCGCGATGAAACTTGGCGCGGCGCGCGCGTACGGCGTGGATATCGACGAGCAGGCCGTGCTGGCCGCGCGCAACAACGCGTTGCAGAATAAAACGCAGGTGACTTTTTTCGCGGCGGAAGAGGATGTGGGCGCACAACTGAACGCCCCCGCCAGCGTGGTGGTGGCGAACATACTGGCGAATCCGCTGACGGTGCTGGCGCCGCTGCTCGCCACGTTGACCGCGCCCGGCGGTTTGATCGCGTTGTCCGGCATCCTCGCGCCGCAGGCGGACGAGGTGCGCGAGGCGTATCGGCCCTGGTTCGATATGTCCATCACCGAACCCGACGACGAGTGGGTGCTACTCGCCGGGCGCAAACGCTGAGGCTGCGCCGATGGCGATGGTGACCACTTGTCCGCACTGCACGACGAGTTTTAACGTCGAGCCGGCAGTGTTGCTGTCGCGCAACGGCCGCGTGCGCTGTGGCCAGTGCAAGCAGGTTTTTGATGGGCTGCTGACCGCCGTGACGCTGGAGGAATTCCAGTCGACAGCGGACACTGCCATGGGTGATGCCGTGCCCGGCGCAGCATCGGCCACTGTCCCGCCCGAACCGGTGCCGGAAGCTTACTGGCTGGCGCTGCCGGATGCACCCGACGTGCCGGTACCGCCCATGCCGCTGGAAATCGCCGCCGCCGCGAACCCCGGCTACCTGCCGTACGAACCGGTTGAACAGGATGCGCTACCGCCGGAAACGGTAACCGAAACCTCATTCCCGGCAGCGCCCGTGCCGATACTCGCGCCCGCCGCGTTTAACCGCGTTTATGCAGACGACGAACTCGATAATACCGCGCCGCAGCCGTCTACCCGCACGCGCCGGCTGTGGGCTGTTGCCGCGACGCTCGCCGGTTTGCTGTTGGCGGGGCAGTTGCTGTATCGCTACCGCAGTGAACTGGCGGCGAATTATCCCGTGACCAAGCTGATCCTCGTGCAAGTGTGTGGGTGGGTGGGATGCCGCGTGCCAGCGCTGCAACAGCCTGCCGCGCTGAACATCGAAGCCTCCGATTTGCAGGTTGTCGATAAGGAGCAGCCGCATCTGGTACAACTCACCGCGACCGTGCGCAATCGCGCGGCTATCGACATCGGTTATCCCGCGCTGGACCTGGTGCTGACCGATAACCGCGAACATGCGCTGGCGCGCCGCGTGATTACGCCCGCGGATTATTTGCCAGGACCGCAAGTGGCGCAGGCGGCACAATTAGCCATTGCCGCCAACGCGGAAGTCACCCTGCGCGTGGATATGGATATCGGCGGCTTGCCCGCCGGCGGTTTCCGGCTTAACCTCACGCCCGCGCCGATTCCTTGATCCACTGGCGCCCGCCTTCTCTGACCCACCCGCGAACCCGCCATGAGCAATCCCGATAATCTCAAGTATCACGCGTCGCATACCTGGCTGAAAATGGAATCCGACGATACCTGTCTCGTGGGCATCACGCACCACGCGCAGGAGCAGTTGGGCGACGTGGTGTACGTGCAGCCGCCCGAAGAGGGCGTCACGGTGCAGCAGGGTGTCGCCTGCGGCGTGATCGAGTCGGTCAAAACCGCGGCGGACGTACACGCGCCGGCCTCCGGTCTAGTGATCGAGATCAATCCTGCGCTCGCCGATGCGCCCGAAAGCGTCAACAGTGATCCGTACGGCGCATGGCTGTTCCGTCTGAAACTTAGCGATGCGGCGGAACTGGCGGCGTTGCTGAATGCGACGGCTTACGGCAAGGTGGCGGAAGAGTAATTTTTTCAACCAGTACCAACGCAGCTCAACAAACCCTGAAGAACCCACGTGGCAAACGTAACCTTAGGCGGCAACCCCATCACCGTGAACGGCAACTTCCCCAAAAAAGGCGACCTGGCCGCCGACTTCACGCTCACCGGCAAGGACTTGAAGGAGGTCTCGCTGAAGGATTTCCCCGGCAAGAAAAAAGTGCTTAACATCGTGCCCAGCCTCGACACGCCGGTGTGCCAGACCTCGACGAAGAAATTCAACGAAAAAGCCGCCGGCATGAGCGGCACCGTGGTGCTGGTGATCTCCGGCGACCTGCCGTTCGCGATGGGGCGGTTTTGTACCGCCGAAAACATCGCCAATGTCACGCCGCTGTCGACGTTCCGCAATCGTGATTTTCACGGCAAGTATGGCGTGGATGTCGCCGACGGACCGTTGAAGGGTCTCACCGCGCGCGGCGTGGTGGTGCTCGATGCCAACAACAAGGTGTTGCACGCGGAACTGGTACCGGAAATCAAGCAGGAGCCGGATTACGAGGCCGCATTGGCCGCTCTGAAATAACGTTTAATAACAAACAATTCACCATGCTGCCCCC
>CAWUUY010000429.1:0-13796 GCA_963924885.1 uncultured Burkholderiales bacterium | reverse complement strand
GATGATGGGCATCATCCAGCGCGCTTTTTGTTCGGGCGTGCCGATTTTGTTCAACACGGTCATGTTGCCGTCGTCGGGCGCGGCGCAGTTGAACACCACCGGGCCAAAGATCGAGTAATTCATTTCTTCGTAGCACGCGGCCATGCCGACCACCGACAAGCCTTGTCCGCCCACGGCCTTGGGCAGTTGAGGGCACCACAGCCCGGCGGCCTTGGCCTTGGCGCGCAATGTTTCCAGCAGGTCGAGGCTTATGTTTTCGTGATCGTCGAACGAGGCGGGGTCTTTTTCGAGTGGCAGTATGTGTTCTGCCACGAAAGCCTTGTAGCGGCCGCGGTAGCTTTCGATTTCAGGGGGGAGAGTAAAGTCCATATATAAGTATTTTGTTTTAAAATAGTTTTTTTGCGGTTTCGCGCAGCACGAATTTCTGGATTTTGCCGGTGGCGTTTTTCGGCAGATCACCGAACACGATTTTTTTCGGCGCTTTGAAGTGCGCCATGTGTTCACGTGCGTGGGCGATCAGCGTTGCGGCATCGAGTAATTGCCCGGGCTTCAACGTCACAAACGCGACCGGCACCTCGCCCCATTTTTCGTCGGGTGCGGCGACGACTGCGGCTTCCAGCACGGCGGGGTGCGCGGATAACGTACACTCGATTTCGACCGAGGCGATGTTTTCGCCGCCGGAGATAATGATGTCCTTGGCGCGATCCTTGATTTCGACATAGCTGTCGGCGTGCATCACCGCCAAGTCGCCAGTGCGAAACCAGCCGTCGGGCGCGGCAAGACGCGTCCCGTCGTCATCGCGGTAGTAGCCGAGCATGACGTTGTTGCCGCGCAGCGCGATTTCGCCGAGTGTTGCGCCGTCTTTAGTTACGTCGCGGCCTTCTGTATCGACCACGCGCAAGCTTTCGGCGACCACATTGCCCACGCCTTGCCTCGCCTTGAGTTGCGCCTGTTGCGCGACGGGCCACTGATTCCAGTCTCGCCGCCATTCACACAGCACGGCGGGGCCGTAGGTTTCGGTCAGACCGTAGAGGTGCGTCATGTTGATATTGAGTTCTGCCATGCGCGCGAGCAGGGTGGGCATGGGCGGGGCGCCGCCGGTGGATATATTGACGGTGCGCGCGAGCGGCGCAGCTCCATCGTACCACGCGAGCATGATGAGGATGGTGGGCGCCGCGCAGAGTTGCGTCACGCTGGATTCACGCAGATGTTGCCAGATCAGCGCCGGATCCACTTTGCGCAGGCACAGATGCGTGCCGCCCGCGGCGGTGACCGCCCAAGTGAAGCACCAGCCGTTGCAGTGAAACATCGGCAGCGTCCAGAGATACACGCTGCTTTCATGCAACGCGTGGTGCGCTGCCATGGCCAGCGCCTGCAAGTACGCGCCGCGATGGTGATACATAACACCCTTGGGTTTGCCGGTGGTGCCGCTGGTGTAGTTGATGGAGAGCAGACTGCGTTCATCGGTGACCGGCGCGGAATAGGGTGCCGCATCACCGAGAAATTTTTCATACTGATCTTGCTCGCCAGCACGGATCAAGGTGAGTTTGTGTTTCACAGCGACGGCGATGGCGCGCGCGGTTTCCTCAAATTCAGAATCATAAATAAGAACGCAGGCATCGCTGTGTTCGATGATATAAGTCAGATCGGCGGCGTTGAGCCGCACGTTCAGCGCCACCAGCACCGCACCGGCGAACGGCACGCCGTAGTGCGCCTCCAGCAGTACATGCGAGTTAGGCGCGAGCACCGCCACGCGTTCGCCTGCTTGCACTCCCGCGTGGCGCAGCGCGCCCGCAAGGCGCGTGCAACGGTCATGCAGTTGGGCGTAAGTCCAGCGCCGATCCCGGTCGATGACCGCTGTCTTGTCGGCGAACACCAGCGCCGAGCGCCGCAGAAAGGCGGTGGGCGTCAGTGCTTCGAACGACATGAAAGGGGTGTTCATAAGTATTTGTTTTAATTATACTTTTTCGCCAGGAGACTGTAGGCCCTTGGGATACGCCGCAGCGAGCTTGCGGCGCGCAACCACGATCAAATGCTGCCGCAACTGCGCTTCGCGGGCGATGTCTGATTCAAACACGCCATGGCGGATATCGCGCGCAAAGCGGCGGTTGCGCACGCCAATCGCGTCGAGATTTTTGTTGTCGTTGTAGAGCAGATTCAGGCCGCGCGTTTCGTCGGCGATATCTTTGTCGTGCGCCTCCAGTTCGCGCGCGGCGATGCCGAGGGCGTTGACGATCATGCGCAGCGGGTAAAGTTGATCCGGGCGGGCGCCGGGCAACACCTCGGCGGCCAATGTGGCATTGGCGATGTGTATCAGTTCCAGTGGCGTGGGATGGTCGTTCATATCAAGCGCTCAGGTGTCTCGGTCGGTGAGTTGCAGCACTTCCCATTCGAGTTCGGCGACGATTTTGCCGGTGAGCGCGAGTTCCAGCGAGGGTTCCACGCTCGACAAGTGCCGTTGCGCCTGTTGTAGCGCAATGATAGCCCAGCGTATATGCGCCATCACCTGCCAGTAGCGCAAGGCGTCGCGCGGCACTTTGCGCCCGCTGGCGGCTTCGTACGCGGGAATGAAATCGTCGAGATCGGCCATGCCGCCGACGATGTGATGCTCATGCCGGAAACACCAGCACTTGGCGCAGATCCAGCCGATGTCTTCGAGCGGATTGCCCAGTGCAGCGAACTCCCAATCCAGCAGTCCGGCGAGTTTGCCCTCGTGAACCAGATAATTGCCGGTACGAAAATCACGATGCACAAAAGTAGTTTCTTCGTCGTCGGGCGCGCGGCGCTCGCACCAGCGCAATCCCCATTCGAGCACGGGATGCGGCTCGTCGAGGGTATCCAGATAGCTGCGGCAGGCGGCGATCACATCGCGCGCCAGAAACGTTTTCAAAAACGGCAAGTCCGCCAGCGGCGGGCGGATCGCATGGATGCGCGCGGCGGCCAAGGCCAGTTCACGAGCGAGGGCGCGGCGGTCCACATCGAGTCGCACCACTTTGTGGCCCGCCGCAATGCCGGGCAGTTTCTCCATCACAAAAAACGGTCGCCCGATAACCGCTACGTCCTCGCACAACAACAAGGGCTTCGGCGCCAGCAGGCCGCGCGCGTGCGCAAAACGAATGATGTCGAACTCGCGGCTGCGCGGTAGGCTGGATGCCACCGTCGCAGGTGCATCCGTGCGCAGCACCCAAGTGTGTTCGCCATCGAGGGAACTACCGACAATCGTTACGGTCAACTGCCAATTCTGCTGGATCGCGCCGCCGGAGAGCAGCGCCAGTGGCGCTACCTGCGCGGTATCGGCCTTGCAGGCCTCGCGCAGGTAGTGCGCGATGGCATCTGTGTTCGGTGTGGGTATCTGAGCAGCGGGCATACGAAAGCGGTGCGTTGGGAAGAATCCTATTGTCGCCGTATCGGTGCCAACTCACAACCGTGTTCATCAACCGGCAATGCTATGATTCATCCACCTTCAAATCTGTCAATGGACGGGAGTCTGCATGATTAAAGATTTCGATCACGTGGTCTTGACCACGGCTGATCTCGACAAGTGTCTGGATTTTTACACCCGCGTGCTGGGCATGCGCGTTGAACGCTACGGGTCGCGGGGCGTGGAGCGCATCGCGCTGCGCTTTGGTGACCGCAAGTTCAATGTGCATCCGCCGGGGTTCGACGCCAGCTTAAAGGCGGATAAACCCACGCCCGGCTCGCTGGATTTTTGTTTTCTAGCGGACCGACCGCTGACCGAGGTGATCGCGCATTTGAAGGCGTGCAATGTGACCATCATTGCGGGGCCGGACAAGCGGCAGGGCGCGCGCTTTGATCTGCGCTCCGTATATATGCGCGATCCTGACAACAACCTAGTCGAAATCGCCGAGCCGTTTTTAGCATGAACATCGCACTCACCTGGCAGGAGGTGCTGGATGTGCCGCGCGAGCAGTTGAGTCTTGCGCAGGCCGCGCTGGTGATGGCAAAGGACGAGTATCCGCAACTTGATATTGCCGCGTATGTGGCGCGCATTGACGCGTTGGCGGCGATGCTCAAAAAGCGCCTGCGCTCGGACATCTCGCCGGCGGATAAACTCGCCTTGCTCAATCATTATCTGTTCGAGGAACTGGGCTTTACCGGCAACACCGACGACTACTACGATCCGCGCAACAGTTATCTGAACGAGGTTATCGACCGTAAGCTGGGCATACCCATCACGCTGGCGGTGCTGTATATCGAAGTGGGCCGCCGCGTGGGTTTGCCGCTCACTGGCGTGTCGTTTCCCGGACATTTTCTGGTGAAATGCGCGGTGCGCGATGGATCGGTGGTGCTGGACGCGTACGCGCGTGGCGCGACGCTGGGCATCAAGGACTTGCAAAAACGCCTGCGCGTATTAAGCGGCGGCGTGGATGTGGCGCCCGAAGCGGTGATGCGCCTGTTGCCCGCCGCGCAGCCCCGAGAGATCGTCGCGCGCATGCTGCGCAATCTGAAAGCGATTCATGCCGAGCGCGGCGACCGCACGCGCGCGTTGACGCTGATAAATCGCGTGATCGATCTGTACCCCAACGCGGCGAATGAGTATCGCGACCGGGCGCGTCTGCTGGAAGAACTGGAGTGTTTTCGCGCGGCGCTGGCGGATTTTGAAACCTATTTGCGGCTGGATCCGCAAGCGCGGGATGCACGCGCGGTTCGCGACAAGATCGCCGAACTGCGCACGCGTGCGTCGCGGCTGAATTAATTTACATAACTATTTGTTTTTAAACAATATTTATTATTCCTTGCGATGTACCGTTGGACGCGAGCGGTGCGTTTGGCTATGCTAACCAGAACCATTCAACAATAAGAAAGCGGAGACATCATGGATATGCAACCGTACGTGTGGTGGGCGGTCGTCGGCATCGGCCTGATTATCGTGGAAATGATGACCGGGACGTTTATTTTGATGATCCTGGGACTGTCGGCCTTCGCCGGCGCGGCAATGGCGTGGTTCGGTTTCTCGTTCGAGATACAGGCGGTTGCCGCAGTGGCGCTGGCGGCCATCGGCATGATTGTGTCGAGCACCTTGAAAAAGAAGCAAACCCCCAAGGAGAAAAACGCAGAGTCACTGGATGTCGGTCACACCGTGATAGTCGAATCATGGGTGAGCGAGGCTGACGGCATCGCCAAGGTGCGCTATCGCAACGCCACCTGGGATGCCAAAGTGATCGGCGCACACACCCCCGGCGCCACCGTGTTCTACATCTGCACGACGGACGGGAATACGCTGCATATTTCAAGCACCAAGTCACAGTAACATCATTTCGCTTTTGTATTTTCTTACGCTCGGGAGAACAACATGATCGGAAAAGTCATAGGCGTTATCGTTGTAACCGTGGTGCTGGTGGCCACCGGATTGGGTGCGTTCGCCATTCCGTTTTTTCTGATTGGCCTGGTGGTGGTCGCCGGCTGGGAAGCCATGCGCCAGGTGCCGCAGCAGCAGGCATGGATTGTCGAGCGCCTGGGCAAATTCCATAGCGTGCTGGAGCCGGGCCTGAATTGGATCACGCCGTTTCTGGACAAAGTGTCGTACCGGCACTCGCTCAAGGAAACCGCGCTCGACGTGCCGGAACAGGTGTGTATCACCAAGGACAATACGCAACTGGGCGTGGACGGCATCATCTATTATCAGGTGACTGATCCCAAGCTGGCATCGTATGGATCCAGCAACTATATCGACGCGGTGACGCAACTGGCGCAAACCACGCTGCGGTCCGAAATCGGCAAGATGGAACTGGACAAGACCTTTGAGTCCCGCGACGAGATTAACCGGCAGGTGGTGGCCGTGCTCGACGAAGCGGGCCGCACTTGGGGCGTGAAAGTGTTGCGCTACGAAATCAAAAACCTCACGCCGCCGGAAGCGATTTTGCGTTCCATGCAGGCGCAGATCACCGCCGAGCGCGAAAAGCGCGCCCTGATTGCAAAATCAGAGGGTCAACGGCAGGAAGAAATCAACCTGGCCGAGGGCGTGAAGCAGGCGGCGGTGCTGGAATCCGAAGGGCAGAAGATCGCTCAGGTCAACAAGGCGGAAGGCGAAGCTAAGGCCATTACCACCATTGCAGACGCCACCGCCGCCGCGGTGCGCACTGTGGCCGTGGCACTGAGCGAGCCGGGCGGCATGAACGCGGCGAACCTGAAGGTCGCGGAACACTACATCAGCGCCTTTGCCAATATGGCCAAAGTCAACAACACCATGATCGTGCCGGGTAACGTGGCCGACGTGGCAACTATGATCGGCACGGCGATGAATACGTTAAATACAATCAAGGCGGGTGGTGCCGCGCCGACGCCGCAGGCGGGGCAGACTGCGCGGTAGCCCAGGTAACAAAGAACGAAAAAAGGGACGCCGGGGCGTCCTTTTTTTTGTGAGCGGAAAAACTACTGCGCGGTTTGCGGTAGCCACACGCGAACCACTTGCGGCTGCCGCACGTCTGCCGCATTTCCAGCGCCGGCGCCAGTCGGCGCGGTCGATAACAGCGTCTCCAAGCCGGCGTGCGGTTTCAGTATTACAGGCGTTTCGACGGCACGGTCGCGTGCGGGTTCCCGTATAGCCTTCGCGGGCTGAGCGGCATCTTCACGCGCGGGCGTCCAGTCGGCTGAACGGGTATTGGCGATGGTGTTAATCATGTTCCACGGCGTACCTGCCGGGGCCGCGTACGCCGCCATACGTCCTGGCATGAGTTCCGTGCGCGATTTCATTTTGATATCACCATCGTCGTCTTTGTCCGGCGGCGGCGATCCGTCATGCACCAGATTGCGGCGGCGCTGCAAAAAGGCGTCGCGCAGGAATTCATACGGATCCAGTGCGGCAGCATCGAGAATCTTCGAGGTATCCAGCAGATCCGCGCGCTGGCTGACCATCCGCACGCCCCACAGCACGTTGCGCGCGCGCATGGATTCAACGTAGGTGATCGGGTCGGTCCTGTGATCGACAAACCTGCCCACGGCGTCACGCATGTTGCTCGGGCCCATGAATGGAATAAGCAGGTAAGCCCCGGCGCCGATGCCCCAATGGCCGAGCGTCTGGCCAAAATCTTCGTTGTGTTTTTCGAGGCCGAACTCGGTGGCAAGATCCATGAAGCCGAGCACGCCGATGGTGGAGTTGACCACCACGCGCCCCAGATCGGAAATAGCGTTAACGATTTTACCCTGCAACAGGTTGTTCAGCACGATCAGCACATCGTTGATGTTGGCAAAAAAATTACTGATGCCGGTACGTGCAAAATTGGGCACTACCGCGCGGTATCCTTCAGCGATCGGTTTGAAAAGCGCCTGATCGACGCCGTCGTTAAAGCTGTAGGTCACCCGGTTCATGGGCTCCAGCGGATCGCGTGGGGTGGTCGTGGCGCAGCCACCGAGAAAGGATAGCGATAGCACCAAACCGACAAGGGCAACTTTGTTGCGGTGCGACAAAGTGGACATGAAGCTTTACCTTGTTTTTATGTTTATCCGAGATTCTTCTTTAGGAAGCCCCGAGTACATTCTACCCCAGATTTAAGCTAGCATTTTACCATACTCTGTCATGGGGAAATGGAAGAAATGAGCGAAGCGAAGAAGCGCAAAGTACATGCGCCGGAGTTCAGGGCGAAGGTTGGACTGGAGGCGTTGCGAGGAGCCAAAACGGTCAACCAGATTGGTCAGGATTACGCTTTCCATCCGGTGCAAATCGGGCTATGGAAAAAACAGATACAGACGCAAGCCAAAACACTGTTTCAAGGCAAACAAACGCGGACCTGCGCCGGTGGCGGCGCACCTGGAGCCAGAATTGCTGTATGGCGAGATCGGCAAACTGAAAATGGAACTGGACTGGCTGAAAAAAAAGTCAGGGATCAACCTGCCATGATTCCGCCGAAACGGGTCTTCCAGAAGGCGCGGTAATGTTCGCGATAGTTTATTTTAGAGGCGCTGGAACGCCGAGAAATGACAATGAAAGTGTGCGATGGGCGAGAATGGCTGCGGCACAAGGGCAACCAACTGCGATGGCGTTGCTTGGCGAGGCGTATGAAAAAGGCGCCGGAGGGGTTGCCCGAATCCTTGATGAAGCAAGGATTTGGTATCGACGTGCGCGCGACGGCGGCAATGCGGCAGCTAAGGCCGCGTTTCAACGTTTAGGGGAATAACCGGTACAAGGCTCATTATCGGCTACTGAGCTAACAGGTTGCGATGTCACAATTTCCGGCACGATCCGGTTTTCAAGCGCAAAGACCAGAATGCAGTTGAACACACCATAATTGATTTAAGTATTGGTTTTTATTTGACTATTTTTAACATCATCGCCACATAATCCGCAATCGCCAGCGAGGCTGTCAGTCCCGGCGATTCAATCCCGTACAGCGCCATCAATCCCGGCACGCCATGCACGGTGGCATCATGAAAAGTGAAATCCTGCACCGGTTCGCCCGGCCCGGTGATGCGCGGACGTATGCCGGTGTAGCCGGGTTGCAGCGTGCCGTCTTGTAGGCCGGGATAGTAATGGCGGATGGCTTTGTAAAAACTTGCTTCGCGGCGCTCGTCAAACTGGTAATCGATGCGGTCTATCCATTTGAAATCCGGGCCGAACTTGCAGCGGCCGCCCAAATCGAGGGTGACATGCACGCCTAGCCAGTCGGGCCGCGACACCGGGTAAATCAGCCGGTTAAAGGGTGATTTGGTGGTGAGCGTGTAGTACTGGCCGATGGCGTAGTAGACGGGCGGGATGGTCGCGGCGGGTATGCCGACGATGCTGCGCGCGACATCGGGCGCTTTTAATCCGGCGCTGATAACCACCGTGCGGCATTTGACGGTCATCGGCTCTTTGCCGCCGACATTGAGCACGATGCCGTCACTGTCCACGCGTCCGCCCAACACTGGGCTGGAGAGCGCCAGCATCGCGCCGCGATCTTCGGCTTCACCCAGATACGACAGCATCAGGCCGTGGCTGTCGATAATGCCGGTCGACGGCGACAGGAATCCCGCCACGCAGCGCACCGCTGGTTCCATCTCGGCGAGCTCGGCCGGCGTGAGCATGCGCAAATCATCCACGCCGTTGGCCTCGGCTGGCACCTTGTATTTTTTCAGGCCGGCGATCTCGGTGTCATCGCAGGCGACGATGACTTTGCCGATGCGTTGATGATGGACATTCTGCTCCACGCAGTAGTGGTAGAGCGCCTTGCGGCCCGGCACGCACAGCTTGGCCTTCATCGATCCTGATGCGTAATAAATGCCGGCGTGGATCACTTCGGAGTTGCGCGCGCTGGTGTGCGTGCCGAAAGCGTCTTCCGCTTCGAGAATGACGACGTCGCGACCGTTTTGCGCCAGCTTGCGCGCGATCGCCAGGCCGACTACGCCCGCGCCGATGACGGCGCAATCCAGAGTTTCCATGAGAGATACAGTTCCATTGACAAGGGGCGCCATTTTACCCTGCCGGCACGCACTTCCGTACGCCTGTACACTCGCGACATGCAGGATTGGGACACGGAATTTATTCAACGCTCACCGCTGTTTGAACCCTTGCGCGCGCATGCCGCCCATGACGCGCCGGGCGTTCTTTGGAGCGCGCGGCAGTGGCCGTCTATTACCGAGCTGCAAGCGCTTGTCGATGCGCGCGGCACGGTGTCGGGCGGCGGGCAACGGCTGCGCCTGACGGCGCCGGACGCGCGCGGCGGCGCGTTCGAGGATCGGTATGAGGTGCGAATCCATCGCGAGGGCGAGTTGCAAATGCGCTCGCACAACTCGCATGACCTGTTCAATCTGCTGGTGTGGATGACTTTTCCGCGAACCAAAGCGGCAATCAACGCGCGTCACTATCAGGCGCTGCTGGCACGGCAACGCGACGCCACACAGAACCGAGGGCCAGCGCAGGATACGCTGACCTTGTTCGACGAAAGCGGCATCATCGTGGTGTCGAGCGGCCCTGCGTTATTGCAGGATATCCGTGACTTTGCGTGGAAGCGCCTGTTCTGGAGGCAACGCCATGAGGTGCAACGACAGGTGCGCTGGTTCCTGTTCGGGCACGCGCTGTATGAGAAGGCGGTCACGCCGTATGTCGGCATGACCGGGCAGGGCGTGCTGTTGGCGGTAGGGGACGATTTTCAGGCTTGGCCGGCGGCGCGGCAACTGGCGTGTGTCGATGAGATGGTGGCGCAGCGTATCGCGGACACCTCCCTTTTTTGCGCCACGAATGAACTGGCGCCGGTGCCGGTGTTGGGGGTGCCGGGCTGGTGGCCCGCGAACGAGGAGGAAACGTTTTACGACAACCCGTCTTACTTTAGAACGGGGCGCCGAGCGAATCGACGCGTCGCGCGCTAGTCTGGTAACTGCGCCGCGATGGTGGGTTCTGGCTGTGCCACGGATACCTTGTTCTTGCCGTTGTTTTTGCTGGCATACATGGCATTGTCCGCGGCGTCGAGTACGTGATCGAAATCCATGCCGTTATCCGGATAAGTGGCCACACCGAAGCTCGCGCTGATCGGTGTGCGCTCCGCGCGAAAATGCAGCGGCGCGGCGGCGATGCTGGCGCGTATGCGCTCCGAGGTCAGCCGCGCGCCGTCGCTGTCGGTATCCGGCATCAATACCACGAATTCGTCGCCGCCATAACGCGACAGTAGATCCGCCTCGCGCAGACAGTCCTGAATTCTTTTCACCATGGTTTTGAGCATTTCATCACCGGCATCGTGTCCATGCGCATCGTTAACGGCTTTCAGGCTATCAGAGTCGATCATGATGACGCTGAACTTGCGGCCAAAGCGCTTCGCCTGACTAAATGCACGGCCCGCCAGCGCCATGAACGCGCGACGATTCAGCGTGCCGGTGAGGTCGTCCGTTTCCGACAGCGATTTGACGTGCGCCATGGCGCGCCGGGTATCCGCCGACAGCATGGTGGTGATGTAGGCGACCAGCAGGAGAGGTGCAAATTGTGCGATAAATTCCGCGCCCAGCGACGGAAATGGCGAACTGTGTTTGACCGGATAGCCCAGCCAGACGTAGCACCCGCCAATGATCGCCATGGCGATGACGGTGGCGGGGCGGCCCAAGGTCAGCGAACTGGTGATGACCACAAGCAGATAGAGGTTGACCAAGGGACTCGATAATCTGCCGGTATAGACCAGCACCCAAGTGATGAACACGATCATCATGCCGGTTTCTATCGCTAGCTTCCAGTAGGTTTTCTGCCGGTAGAAATTGACGTAGCGAAACAACAGTACAAACGCGGTATAGAAAAATATCGCCATCGCGAGCGCTGCGGCCGAAACCTGATCGGGCGACAGCACCAACTGAAAAATCAGTACCAGGATCAGGAGCAGCCACTCAATCTCGGCGATGGTGCGGGTAAAACCGCGCAACTCGTCCGTGGACAATTTGGAGTCGAAGATAAACTTGCTGTTCATGATAGTGGAGTAGCGAAGGTTCGCCCGATTGTAAAGGAACCCTAGCGACTTCGAGAGAAAAACAGCAGTAGCACTTTACGCAATCATAGCTCCAACGCAGGCGTATTATTTAATTCAATAAAAACATATACTTAGGCGCGTTGTGTAAGATGTGTGAAGACCGTACGGTGGAAGACGTTTTTCTGGTCACGCCGTTGCGCCCAAAGTCATTGCCGATAAGTTACCAATAGGCCCAGCGGAGCGAATGGCCTTCGCGCTGCTGGTGGACAGGCTGCGGTAAAATCAATGGATGACAGAAAGCGCAAGGAGCGTAACGCCATGCCGGTTGCCACGATAGACGGACTGAAGGTTAATTATCATGTTCAGGGCGGCGGACCGCATCTGCTGATGCTGGCGCCGGGCGGATTCAACTCCACCATCGAGAGCTGGACACGCGGCGGCGTGTGGAAGGAAGTGGATGCGATAAACACGCTGTCAAAAACCTTCACCGTGATTGCCTATGACCGACGCGAGGCGGGGCAGTCCGGCGGGCGCGTGGAAAAACTCACGTGGGCGCATTTTGCGAAACAGGGATTCGCCATTCTCGATCATCTGGGTGTGCGTAAGTCATGGATCGTCGGCGGCTGCATGGGGGTGTCGGTGGCCGCTGCGATGGCGGTGCTGCAACCCGAGCGTTGCAGCGGGTTGTTGCTGCACTGGCCCGTGGGCGGTTATCAATGGATGCTCAAGGGGCGCGGGTTTTATGACCGGCATATCGCCTTTGTGCGCGCGAACGGATTGGCGGCTGCGGCGGATCGCGGGCTGAGCGGCAAGAATTTCTGGCTGTATCCCGAGGCGGGACCGTGGGCGTCGCAAAACGCGGCGGATCCGGCGTTTCGCGCGGAGTACGTGAAACACGACGTGACGGCCTATCTGGACATCTGCGCGCAAAGCCGCGATGCGCTGTACGGCGACACCATGCCGTCCGGCGTGACTGGCGTGCAATTGATGACGATCAAAACACCGTCGTTGATCCTGCCGGGCGCGGATGCGTCACATGCGACCTCTGCTGCGTGGGCCATGAAGGAACTGATGCCGAACGCGGAATTCTGGAACGTGCTGCCGCCGTATCAAAACGGCGCCAATGTGCTGGCGGCGCTGCTGGATTTCGTGAAACGGAATGAATAAATTTACCAATAAAAAAAGCATTTATATATTCGTAATGAAGGGAGGCTACCATTGAACTATGGCGTTCAGCCCCCATCTAAGTTCGTGCAATGATTTTGTAAATGTGTCAGCAACCCTAGCGACGAATTGAGGAGTGCCCATTTTATGATGCGAATTTTCTTGTTTATCGTCACCAATCTGGCGATTGTTGCCGTGCTCAGCATCACCATGCGTTTGCTGGGCGTGGATCGGGTGATGTCGGCATCCGGCGGGTTGGACCTCAACGCGCTGCTGATCATGTCGATAGTGATGGGTTTTGCAGGATCGATTATTTCACTGTTCATTTCGAAATGGATGGCGAAACGCTCGGTCGGCGCGCACGTGATTGAAACGCCGTCCAACGCCACGGAGGAGTGGCTGGTCAAGACGGTGAAACGCCAGGCCGACCAGGCCGGCATCGGCATGCCGGAAGTGGCGATTTATGATTCGCCGGACATCAATGCCTTTGCCACCGGCTGGAACAAGAACAACGCCCTGGTGGCGGTGAGTACTGGTCTGATGAACAACATGACCGCGGAAGAAACCGAAGCGGTGCTGGCGCATGAGGTCAGTCACGTCGCCAACGGTGATATGGTGACGCTGGCGCTGGTGCAGGGCGTCGTCAACACTTTCGTGATTTTCCTGTCACGCGTGATCGGCTACATTGTTGACCGCATGGTGTTCAAGAACGAACGCGGCGAGGGCATCGGGTTCTTTATCGCCTCCATGATTGCACAACTGGTGCTGGGCATTTTTGCCAGCATGATCGTCATGTGGTTCAGCCGTTATCGCGAGTTTCATGCCGATGCCGGAGGTGCAAGCCTCGCCGGCAAACACAAAATGATCGCCGCGCTGGAGCGGCTTAAGTTGAATCAGGAGCAAAGCGCGTTGCCGAAAGCGGTTGCCGCCTTCGGTATTTCGGGCGGTGGTGGATTTGCGCGCCTGTTCATGACGCATCCGCCGCTAGAAGAGCGTATCGAGGCGTTGCGCCGCTCGATCTGATACGGGCGCTAGACAGTTAAAAAAAACGGCACGCTGGATCCGCCCCGCGTGCCGTTTCTTTGTGCTGCACCTATTTCTGTATTTGGATCAGTAGTGTCCCAGCGTTAATCGAATAGATTCAGTTGGTTAGCCGACGAGGCTGGGATTTCTTCAATGACGATATCGTTAAGCAGTTGATCCAATGGCATTTTCTCGAACATGGTTAGACTCAATATCTGTAGCATTTCA
>CAWUUY010000428.1:0-21919 GCA_963924885.1 uncultured Burkholderiales bacterium | reverse complement strand
CAGGGCCGAACGGCACTATCACACGAATGGGCTTGGCCGGATAGGGTTGAGTGGGCTGCTGCGCGCGGACCGCGCCCGCCGCGTAGCACGTGGCGCTGGCCACCACTATCACTGCAAACTGAATTTTGCTTCGCATGAGCGATCCGCCGGACGAAAGAATGCCGGCCATTCTATGCGATATTTTGCACCCGCTGAAAAGTACGGTGTTGTGTTCAGGCCGCCTGCACTTGTGAATCAAGCTGCGCATGCACCCGCCGCTTCGCCTCGTACATCGGCTTGTCCGCGCGATTGAGCAGATCGTCCGGATCGCTATAGTCATCGGGGCCGGTCTGCGCGATGCCGATGGAGAGGGTAAGCCCGTCCAGGCGTTCCGCCACCAGCCGCTGCAAGCGTTCGCAGTACACCTGCCGCGCCTCATCCTCGGTAGAGTCGCCGAGAATCACGCAGAATTCGTCGCCGCCCAGCCGGAAACACAGATCCACGTTGCGCGACACTTCATGCAGTGCGTTGCCGATGCCCTTGAGCACCTGGTCGCCTCTATCATGGCCGAACTGGTCGTTGATCTGTTTAAAGCGATCAAGGTCGAAATAGATCAGCGACAGTGGCTTGCCGTTGCGTTCGGCGACGCGTATCTCGCGCCGCATGGTTTCGGCGAGCATGCGGCGGTTGAGCAATCCGGTCAGCGGATCGACGCGCGACAGACGTTCGAGCTCGGTGGTGCGCTCCGCCACGCGCTGCTCCAGCGAGCAGGCATAACGCGTCAACTTGTCCTTACCGAGTTCGATTTCAGTCACCATGCTGCGCACGTACGTCTCGAACACCAGCGTCACATCGAAATAAAACAGTTTGTCGAGCGCGCGCTGCGTCTGGACACACACCGATCGGTAAAGACAGGATTCCTTTATCAGCCGGAACAGGATGGTCTTGAGCATTCTGGTCGCCGCCAGATAGAGCTTGGGATCGACGCCGATGCGTTTGAAGATAAGCCCGATGCGCAGGCGGCGGCCGACGTAATCGATATCGTACACACCGTCGAACAATTGCAGCACGTAGCGCTTCTGCGCGATCTTGAAGCAGCGCAGCGTCTCGGCATCACCGATCACCAGCGCGATCTCGTCGATCTTCGCCTGCTGCTCGTAAAACGCCTCGGCCACGGCATCAATGGCGCCGCGAAAAGCCAGCAACGCTTCCACGTCATCGCGCGAAAAGTCGAGCATATCCTTGCGGTGTTCGACTTCGAACGCCGTGATCTGCATCTGCTCCAGTAATGTCAGTTCCGCTTGCTTCATATGAGTTGCAAAAGTACGCGGGATTCGCCTTTGCCGACAGGAAGAAAATCACGGTTACCGTCGCGCTTGCTGCCAGCACATTGACCGTACGTAGAAGCACAAGTTCGCGGGTGGAATGTGACTTTCTGCGCGCAATCCGTCACTTTTCGCCGAACGTCGGCACAGGATAACGACCGAATCCGCGCTCAGCCGACCAATCGCCCGAATTTCCCTACAGACGGTAGCGCGCCCAGCGCTCAGCTCATCCGGTACTGCGCAAGCTTGTTGTCGTCGAGGGTCACGCCCAAACCCAGCCCGCCAGGCAACGCGATGCGCCCGGCGGAAATATCTAGCCGCGTGGTGGTCACCGTGTCGGTCACCTTCAACGGCCCCACGCATTCAAGGCCGGGCAATACATTGCGCGATGACGCGGCGAGCATGATTTCAGCCAGCGTGCTGGGGTCTAGCCCGAAACCATGGCCGATCACCACGGGGATACCCGCCGCCTCAGCGGTGGCCAGCATGCGCGCGGCGCGCGTGATGCCGCCAGCCTGCTTGATGCCGAACTTCACGAAATCCGCCGCGCCGGCCTTGATGATCGCGATCAGGCTTTCGTGATCGCTGACGGACTCGTCGGCCATCACGGGAATGCCGCCCTCGCGGCGCACGCGCGCCAACCCCTCCAGATCGCGCAGATGCGCGGGCTGCTCGAACAACTGCAAGTCGTACTGCTTGACCGTGCGACACAGCTTTAACGACGTATCGGCGTCGTATTGCAGGTTGGCGTCGATGCGCAGCTTCATCGCGTTACCCACCGCGCCGCGCACGGCGGCGATGCGGTCGCGGTCGGCCTCGATGCCGCTGCCGACCTTGATCTTCGCCGAGCGAAAGCCCGCCTTGAGCCAGCGCAACGCATCCGCCGCCGCGGCTTCCGGCGGCAGCTCGCCGATCCAGCCGTTGAACAGCACTTCGGTCTGCATCGCGCCGCCCAGATAGCCGTGCAGCGGCAGTCCCTGTCGGCGTGCCGTTAGCTCGACGCACGCCATTTCCATGGCGGCGCCCGCGCCCGGCTGCGTGGGCGCGAGTTTGTCCAGCACTTCGATCAGGCGGTTAATATTCGTGGGGTCTTGCCCCACCATCGCGGGCGCGATGCGTTCGCGCAGCGTCACCAGCAACTCGGCGGCGGTGCCGGGTGATTTGGCGGCGGCGGACGGTTCGATGCTGCTGATGCCTACCGAACCATCCGATGCCGTCACGCGCACCACCGCGCACTTGGTGGCTTGCTTGGCGATGCCCGCGCTTTTGAAGGTGCCGCTCAACGGCATCGCCACGCCGAACAACTCAACCCGGTCAATTTTCAGTGTCATGTCATCACTCTCTGGTCATGGTTTATTTCGCCAGCCCGATATCGACCAGCACGCTTTTCATATCCACGTAATCACGGTCAAGTTCCTTGGCAAACTGCGCGCTGTTCAGAAACACATTCGACCAGAAGTTCTTGTCGAGGTCTTCCTTCCACTCCGGCGCTTCGGTGGCCTTGCGCAGCACGCCTTCCCAATACGCAATCTGCGCCGTTGTCAGCCCCTTGGGCGCAAGCACCGCGCGCCACGCGCCGAACACCACGTTGATGCCCTGCTCCTGCCACGTCGGCACATTGGCGAGCACGCCGGGCAAGCGCTGCTTCGCGCTGGTGGCGACTACGCGCAGTTTTCCCGATGCGACGTGGCCCGCGACATTGCCCGCCGCCGTGGTCACCATTTCGATATGCCCGCCCATCAGCGCCGGTATCGCTTCGGCCGAGCCTTTGAATGCCACGGCTTTTAATTCACGCGGCGCGACGCCGATCGCCTTTAGCAGCAGGCCCGCGGCGATGTGATTGTGGCTGCCGAGCAGCGGCGAAAAGCCGGTGGCCACCGATTTCGTATCCTTCTTGAGGCGCGCCACGAGATCCTTACCGGTGGCGAGCGGCCCGCCGGGGTTCACCGCGTACACCGTGTAGTCGTCGAACAGCGAGGCAATCGGCGTGAACTCCGAGTGATGCAGCTTGCCGGAGCCGGTGATGTGGTTGGTGAGTATCGGCGGACCGGACACCACCAGGATGTGCGGATCGCCCGCATGCTGATGGGCATAGTTGTAAGCGATGTTGCCGCCGCCTCCTGATTTGTTGACCACCGTCAGGGATATCGGCAGCACCTTGTTCGCCAGCAGAATGCGCTCGATGGTGCGCGCGGTCTTGTCGTTGCTACCGCCCGGCGGATTGGGCACCACGAGTTCAACATTTTTGTTCGGCACCCACGCCTGTGCCTGCGCAACACCGGCAGGGCCAGCCAAAATCAATGCCACAAGGATCGTAAACGAAATCGTTTTTTCCATAGTTTCAGCTCACATTGATGGATGTCGTTTGTACCGCGGTAAAGCCATTGTCGCCGCTCCAGCGGAATTCCAGCGTGCCGCTTTCGACGGCCACCGTGGAAAACTGAATATACGGATTCGCCGATATCGACGGATGCAACTCAGCGCGAAACACTTCCACGCTGTTATACAGGCAAACGAAGGTAGTGATGATGTCACGCGGGATCGGTGCGCCCAGATGCGTGCGGCGAAAACCGGTTTCCATGTGATGCGCGACCAGTGTTTTGATGTCGATAATCTCGCCGCGCTTCGCGGTCTTCGGCACATCGATGCGCGCGTTGGCGGTGGTCACGCCAGTTCCTCAAGACACGCTGCCAGCGTCACGATCAAGTGCGCGCTGTCTGACCAAAATGTGCCGTCACTCAGTTCGGCGATGGCCACCACGTTTTGCGTGTCGGCCATGCGCACGCGCGTGGTGATCTGCGCGAGGCCCGCGCGCGGCCCCAGCCGCACCGTCACCATTTCCGGCATGGGGTTGCGCTCGGTGAATACGTGGATCGCCTTGACGTGATCTTTCTCCGTCATCGGGCTATCGACGCTGACCTTCAGCGGCACCAGATGGCCGTTCTCCACCAGCGGCGGCATGTTGAGCCTGACCTTGCCCGCGCGCACTGTGGCGTTGCCCACCACCTTGCGGATGGCCTCGGGCATGTTGTTCAGCGGCGTACGCATCATCTGCGCGCGCGCGACAGGCGCCATCATGGCGGCGGCCAAACCGCTCGCGGCGGCAAGAAAGTTTCGGCGTGAGCGCATTATAAAATATCGTTTTAAAACAAATACTTACTAACACACCCCGATGGGAAGCAGTGTGTGTTTGTAAGCACTAACACTACACCAGCGTGATGCCGTGATTCTTCAGCGGGAAGGTGCGGAAACGCTTGCCGCCCATCGCCGCCGCCATCGCATTCAGCACCGCCGGCGCCGCTACGCAAATGGTCGGTTCGCCCACGCCACCCCAGAAACCGCCGGAAGGCATTACGATCGATTCCACCTTCGGCATCTGCGCAATTTTCATGCTGGGGTAGGTATTGAAGTTTTCCTCGACGATACGGCCGTTGCGCACGGTGCATTCCTGATCGAACAGCGCCGACAAGCCATACACAAACGAACCGGCGATCTGCCGTTCGATTTGCGCCGGGTTGACCGCGTAGCCGGGATCGGTGGCGCACACGATGCGATGCACCTTCACCTTGTTGCCGCCGCTCACCGACACCTCGGCACACGCCGCGACAAAACTGTTGAACGCCTTCATCTGCGCCAGTCCGCGAAACACACCCTTGGGCGCGGGTTTGCCCCAGCCCACCCGCTCGGCCACGGCGTTGAGCACCGCGAGATGCTTCGGGGTGTCTTTCATCAGCTTGCGGCGAAACTCCAGCGGGTCCTGCCCCGCTGCCAGTGCGAGCTCGTCCATGAAACATTCAGCGTAAATCGCGTTCTGATTAATGTTCACGCCGCGCCAGAATCCCGGCGGCACATGCGGGTTGCGCATTGCGTGATCGATCAGGAAGTTGGGTATGCCCTTGTAGCCGAACTCGAACTCGCCGCCGCGCGCCAAGCCCTGAAACGTAGCGGGGTCCATGCCCTTGACCATCGCCTCCGGCCGCACCGCCGCCAGAATCGATTGGCCGGAAATACGCATATGCAGGCCGGTCAAATTGTTGTTGGCGTCCAACCCTCCCACCAGCTTGCATTGGGTGATCGGATGAAAGCGCCCTTGGCGCATGTCTTCTTCGCGCGACCACAGCAGCTTCACCGGCACGCCGGGCATTTGCTTGGCGATATTCACCGCCTGCGTCACGTAATCATGAAACGCGCCACGCCGCCCGAAGCCGCCGCCTAAGTGAATCTTGTAGACCTCGCATTTGTCGGCGGGAAGGCCCGAGGCCGCCAGCGTGGCGGCGAACGCAGCCTCGCCGTTTTGCGTGGGCACCCACACTTCGCATTTGTCGGCAGTGTAACGAGCGGTGGCGTTCATCGGCTCCATGCACACGTGGTTCTGGTACGGGTAGGCGTAGACCGCCTCGATTTTTTTCGCAGCGCCCGCGAGCGCGCCCTTGGCGTCACCCTGATCGTTACCGACAAACGCCTGCTCGGCATCGAGGCCTTCCTTCAAGATCGCCGCGATGGAGGCGCTCGACACCTTGGCGTTGGGGCCTTCGTCCCACACAATGGGCAACGCATCCAGCGCGGTTTTCGCCTGCCACCAGTGCTCGGCCACCACCGCCACCGCCGTATCACCAACCTGTAACACGCGCTTCACGCCCTTGCGATCGCTGACCCTGGCTGCGTCAAAACTTTTGATCTTGCCGCCGAACACCGGGCACTCGATGATCGCCGCGTTCAGCATGCCGGGCATTTTTAGATCGAAACCATAAACCTGCTTGCCGGTGACTTTATCCATGGTATCCAAACGCTTGACGCTCTTGCCGATAATTTTCCAATCCTTCGGGTCTTTCAGCGGCACATCTTTCGGCGGCGTGATGCGCGCGGCGGCTTCCGCCACCTTGCCGAAGGTCACTGTGCGGCCGCTGGGCTGATGCGTAATCACGCTGTTGGCCGCACTGCATTCGGCGGCGGGCACTTTCCATACATCGGCCGCGGCTTGAATCAGCATCACGCGCGCAGTGGCGCCGCCGCGACGCACGTAATCATGCGACTCGCGGATGCCGCGGCTGCCGCCGGTGGAGAAATCGCCCCACGCGCGTTTGCGCGCGACGCTTTGCCCCGGCGTTGGATACTCGGTGGTAATTTTCGACCAATCGCATTCGAGCTCTTCGGCCACCATCTGCGCGAGACCGGTCAAGGTGCCCTGCCCCATTTCCGAACGCGCGATACGGATCACCACGGTGTCGTCGGGACGGATCACCACCCAGTGCGTGACTTCAGGCGAGCCATCCTGCGCGCGAACGATGCCGGGGCCAAACGGCGGCAGCTTCAATCCCAGTGCAAGGCCGGTGCCGGCTGCGGCTGCGCCCAACACAAAGGAACGGCGGCTGATTTTTTTCGTAGCGATGTTGTTCATGGTGTTCTCCTCAGGCTTTGGCGGCGGCGTGGATGGCTTCGCGCACCTGCTGGAAAGTGCCGCAGCGGCAGATGTTGGTAATCGCGCTGTCTATATCCGCATCGGTGGGTTTTGGCTTGCTGTTGAGCAACGCCGTCACCGCCATGACCATGCCCGACTGGCAATAGCCGCACTGCGGCACTTCGTGATCGACCCATGCCTTTTGCACTTTGGTCAGCACACCGTTCACCGCCAAGCCTTCGATAGTGGTGATTTTTTTGCCTTCCGCCGCGCTCACCGGCATTACGCACGAGCGCACCGGCGCGCCATCCATATGCACCGTACACGCGCCGCACAGCGCCACGCCGCAGCCGTACTTGGTGCCCGTGAGCCCCACGTGCTCGCGGATCGCCCACAACAGGGGCATGCTGGGTTCGACGTCGATATCAAATGTCTTGCCGTTCACGTTAAGTCGTGCCATGGAGCCTCCTTGGAAATAGTGCTGAAAGGGAATCGTTCAGATGGAAATTCAACCGACGAATTATTGGGCATCGCGCATGGAAAAACAAGCAATTACCGGAACGGGAAGGCAAGATGAATGGTTGGCGTGGTTATCCCTTAAAATGCCTCGTATTGCAATGCGGAAAAAGAGGCCTTCACCTGAAAACGGCCGAGGAGAAAGTAGTGAAGCCATTTCGAAAACTCAGCTTGGCCGGCGCCATACTGGCCGCAATGCCGGCATGGGGCGCCGGCGCCATGGCACAGGCGCAGGGCGTCCATTACCCCGCGCGCCCGGTGCGCTTCATCGTGCCCTATCCGCCCGGCGGCACCACCGACATCGTGGCGCGCGGCATCGCCGCCAAGCTTGGCGACAAGCTGGGCCAGCAGTTCGTTATTGATAATCGCGGCGGCGCCAGCACCATGATCGGTGCGGACCTCGCGGCTAAAGCCGCACCCGATGGCTATACGCTACTGCTCGCCACGCAAACCACGCTTTCGATCAGCCCGCAGGTGTTCAAAGCGCCTTACGACGTAGCGAAAGACTACGCACCCATCACGCCTGTGGTGTATTTCCCTTATGTGATCGCCGCGCACCCGTCGTTTCAGGGCAAATCCGTCACCGACCTGATTGCGCTTGCCAAAGCCAAACCCGGCAGCATCGCCTACGGCACGCCGGGCACGGCATCCACTAATCACGTCGCTGGCGCCCTGCTCGAAATCATGGCCGGCATCAAATTGCTGCACATCCCGTTCAAAGGTGCAGGCCCCGCGCTCACCGCCACGCTCGGCGGCGAAGTGCCACTGGTCATCACCGGCATCGCCACTGTGCTGCCGCACGCCAAAACCGGTCGAGCAAAAATCCTCGCGTTCTGCTCCGAAAAACGCCACCCGAATTTTCCCGACGTGCCCTCCACCGGCGAAGCGGGATTAAAAGGCTATGACGGCGGCACCTGGTTCAGCATCGTCACACGCGCAGGCACAGCGCCCGCGATTGTCGACAAGCTCAACATGGAAATCATCGCGGCATTGGCCACTGCGGATGTGAAAGAAAGATTCACCGCGATCGGGTTTGATATCCGCACCAGTACAACAGAAGAATTCGCGCGGTTTATCCGGGAGGATGCAGCGCGGGTGGCAAAGGTGATTGTTGCGGCGGGGATCAAGGCGGAGTAACGCAATAACTCATATGAACGCGACTGTCGAAGCCCTGAACCATAAGCGACTCAAGTATGTGTACGATGGTCTTGAACCGGATTGGAATGCCAAAATTGCCATTTCGTCGGCTGTACGGGATTTTGCGTTTTCATTTGCCGAGATCGCCCATCAGCAATTTGTGAAATTGCAATCCAAACTCGGATCGGTGGCATTTGACAAGATCGTCGAAAAGCAGGGCTATCGCATCCCCAAGGGTGAGTTTGAGGTTTTCACCGACGAAGGCCACCTGCCGCTTTCCTATTATCTGCGCCCGGACAACAGTCCCGATGCGGTTAAGCTGGTGATTGTCAGCATGGGCGAATACCAACCCTGTCGCTACATGGCGCATATCGAAGGAATATGGCGGGTAACCGGCGCTCACTTACTGCTGACTTCCCGCTGACTTGGGGCCAGAATCGAACGCGAGCGATATCTTACGTATTCGCAATCGGGCATCCCGGACATCGCGCCCGTGTATTGTTCGTCACTTGATTTTGTTTTTTGCTTCGTTGGGGGTATCAGTGGCTAGATTTCAATGATTTTGAGTTACTGGTCGATTGAGGAATCGATAAAGTTTTAGGCAGGTAGCATCAAGTGCCTTCTGTTCGGACTCTGAAATACGCGGCCAGAGCAAGGGGCCGCCATCTTCCTCGATCATGTCCCGAATCAGAATCTCGATTGACAAGCGCTTGAGAGCGGGGTCGCCGTGACGGCACTGAATCATCGCGCCGCCCGCTTGCCAACTCCTTGCTGTGCTTTCACCATGCTGTTCACCCGTGCCCTCAATGCCTGTCATCATTTTCCCGGATTTGTCTACGCCAGTGCGCGCCTGATCGAGGCGCACCACACCATCGAGATCGAAGTGCGCCCGCGCACCGGCTCCAAGGCGGTCTGCTCGGGCTGCGCCAAGCCGGCGCCCGGTTACGATCAAGCAAGGCTGCCGCGCCGCTTTGAGTTCATCCCGGTCTGGGGCTTCGCCGTGATGCTGCTCTACTGCATGCGCCGCTTCCAGTGCCGCACCTGCGGCGTCACGGTTGAGCAGGTGCCTTGGGGCATCGGCAAACATACCCTCACGCACGCCTACATGCTCCATCTGGCGCACTGGGCGCGCAAACTGTCGTGGAAGGAAACCGCGCTCAGCTTCCGCACCAGCTGGGAGAAGGTGTATCAGTCCGTCGAGTATGTCGTGAAGTGGGGACTGGAACACCGCACACTCGATGCCGTCAAGGCGATTGGCGTCGATGAAATCGCCTACGGGCGAGGCCACCAGTATTTGACGCTGGTCTATCAGATCGAGTCCGACTGTGCCCGCTTGCTGTAGGTCGGCAAGGCGCGCACCACCGAGAGCTTCGAGCGCTTCTTCACCATGATCGGCCCGGAACTGCCCGCCAAGATCGAGTTCGTCTGCTCCGATATGTGGCGCTCCTTCCTCGATGTGATCGCCAAGCGTTGCGTCAATGCGCTCAATATCCTGGATCGCTTTCATGTGGTGGCGAAACTCAATCTGGCGCTCGATCAGGTGCGTTCGGGCGAGGCCCGGCGCATAGCGCGCGAGGGCTACGAGCCGGCCCTCAAGAAGTCGCGCTGGTGCCTGCTCAAGCGCCCTGAGAATCTGAGCGACAAGCAACGTATCCGCCTGCGCGACGTGCTGCGTTTTAACCTGCAAAGTGTTCGGGCATACTTGTTGAAAGAAGAGTTCCAGCAATTCTGGGACTACACCTCGCCGGTCTGGGCCGCCAAGTTTCTCGACCAGTGGTGCACCAAGGAGATGCGCTCGCGCATCGAGCTAGGCAAGCAGTTCGTCAAAACCGTGCGCAACCATCGCGAGCTCTTGCTCAACTACTTTCGCGCTCAAAAGGGATTCTCCAGCGGCATCGTTGAAGGTCTGAACAACAAAGCCAAAGTCAACATGTGAAAAGCTTACGGTTATCGAACCTTCAAAGCGGTAGAACTCTCGCTTTATCTTGTACTTGGTAAACTATCCGAACCAAAAATCGCCCATGATTTTTACTGACGAACCATATTTTTCAAGGCCGCAAAATGACACAAATGAGCCAAATGATACGTACGTTGCGAACATCGCTTGCGCTGCTGTTGTTTGCAACCTGTGCGGCCTATGCACAAACACCATTGCAGGTTAGTCACTTTACGCCCGCGCAAAAAACGGAATGGGCGAGCTTCAGCGAAAATTGGCATGGCAGCAAGGGCACTTGCATACCCATCATGGCAGAGCCTGTCCGCGATGGTCGTTGTACCCGTTTTGATTTCACCGCTGATCTCACCATCGACAAAAATGACCATATCCAGGCGGTCAAGGTACTGCAAAGCAATATCCTATGCGAAGACAAAAAAGTGCAATCCGAATTGCTGAGGTGCTTTACGCAATCATTGCGCGAAGACCAGGGCTTGTGGCTCGAAGAAGGCTTTTCCCGTTTGCGGGGACGCATACTCCGTCAACTAGCGCTTTGACGGAAAATTCCGCGCACCACTCAAGCACATTTCTTCAGCGGCACATTGTTCAACGGAAATAGTTCGGCGAGGTTAAGCTTGGCAATGCGCGCGTTGACCGCATTCAGTTGCGCATTGCCCTTGCCCGGCGTCACGGACGCGAATGCCAGTTGGGCCACGCCCTTTTTCTCTCCCGCGTTAAAGGTCATGATGGCCGGCTGATGGCCGCTAAATTCGGTAAACAGCGCAGTTTCGATGCCGCGATAGCCCGGCGGGAAGTATCCAGGGCCGGCCATCTCGATGCCGCCGAGCGCTGCGCTGTCGTTGCCGTTGACCAGCGTCAGCACTTGCGCGGCAACCTGCACACGCACGGATGACCCGCACACGGCATTGACCGGCACCCAGGCGCCATGAAATTCGGGCGGCACCATATTCTGCGACGCTGCGATGGGAATACCGAACACGCCGACAACAGCGAATAACGCCAAGCGAGCACATACGCAGCCGAGCGCGCGCCCCACAGCGGAGCCCATAGCATAGCAATGAATCATATTGTCTCCTTGAGTAAATGAACCGCGATCTATGAAATGGCGCGCCACCGCCAACGCCTGTCCCGCCCTTAGTCGGAGGATCTTATTTGTGGCTGAGCTGCGCTTCGATTTCAGCGAATGTATTCGCGATGCTGATGGTTTGAATCGTCATGCCAGGTTGCCTTACGATCTGCGTCATGGAAAAAATGCCGCGCAACCGAACGGCGCTTTTCTCACTCTGATCAACCACCAGAACATGCTGCCGTCCGGCTTGCTTAAGCGTGGCGACAATATGCCCGACCTTGGCGGTTCGCACTTGTTCGAAATTCAGCACCTGAAGCGCCGCACACGGCGACATGACATCCCTGACCAAAACTTCGTCGCGATGAATGCTCTGTCGCACCGCGACTTGCACCGGTCCTTCGCCCAGCACGACGTCAGCGGCAATCACGCCCTGCACCTTGCGGTCCTGATCCACCACCAGCAGCAAGCGGACACCACGCTGGATCATGCGCCGATGCGCTTCATCCACGGTATCTCCCGCGAGAACAATCACGGCCGCAACCCGTGTCAGATCGGTCATGGCGTCAAGTGCAGGGCTGTCCAGCTGCACGCGCTCCAGCGTGGACTGCGTGGGCTGGGCATAGCTTGTGCCGTTAGGCAGCGCCACAAACAGCAAGGGAGCGTAGTTTCTGAGCATGCTTTCTTCCTCGATAAATGCCGCCCCAAGGCAGTTGGAAAAATCAAGCTACTCTTTGCTGTAAAGAACTGTATCCCTCGATGGAAGCATGGTCAATTGGATTTCACGCCGAATTTATCGCCACGGGCACGATGACATCCTTGCTTCCGACTTTATCCACGAATACCGTGCCTTACTTCCCCTTCAAACCCGTTTGCGCGATGATTTTTTCGAGCATCGCGATTTTGGATTTGATGAACGCCGCGAATTCGTCGGGTTGGTCGCCGACAATGATGTAGCCGAGATCCACCAGACGCTTGCGGGAGGCCAGTTCGTTCATCGCGGCAATGGCGGCGGTGCGCACCGCGGCCACGATGTCACGTGGTGTTTTGACGGGCTTCATCAGCCCGTACCAATTGCCGGCCTGATAGCCCGGATACCCTGATTCCGCCAGCGTCGGCAGTTGCGCAAACGCGTCGAGACGCTTCAAGGTAGTCACCGCCAGCGAGCGCACGCGCCCCTGGCTTTGATACGGCAGGATCGCCGCCATCGGCGCGAAATACACCGATACCTCGCCCGCGATGATCGCCGTCACCGCTTCGCCGCCGCCGCGGTACGGCACATGCACGATGTTGACGCCCACCATGTACTTGAACAGTTCCGCCGCAAGAAATGTCGCGCTGCCCGCGCCGGTCGAGGCATAGTTCATATCGCCGGGACGTGCCTTGGTGAGTCTCACCAGTTCGGCAACCGACCCTACCGGCAGCGACGGATGCACCACCAGCATCGAGGGCGACGAGGCAAGCTGGGTCACTGCAGCAAAATCCTGCGTCAGATCGTACGGCAGCCTGCAATACAGCGTTGCGTTGGCGGCATGGGTGCCGCTCGCCTGAAATAGCGTGTAGCCGTCGGCCAGCGATCGCGCCGCGATGTCGGCGCCCAAGTTTCCCGCCGCAACAATGCGGTCAATGGTATCGGCACCGCTGCCGGCGGACATCGGAACGATGTAGCGCACGGCTTTTGCCGGATAGGTCTGCGCCACGGCGTGCTGCGCCACGCCTGCGCAAAGCGCCGCCGCCAGCAACGCGGCAACGACAGCAACGTCAGCGAAACGTACCGGCCTCGACTTCATCGTGTATCGCATTGAGGAAAGGCAACGCAAAATGCAGCACAGGAAATCCGCCCGGCAGCGCGGCGACCTCCATTGCCTCGACCGCCTCTCGCACACTCGCGCCTTCGCGCACCGCGCGGCGCAAGTGCCCATCCAGCGTCGGAAATGCGCGGTACGCCAGCACGGCACAGGCCACCAGTTCGCGTATTTTCACCGGCAAAGCGGGCGCGGCGGGTGTCCATACCAGCCGGGTCAAATCCTGATGGGCTTTTTCAAAAGCCGGGTCCACGGCATCGAGCCACGCCCACTCGCGCATGCCGCGCGAAACGGCACCGGTAGCCGGACCGCGCGCAACGGTTTCGGTTGGTGGCGCAACCCGCTCGATGGGTACAGGCGGTGCATCACCGAGTACTTCGTCGCCCAACTCCTCATGCAGCGCAATCAGATACGGCAGTGCGTACTGGATGGCGGGAAAACCACCAAGGATCGCCGCAGTCTCGAAAGCCTCTACGATTTCGCGCAGTGTTGCGCGCGGCGTAAATGGTCGTCGATGGTCGGATATGCGCGGCAACCGAGGATCACCGCAGCGACGATTTCGCGATACGGCACCCCCAGCGCGGGCGCGCCGGGCGACCAGACGATACGCGTCAGCGCGCTGCGCGCACCGTCATACGCGGGGTCGATGCGCGCCAGCCAGTCGTATTCCCTGAAGGCATACGCCTCTACGGTTGTCGTCGCGCTCACGGCCCGCCTCCGCTACCGCACCGCCACCGGCGCCACGGTTGAACCGGTGCCGCCCTGCATCTTCAGCGGCTGCATGATAAAGGCAAATTGATGCACACCCTTGGCGGCGAGTTCATCCAGCTTGAGATTCTCAAGCAGATGCACGCCATGCACCACCAGCGCGATCTGGTGTACCGGCAGCGAAATACTCTTGTCCGGATTCGGCGACACTTCCACCGGGCCGTTGTCCGCGCCCAGCAGCAGTGGGTCGTGCTTAATCAGCCACTCGGCCGCGGCGATGCCGATGCCAGGATTACCCGCCATGTAGCGCGCGTTTTCCTTGCCCCACAGTTTGCCCCAGCCGGTGTGGATCAGAATCGCGTCACCGGCCTGCAGCGTGACGTTCTGTTTTTGAAGTGCCTGCTGTAAATCCTGCACGGTGATTTCATAGGTGTCGGGCAACATCTCCACGCCCTTCAATCCCGTAACGTCGATCAGCACGCCACGCGCCATCAGCATGCCGACTTTTTCGATGCCCATTTTAGTGAAGCCGGTGCGCGAGGCGAGTTCGCTCGACTTGAAGCAGTTGTACAGGCTGTCGCCATGTGTTTGATGGGTAAAGCCATCGAACTGCGTACCGACCTGGCCCAACTCGGTGGTCACCACCTCTTCGTTACTGCCGCGGTTGTTGGACTGCGGGTTCATGAAGGTGCGCTTGGTGTGCAGATGAAACCCGCGCGTAGCTTGTATTGGCATGCCCTGGCGCAACACGTGGCCGATCTCGATCACTTCGCCGGTGCGGATCATTTTGGTGGCGTTCAATACCGACGCGGGTTTCATGTGATTGGCCGAGCCGCGTTCGTCGCCCGCGCCCCACTTGGATGGGCAGCGCGCGCTTTCGGCGGGGGGACTCCACGATTGCGGGATTGCGTTGCCAATAATTAACGCCATGGTTGCGGCTGCCGCCGCTGCAAAAAAGCTGACTCTGGATTTGCTCATGTTCTCCCCCGTTGGGTTGATGGTGGTTTTATCAGTCAGCACATGCCGCATTAAAAATATCAATAAAAACAATTACTTAAGTCAATACTCCCCTTTGATACCGCCTTCTTTGATAACCTTGCTCCACTTCGCGATTTCCGCGTCGATGAATTTTGCGGTGTCGCGTGGCGTGGGGTTGCCTGCTTCAAAACCCTGCGCCGCCAAGCGCACCGCCATCTCGGGCAACGCATACACCGACGCGAAATCCGCATGCAGTTTATCCACTATACGCTGCGGCGTTTTCGCCGGTGCGAGTGCCGAAAACCAGCCATCAACCACGTAGCCTGGCAAGCCGGATTCATGCGCTGTCGGTATATCTGGCACTGCGGTAGCGCGCTTTTGGCTGGTCACTGCCAAGGCCTTGAGTTTGCCGGATTTGATAAACGGCATCGCCGCACCCAGCGCGGTGTTCAAAATCTGCACCTGCCCCGCGACGATCGCCGAATTCGACGCGCCGGCGCCTTTGAACGGCACGTGAATCATCTCCACGCCCGCCATGCGCTTGAGGAGTTCCATCGCCAGATGCCCACTGGTACCAACACCCGACGACGCATACACCAGCGTGCCGGGCTTGGCCTTTGCCAGCGCGATCAGGTCTTTGGTGTTGTTGGCGACCACCGAGGGATGCACCACCATCACATTCGGCGCGCTCGCCAGCACGGTAATGGGCGCAAAATCCTGCGGCGTGCGGTACGGCAGCTTGTAGAGAAACGGATTCGCCGCGTAACCCAGCGCCACCACCAGCAGCGTGTAACCATCCGGCTCGGATTTAGCCACGATCTCGCTGCCGATAATGCCGCCCGCGCCCGCGCGGTTGTCCACCACCAGCGTCTGACCACTCCAACGTTCGGGGAGTTTTTGCGCCAGGATGCGCGACAGAATATCGAGTGCGCCGCCAGGGGTTGAGGGCACCACCACGCGCACCGGGCGGGTGGGATAGTCCGCCGCGATAGCCAGGCTCGCGGTCAACGCAAGCATCGCCGTTGCCGCGACGCCGATCACTCGTAACATCATCAAACTACGCCTTCGGCGCAGGATGAATGTTATCCACCCAATGCACGGCCTCGGGCTTCTCTACCACCGGGATATCCAGATTGACGACCACCGGCTCCTGCCCGCTGCGCACCAGCACGCACGACAGCGGTTCGTCGTCGTTGGCGTTGATCTCCTGATGCGGCACATACGGCGGCACGTAAATAAAATCGCCGGGGCCGGCCTCGGCGACAAACTCCAGCTTGTCGCCCCAGCGCATGCGCGCCTTGCCGCTCACCACGTAAATCACGCTTTCCACCGGGCCATGATGGTGCGCGCCCGTCTTGGCCTTGGGGTGGATCACCACCGTGCCGGCCCAGAGTTTTTCCGCGCCCATCTTTGCATGGGTGATCGCCGCCGCGCGATTCATCCCCGGCGTCTGCGCGGTGTTGGTGTCCAGCTCGTTGCTTTTCACCACGCGTACGCCGTGGAGCTTCCATTGGGTTTCGGTGGGTTTTTCCATGTTTGTCTCCTGCGTCAAATCCTGCATACCTCGTCACCACACCCCAAATCACGATCCGCCTCCACCAGCAGTTGCTCGAACGATTCCGGCACGCGGATTTCCTTGCCGATGACGCGTGGGCTGTAGCCTTGCAGCCAGAAGCTATTGGTCGGGTGCCCGCCGCCGGCTATGAGAATGATAAAGTTCTCCGGCTTTAACGTAATCGGCCACGGATCGACTTTCGCGCTCGCCTGCGTCAGCGGGTTGACATCCATTTCGATCCACGCGGTGCCGCCGTTGCGTTTGATTTCCGCTTGCGGAATGCGCGAGTGCTCGTAAAAGAATTCGCGCATTTTCGGTTTGGTCCAACCGAGCTTGGCCATGTTGTTGGCCACCACGCCCGGAATCAGAATCGCGCCTGGCGTACCTTTTTCGTAGCCGCTCAGGTTGGTGTAGTTCGGCACGCGCATGAATTCGGCCATGCGATACATGCCCTGCGTGGCGTCTTCCTCCGGCGTTTCTTTTTTGGCACCGCGCCGGCGCGCGTTGGTTGCGCCATTGCTGAAAAACACCGACACCGTATTGGCGTCGCGCGCAAACCCATGGCGTTCCGAGCCATGCGTGGGCCAGCCCTCGGGCAGATTGTCTTCGTCCTCGGCGAAGACCATGTTCACGCTGCGCATGCCGCCATAGTTGGCCATCGCACCGATGCCCGGCAGCGCGCCGCCGACGTTTTGCTGAATCAAGCGCAGCGCACGCCCGATGGAGGCGCCCGCCGGACGCTGCGGATCGGGGCCGAGGCAACCGAAGCCGGAGTTCAAACGGATCTGTTTGGCAATCGGGCCGTTGACCACCACCACTGGGAACGCGCTGCCGGAGGCCGCCTGTAATTGCTCGGCATTGGTTTCGGGATGCAAAAACGCCTCCACCGCAGCGATCAGCACCGGCAGATATTCAGGACGCCCACCCGCCATCGCCAGCGATACGGCGCAGGTTTCCACCGTGGTGATGCCGCCGCGCGGCGGAAATTTACCGATCACATGATCGCGCGGCAACGGCGTGCCGCGCAAGATACGATCCACCCGCGCTTTGGTCGCGGGCCACAGCGGCAGCCCGTCGCCCCACAGATTGGTAATCGCGAGGTTGTTCGCTTTCTCCAGTGCGTCTTCGTAGGTATCGCCTTCTACTTTCAGCATTGGCACCGCACCGGGCGCGGCTTTCGCATACACCGATTGCCAGCGCGTGAGTCCTTCATAGAACTCGTCTTTGCGCGCGGTAAGCGCACTGATGTCGCTGCCCGGCAAAAACATGTCGATCGGAAACGTAATCATCGCGGCATCGGGCGCCAGGCCCAAGCCCGAAATCGCATTGGTCATCACGCCCTTGAAATCCGCCCGCGTCAGCGTGACGGTGGGGATGCCCAGCGCTTCGATTCTAGCGGCTGCACGGCCGCATGCTGTGGCGCAGGAGCCTCAAGCCGCGTTGCCGATAATGACGGCATCGACCCCGCTGTCCTTCACCATCATCGCGGTTTGTTCCTCGCCGATTAGCGCATTGCCCTGCGGAAACGCATCAATGGGCATGATCTGCACGTCGGGAAAATCTTTTTCAAACAATTCCTTAAGCAACGGTAGCGTGCGAAACGCCTGCCATTGCTCGTTGGTGACGATGCCGATTTTTTTGCCGGCAATCGTGTTGAGGCGCGGCGCGTGGGGCTGGGTGATATCCAGCGCGCCGGACGGATCGTGAAATTCGAGTTGAACCATGGGACTTCTCCATTGAAACGAAAAGGAACGAAAGCGGGTGAGGATCGTAGCATGGGCGCAACGGCGGAACACTCTCGTACGCAGCGGGCAACCCCAAATTTCACCGCAAAGACGCAACGAACTGCCGCAAAGAAAATCCAAACGGGTTTTCGGGGTTCTTTGCGTGCCCTTTGCGTCTTTGCGCCTTTGCGGTGAGGGTTTTTGCTACTTCGTCAACGCGAGCTCTTTCAAAAACGCCCGCAGTTGTACGTCGTCGCGCTCCATCTGCTTGCGCGCCTCCGCGCCGGGCAGGTATTCGCTGGTCCAGAAATTTTCTTCCAGCGTTTTCTTCCATTCCGCCGATTCGGTGAGGCGTTTGAACACACGCTCCCAATAGGCCAACTGCGCGGGAGTCATGTTTTTCGCGCTCAGAAACGTGCGCGAGTTTGACACCACGGCGTCAAAACCCTGCTCGCGCCACGTCGGTACGTTGGCGAGCACGCCGCCCAGCCGCTGCGGCGCGGCTACCGCGACCACGCGCACTTGGTTGTTGCGCGCAAGCGAGGCTGCCAGCGCGGCCGTCACCGGCGCCACGTCCACGTGGCCACCCATCACCGCCGTGGTGGCGGCGCCGCCTGACGGGAAAATCACGTTGCGGGTTTTTTTGATATCCACGCCGCCCAGATGCAGCGCCACCGCGAGACCCTGATGATTCGGGTTGCCGATGCTGGTGGCGATGCCCAGACTGGTGGACGAGACATCTTTTTTCAGCCGCTCGACGAGATCAGCGCCGCCCTTGATCGGCGAGTCGGGCTTCACCGTGACCGTAATATATTCCGCGAAGAGATTCACCACCTGCGTGTAATCCAGAAAACTCGGCCCGCGCCCGACGATGTTATTGGTGAGCATCGATTTATTGGCCAGCACCAGATGATGCGGGTCGGCCTGCTGCGCGACATACGCATACGCCACCGCGCCGCCGCCGCCGGGCTTGTTGACCACATTCATCGGCACGTCCATCGCTTTCTGCTCCTGAAACACCTTGGTCATCAGCCGCAGAATATTGTCCGAACCGCCGCCCGATGCGTTGATCGCCACCAACTCCACCGGCTTGACGGGTTTCCAGGCGGGGTCGGCGGCGAAGCTGGTGGTCGCGGCGAGCATCATCGCTATGGCGCACGGTATGAAATGTTTGCGTTGCATCATGTTCTTAATTCCTCCTGTCGTGATTTTAGCGCGCTATCATCCGCCGTGTAACCCAACCCGTCGAAACCTTATGCACATTACGCTACGCACCTCCAACAGCACGCGCCCCGTGCTGGACAAACTGCTGCCGGACTTTGAACGCGAGAGCGGCCACCCAGTGGAACTGATCCTCGACACCGCGAAAAATTCGCTGGCGCGCATCAAGACCGGCGAGCGCGCGGACGTGGCGGTGCTGCTCGATAAATCCATCGATGAACTCGCCGGCATGGGTGTGCTCGATGCCGCCAGCCGCCAACCGTTTTCGCGCTCCGTCATCGGCATCGGCGTGCTCGCCGGCGCGCCCAAACCCGACATCAGCAGGGTGGATGCCTTCAAACGCGCACTGCTCAACGCAACATCGATTGCGCACACGGTGCATGGTCCCAGCGGCGCGTATTTTCCGGGCCTGATCGAGCGCTTGGGCATCGCCGAACAGGTGAAGCCCAAGACCGTGACGCGCCCCGGTGGCTATATCGGCGTAGTGGTCACCGCAGGCGAGGCGGAGATGGCGTTTCAGCAAATCTGTGAATTGCTGGCGGTACCGGGCATTGAGGTCGTGGGGCCGATACCGAAGGAGATTCAGTACAACTTTGATTCCAAGGCAGCGATTTTTGCGGAATCAAAAAATCTTGACGCGGCGCGGGCGTTATTGGCTTACCTTGCGCGCGCGGAGCACGCAGCAAAGTTTGTTGCGGCGGGGCTGGAACAACTGACGGGGTAAAACGAAATATCCCCACAATCCCGTCATTCTGGCGTACGCCAGAATGACGGAGGTGGGGATGCTCATCAGTTCATACGTGACTACTTGCCCAACCGCGCCGGCCCCTGCGTCAACGTCTGCACGCGATACAACCCTTCCTGTGCGGTGATGTAGAGCACGCTCTTGCGCGGGCTGGCGAAGGCCACGTTAGTGGGTTCTTTCGGCACGGCGATGGTGCCGATGTAGTTGCCATTCCGCTCAAACACCTGCACGCCGGTCAACGCAGTCACATAAAACCGCCCCTCGTTGTCGATGGCCATGCCGTCGCCGCCGCTGTCCTGGCCCGCCGGTATGTCGCGCAGGCGCATGAACACGCGGCGATTGCGCAGCGTGCCGTCGGGCTGCACGTCCCACGCGGGCATGTCCGCATCAACCGTGTCGGCGGCGATCAACGTCTTGCCGTCCAACGTGAGCGTGAGGCCATTCGGGCGCATCATCGTGTCGTCCACGATGATCGCTTGCGACGCGCCGGGCGGCAGATAATAGATGCGGTGCTTACGGCCCGGGGGTATCGGGCGCGGGCCCGGGTCGGTGAAGTAGACGCCGCCCTTTGCATCCGCGATCAGGTCATTCGGCGCCATCATCGGTGTCTTGCCAGTGCCGCGTGTGAGTTCGCTGAAGTCCCCATTGGCCGCGATGCGCAAAATGCGCGGGCCACCGGACTCCGCGCCGATCAGCTCGCCCTTTGGCGTGTACGCGAGGCCATTGGTGGTGTTGGTTTTTTCGCGGAACACGGACACCTTGCCGTTCGGGTCCAAGCGATAAATGCGATTCGCGGTGCGCAGATCGGTGAAATACAAACCGCCGTCGGGCATGCCGAGCGGGCCTTCGGTGAAGATGAATCCTTTCTGCACCAACTGCACTTTGGCGTCGGGTGCGATGATGCTCGACAGGCCTCCGCCGACGGTACACCGCACGCCTGCCGCGCGCTAGTTCTTCGCCAGCTTCTGCACGCGCCAGTTCAACGGATCGGCGATGTAAATATTTTCCTGTTGATCGAGCGCGATCAAATGCGCTTCGCCGTATTGATTTGGCCCTTTGCCCTGACTGCCGGTGATGCCGAGCACGTTGCAGTTTTCGTCGAGCTTCATCACTTTGCCCGCGTGGCCGTGCGCCATCATCATGTGGCTCTGGTCGTTGCACAGACACAGCCCGCACGGCGTGCCGGGGTGGCTGGTTTCGCGCACGTAATTGCCGTCGGCATCGAATACCTGGATGCGCTGATTCGAGCGATCCGCGATATACAGCAAGCCGTTTTTGTTAATCACGATCGAATGCGGTTGATCGAATTGACCCGCCGCCTTGCCGGTGCCGCCCCAGGTTTTGAGGTGCGCGCCGTCGGGGGCGAATTTATGCACCAGCGAGTTTCCCTTGCCGTGGCCTTGCGTGATGTAAACCTCGCCCTTGGGGCCAAACGCGAGATCGTTCGGTTCGTCAAAGCATTTGAGATGCCCCGCCTGATGCCATTCACCCGCGCGTCCTTTGACGCCCAGCACCATCAGGATGCGCCCGTCGGCGGTCATCTTCACCACGAAGTGCGCGCCGGTGTCGGTGGCCCAGATGTGGCCTTCGCGGTCGATGCGCAGGCCGTGTGGATTGACAAACACGCCGCGCGCCATGGTGCGCAAATAATTGCCCGCGTTGTCGAACTCCATCAGCGCGTGTTCGCCGCGATTGAACACGAGAATATTGTTTTTGGCGTTGACCGCGACGCCGGAGCACGGCCCAAAATTGACGCCGGCGGGCAGTTTAAAAATATCAGCAACAGGCTTGTAACCGAGATCGGGTAT
>CAWUUY010000427.1:0-4523 GCA_963924885.1 uncultured Burkholderiales bacterium | reverse complement strand
ATAAATGATTTTGCCATCGGGCGACAGGCCGCAGCCGTTGGGGCTTAATATCGGATAGGCGACTTCAACCACTTTCGATCCATCGGGCAGCGCGTAATACAGGCCGCCCAGCACCTTGTGCGCGGGCATGCGTTTGCCGAGATCGGTGAAATAAAAACCGCCGTGCGCATCAAACACCAAGTCGTTCGGCGCGGACAGCATGCGGCCATTCACTTCTTTGTAGAGTAACTTGGCCTCGCCGGTTTTGGGATCAATGCGCTGCACGTAGCCGAATTTGTAATCGGGATGCGGGCCCATGCCGAGCGGGTGGCCGTCGATGTAGCGATTGCCGCCGTTGTTGGTGTGATAGAAAAATCCGTCCGGCCCGATGGCCAGCCCGTTCGGTCCGCCGCCGGCGTTGGAAAAGAGGCTCACCTTGCCGTCGGGCGACACGCGCGAGATGCGCTGATTGCGCAATTCGACCACGACGATGGAGCCGTCGGCGCAGACGACGGGGCCTTCCGGGAAGCCCAGCCCTGTGGCAAGTATGGATAGGTCAGTCATGGTGCGTGTGTCTCCTCAGCGGTTATAAAGGGATGTTTTGCAATGTAGCCTCGGCCCGGCGCGGGGTCAACCGAGGGGGCGCACCATGTTGTTGCGTGCCGATTCCACTCAAATTGCAGCGCGAAAATGCCCGAAAAACACGCTTCTGGGGTATCCTTCCACCCTCGAAAAATCGGCGTTTCCCGCCGTCCTTCCCACACCCGTCAAATCAGGAAATCACCCATGACAAATCTCAAACAACACAAACTCGGCTGGATTGGTATCGGCCGCATGGGCTACGCCATGGCGGAGCGTCTGGCCAAGGCGGGTTGCGATATTTCGGTGTGGAACCGCACCAAGTCGAAGGCCGAGCCGCTGGCGAAATCCGGCGCGAAGGTGGTGGACAACCTTACCGACCTCGCGGGCTGCGATATCGTGTTCACCATGGTGTCCACCGGCAAGGACGTGAAGGAAGTGTTGTTCGGACCGAATGGCGTGATGTCCAAGGGCGGCGCGCCGAAAATCGTGGTGGACAGCACCTCGATCTCGCTGGAAGAATCCGCCGAGATACGCAAAAAGCTCGCAGAGAAAAACGTCAAGATGCTGGCGTCACCCGTTTCGGGCAACGCCAAGGTGATCAAGGCGGGCAAACTCACCGTGGTGGCGTCGGGGCCGAAGGACGCGTTTGACGCGGTGGCGCCGTACCTGGATGCTATTGGCCGCGGCTCGTCATACGTGGGCGAGGGCGAGTTGTCGCGCATCGCCAAGATTTGCCACAACGTGATGCTGGGCGTTGTGATACAAAACCTATGCGAGATCACCGTGCTGGCAGAGAAAGCCGGCATGCCGCGCCATGCATTCCTGGATTTCCTGAACAAGAGCGTGATGGGATCGATGTTCACCGCGTATAAAACGCCGGCGCTGTCGAACCTGGATTTTCACGTGACGTTCACGCCGCAGTTGCTGTTGAAGGATATCGATCTCGGGCTGGCATCGGGCCGCACCTTCGGCGTGCCGATGCCGACCACGTCCGCCGCTCGCGATCAGGTGCAAACGATGATCGGCCATGGTTACGATCAGGATTTTTCGCAGTTGCTGCTTTTGCAGGCGAAGGCATCGGGCGTCGAATTGAAATCCGAAAACGTGGATGTGGGCGACGGGCTGTAGATCATGAATGCCCGAATTGAACATCTCGAAGGCACGGATTTCCAAAAAAGACGCGCGTTCTCGCCGGCGGTGATGACCGAGGGCGGCAAAACGGTGTGGCTCGCGGGCCAGACCGCGACCGCCGATGAAAGCGGCAAGGATATTTCCGCCAACTTTGATGCGCAGGCTCGTACGATTTTTAATGCGATCGACAAAACCCTGCGCCGCGCGGGCGGATCGCTCGCCAACCTGGTGACGATGACGGTGTTCATCAACGATCCGCGTTACGGCGATGCTTTCGTCAAAATCCGCAACGAGTTTTTCAGCGATGGAAAATATCCCGCCAGCGCATTGCTGACGATTGCGCATTTCGCGCGGCCCGGCATGCTGATTGAGATACAGGGTGTAGCTGTAATTTAACACTTAAAAACAAATACTTATGAAATACCGACGTTTAGGTAGAAATGGCCCGCAGGTTTCCGCCATCAGCATAGGGCGCGGCGCCGCCGCGATCAAGTTCGATACGCCGCAGGTGGATGATTTCAACGCGGCGATTCATCACGCGCTGGATCTGGGCGTGAATTTTTTCGATAGTTCTGATGCGTACTGGGGCACGCGCCATGAAGTGCTGCTGTCGCGCGCGTTGAAGGGGCGCCGCAACGACGTGATGATCGCGACCAAGTTCGGCAACATTGATTTGCCCGACGGCAAAAAAGGCACCAATGGCCGCCCCGAGTACGTGCATAAATGCTGCGACGAGAGCTTGCAGCGCATGGGACTGGATGTCATCGATATTTACTTTCTGCATCGCGTCGATCCCAGCGTGCCGATCGAGGACACCGTGGGCGCGATGAGCGAACTCATTTCGCGCGGCAAGGTGCGCTTCATCGGCATCTGCGAGGCCAGCGCCAAGACGCTGCGCCGCGCGCATTCGGAACATCCGCTGACCGCGCTCCAAACCGAATACTCGCTGTGGTTTCGTGAATCCGAAAAAGACATCTTGCCCACGTGCAAGGAATTGGGCATCGGTTACATCGGTTACGCGCCGCTGGGCCGCGGCTTGCTGACCGGCAAGATCAAGAGCGTGGAAGACATTCCCGAGACGGACCGCCGCCGCAAGCATCCGCGCTTTTTGCCGGAGAATCTGGCGCGCAACGTCGAGCTGGTGAAAGAGCTGGAGGCGATGGCGGAGCGCTACGACGCCAGCCCGGCGCAGTTGTCGCTGGCGTGGATATTGGCGCAGTGGGAAGGCATCGTGCCGATTCCCGGCACCAACAACGCGAAGAACGTCGAGCAGAATGTCGCGGCAGTGGATTTGGTTATCAACGCCAAGGATATCGCGCGCCTGAGCGAGATATTCGCCATAGGCGCGGGAGCGGGGGAGCGGTACATGCCCAATGCTTTGAAGGGCGTGGGAATCTGACGGGCAGGATTGAGGAATTAGGATTGAGGAATTAGGATTGAGGATTGAGGATTGAGCAAGCAGACCGCAGTGCGGGTTACTCAATCCTCAATCCTGAAACAAAAAGTTCGTAGCGTGCGCTATTCGCACGACAACCAACCGTAGCGAGAGCACCCATGGCCAAAGCCAAATCCGCAGGCAAGAAAAAAGGAATCGAGCTCACCCGCGACGCCAGCCGCGAGGATCACGCGCGCACCTTTAACACCTTGCAAGAGATGGTGATGCACGCTCGGCAGAATCTCTCACGCTTTCAGTGGGACACGCTGTGCGGCGGTTCGGATTCCGAGACGACCCTGCGGCGCAACCGTATGGCGCTGGATTGCCTGGCGCTGCGCCAGCGCGTGCTGGTGGATGTCAGCAAAATCGACATGACCACCACGCTGCTCGGCGAGAAGCTGAAGCTGCCGGTGTTCATCGCGCCGGTGGGTAATTTTTTACAGATCGCCGATCCGGCGGGCGCGGTGGCTGTCGCGCGTGGCGCGATCGCGGCGGGCACTACGGCGTTTATCAGCACGGCGGCCAAACCGAGTATTGAAGAGGTCGCCAAAAGCGTCGATCACCCGCTGCTGTTTCAGTTGTATGTGCGCAGCGACCGCGCGTGGATGCGTGGCTTTCTGGATCGCGCCAAGGCGTCGGGCTACCGCGCTATTTGTGTGACCGTGGACCGCGCCTACTACAGCCGCCGCGAGCGTGACATCATAAGCGGTTATCTGCAACGCGCCGACGCCGGCGACCCACGCCATCAGGCAAGCCTCACTTGGGACGATTGTGCGTGGATCAAGCAGCACACCAAACTGCCGCTGATTTTGAAAGGCATCGCCACCGCCGAAGACGCCAAGCTCGCGATGCAGATCGGCGCGGACGTGGTGTATGTGTCGAACCACGGCGGTCGCCAACTCGATCACGGGTTGGGAACGATTGAAACGCTGCCGGAAATTGTTGACGCAGTGAACGGCAAGGCCGAAGTGCTATGGGATGGCGGCGTCACACGCGGCACCGACGTGGTGAAAGCCATCGCGCTGGGCGCGCGCGCCGTAGGTGTGGGCAAGCTACAAGGCTGGGCGTTGGCGGCCGGCGGCGAGCAAGGCATCGTGCGCATGTTTGAACTGCTCGCGCAGGAAATCCATACCACGCTCGGCCTGATGGGCGTGAAATCGCTGAAGGAACTGAACCCGTCATGGGTGCGCTCGGCAATGCATACCGGCAAGTTTGGCGTGACCTGCAACTACCCGGTTTTTGACGAGACGTTTAATAAATAGTTAATAAAAACAAATGCTTACGTATTTTTCTGTCAGTTTCGTAGGGTGGGTGTAGGCGCGGGGTTTGCTCCGCAACCCACCACTGCGAGAAACGTAATGTGGCGCGGCTGGTGGGTTACGCTGCGCTCTACCCA
>CAWUUY010000426.1:0-5499 GCA_963924885.1 uncultured Burkholderiales bacterium | reverse complement strand
GAAAAATACCGTGTCCATGCCCGACAGCTGGGTGATCTTTTCGGCGAGTTTTTCCTGCGCGTCGATGTGATAGATGTTTGAGGTGTGGATGAGCTTGCCGACCTGATCGCGCAGCGCGGCCACCAGCTTCGGATGACTGTGGCCCACGGCGTTGACCGCCACGCCGGCGAGCGCATCGAGGTAGCGCTTGCCTTGCGCGTCCCAACGCCACACGCCTTCGCCGCGCGTAAAAGCGACGGGAAGCCGTGCGTAGGTATTCATCAAGTGTGACATGCGGCCCCCCCATAAAAGCAAATGGCCACTGCATCATTGTTACCGTGGCCAGTTTCAAAAACACACGGCGGCTTTCTGCCGCCGTCGTTACGACAGCGGCTGTCTGCCGCCGTCATTGATGAGCTAATTCTCTACCCGTAAGGTCTTGCCGCGCAAGTGAAATATTGATTGCGGCCCCGGTTTTGCGGGCGACTCTGATAAACTTGCCAAATGCTCGGTCACACACCCGGTCTTAACCCCAATTTGCCCACAGCCATGTTCGACGGCGCCGCCGAAATCATCATTCAGGGTGTCACCGCCACCGGTGATAAATTTCGCCCGAGCGACTGGGCAGAGCGCCTGTGCGGCATGATGTCGGTGTTTGGCGAAGACCGGCAACTGAGCTATTCGCCGCATTTAAAGCCGGTGATTATCTCGGGAACGACCTGCGTGGTGGTGGATCGCAGGCTCGAAGGACTGGATGCGGCGGCCTACAAATTCCTGATGTCGTTCGCGTACGACAACGAGCTGGCGATGCGCCCCGGACGCATGGCGTTGCGGCCCGAGCCGCAAGCAGCGTAAAACGAACGACGGGCAGTCTTCCGGCGGCATCGCCTCCGGAAGCAGCGTTGTGGTTAGGCCATCGCCTTGACGGCAGCGGACAGTCGGCTCTTGTGGCGGGCAGCCTTGTTTTTATGGATGATATTCTTGTCGGCGATGATATCAATGGTGCTGGTGGCGCTTTGATATACGGCCTTCGCGGCAGTCTTGTCGCCAGCTTCAATCGCCTTGATCACGTCTTTGATCGCCGTGCGCATACGCGAGCGCAGGCTGGCGTTGTGCTGGCGACGTTTTTCACTTTGCCGCGCTGCTTTGCGGGCGGATGCAATATTGGCCATCTGTTACACTCCCAGTCGGGAAGAAAAAGATCGCGATGATACGGATTTTTAAGGGATTTTGCAAGAATTACCGGGTTTGCCCGGCCAGGGTGCCCATCTTCCGCGACGCCATGGGTTTAAGTCCCGGCTTAAGTCCCGCTTTAGGTGCGGATTCCCGCGTTAAGTCATGAATCTGCTGAAAGCGCTGGCCACCGTCAGCAGCATGACTTTTCTGTCGCGCATACTTGGTTTTGTACGCGACACGCTGATTGCGCGAGCGTTTGGGGCAGGTCTGGTCACCGATGCGTTTTTCGTGGCCTTCAAAATCCCGAATTTTTTGCGGCGCTTGTTCGCCGAAGGCGCGTTTTCGCAGGCCTTTGTCCCGATACTGTCCGAATACAAAAATCAGCGCGGCGAAGACGAGCTGCGTGACCTGATCGATTACGTGTCCGGCGTGCTGGCGCTGGCGTTGTTCGTGGTCACGCTGATCGGCGTGCTGGCGGCGCCGTACATCATTTATATCAGCGCGCCGGGTTTTGCCAAGGATCCCGGCAAATTCAATCTCACGGTCGATCTGCTGCGCATCACGTTTCCGTACATTTTCTTTATTTCGCTGGCCGCGCTGGCGGGCGGCATCCTCAATACCTTCAGCCGTTTCGCGGTGCCGGCGTTCACGCCGGTGCTGCTGAATGTGTCGTTTATCGTGTTCACGCTGTGGCTCGCGCCGTATTTTGATCCACCGGTGAAGGCGCTGGCATGGGCAGTGTTTGCGGGTGGCGTGCTGCAACTGGCGTTTCAGGTACCGTTTCTGTTGCGTTTGCGCGCGTTGCCCCGGTTTAAACTCGATTTCAAACACGAGGGTATGCGCCGCGTGCTGCGGCAGATGTTGCCGGCGCTGTTCGGCGTATCGGTCGGGCAGATCAGTCTGTTGCTGAATGTGATTTTTGCGTCGTTCCTGCTCACCGGCAGCGTGTCGTGGTTGTATTACGCCGATCGTTTGATGGAGTTCCCGGCGGGCATGCTCGGCGTGGCGCTGGGTACCATCCTGCTGCCGAGTCTGTCCAAACACTACGCTAATCAATCCAGCGACGAATATTCGGCGTTGCTCGACTGGGGTATGCGGCTGACGTTCCTGCTGGCCGTGCCGGCCGCTGCGGGGCTGGCGCTGCTCGCGCTGCCCTTGATTACCACGTTGTTCATGTACGGCGCGTTTTCCGCCGCCGATGCACAGGCCACGCGCGCGGCGTTGATGGCCTATAGCATCGGGCTGCTGGGGTTGATCCTGGTGAAGGTGCTGGCACCCGCGTTTTACGCGCGGCAGGACATCCGCACGCCAGTGAAAATCGCGTTGGTGACGCTGATCATTACGCAACTGATGAACCTGGCGTTCATCGGCCCTTTGCAGCACGCGGGGCTGGCGCTGGCGACCGGCCTGGGCTCGTGCCTGAATGCAGGGTTGCTGTATTACCTGTTGCACAAGCGCGGCATCCATCAGCCCCGGCCCGGATGGCTGGTATTTTTGCTGAAACTGCTGCTCGCGGTCGGCGCCATGGGCGTGCTGCTGTGGTACGTCGCGGGCGATGGCAAGCTGTGGCAAGCGCTGTCGATAGGCGGGCGCGTACTACGTCTGACCTGGGTGGTGGTGCTCGGCGCCGGAACCTACTTTGCCGTGCTGTGGCTGCTGGGTTTCCGGCTCGCCGATTTCAAGCGCCACGAGGCGCGGTAAGCTCGCGCACGCTATCGTTGGAGCACGCGCCGCGATACGTAAGACAGGATATCCACCAGCGCCACCAGCAGAATCATCGCGATCAGTATCGAACTGGTTTCACTCATGTGAAACAGCCCCATGTGAAACGCCAGCATTTGCCCGAGGCCGCCGCCGCCCACCACGCCGAGCACGGCAGCCGCGCGGATGTTGTTTTCCCAGCGATACAGCGTGTAGGACAAGAGCCGCGGCAGGATCTGCACCAGCGTTGAATACAGGAACACGCGGCCCGCCGGCACGCCCTGCACCCGCAGCGCGTAGGCGGGGCCGGGTGGCGCGTTCTCGATGGCTTCGGCGAACAGGCGCCCCAGCACGCCGGTGGTATGCAGGCCGAGCGCCAGCGTCCCGGCAAGGGGACCCAGGCCGGCGGAGATAATCAGCAGCGCCGCCCATACCAGCTCCGGGATGGAACGCAAGCCGTTCAGGATCAGGCGCGTCGGCATGCGCCAGTAGGCCTTGTCGTCGGCGTGGGTGCGGCTGGCGGGCAGTGCGAGCGCGAGGCCCGCGATGACCGCCAGCAGTGTGCCGAGCGCGGACATGGCGATGGTCTCCAGACTGGCGACCAGCAGCTTTTGCAGGAAGGCCGCGTTCACCGAAGGCGACAGCAGTTCCGCCAGGAACTTGCCCATTTTGCGCGCGGCATCGGCGGACAGGAATTTCGCCCACTGCAAGTCGAGCGTCCAGAAACTCGCAAAAGTCAATGCGACGAGGCCCAGCAGGAACCAGCACATGGCGCAGCGCGAGCTAAAGAGTTTCGGCGGCAGCCGGTAGGTTTCGTTTGCCGCGGCGGGCGGTTTGATGACGGGCATGCTCATGCCAGCGCCCGCCGCAGCCGCGAACTGGCGTAGTCGGCCAATCCCACCAGCAACATGAACACGATGAGCATGGTGGCGACTTCGCCGCCCTGAAACATTTTCATCGAGTTATCCATCTGTTGTCCCAGCCCGCCCGCGCCCACGAAGCCGAGTACGGCGGACGAGCGAATGGCGCATTCCCAGCGATACACGGTGTAGCTGGTGAGTTCAGCCGAGCTTTGCGGCAGCAGACCGTAGAAAAATGCCTGCAAGCGGCCGGCGCCGTTGCGCAGCAGGGTGTTAGTGGCGTGCGATTCGTCGCTTTCGAGTATTTCGCCGTAGACCTTGCCCAGCATGCCGCCGTAGGTGAGGGCAATCGCCAGCACGCCGGCGGTGGGGCCGAGGCCAACCACGCGCACGAACACCAGCGCCCATACCAGCTCCGGCACGCTGCGTAGCATGATCAGCAGCCAGCGCACGGCCTGGCGGATGATCAGCGGTATCGCATGCATGCGTCCGGGCAGCGCGGAAATGGACAGTGCGCTGGTGGACAGCAGCGTGAGCGGGATCGCGATCAGCAGCGCCAGCGCCATGCCCGCCGTGGCGATGGCGACGGTGCGCCAGCACTCGCGCGCCACCAGCAATAAAAACTCCATGTCGATCTTGGGCGGAAAAAAATCCGCGAGAAAACGTTTGGTTGATTTGAGAGTCGCGGGTTCGAACAGCGTCCAGGGCTTGAATTCGGTGAGTACCAGCATGGGTGCCAGCAACACCAACGCGACGCTGGTCCAGAACACGCGCGAGACCCACGCCGGATCGCGTAAGTGCGGCGACGCAAGACCGGCAGGGCCGGCGGAAATAGTGGTATTCAAGGCGGATCGTCAGCGGCAATACATCGCGGCCGGGGTTTTGTCGTCCGGCGCGCCGTTGTCAGGTGCGTCCGGTACTGGCGCGACAGCAAGCAATTCGTGTTCGTGCTGTGCGTACAGCGCCGTTAGCCTTTCCCGCGTGACCTCTCGCGACGGCAGATCGAAATGCAGTTCGCCGTCGCGCAGGCCGATCACTCGCGCAAAGCGTGTGGCGACATCGACTTGATGCAACGTGGTGATAAGGGTTGCGCCACACTCGCGCGCGGATTGCGTGAGGCTTTCAATGGCCTGCGCCGCGCGCGATGGATCCAGCGATGACAGCGGTTCGTCCACCAGCCACAGTGAGGCCGATGACACCAGCGCACGGGCAAGGCCGACGCGCTGGCGCTCGCCGCCGGAGAGCCGGTCCACGCGATCCCACAGTTTGTTGGCAAGATCAAACCGCGCCAACGCGGCTTCGGCTTCATTGATGTGGGTCGGATAAACCAATGAACGCAGGCTGGCTGCGAGCGATTGCCGCGGCAGCCGCGCCGCGAGTACCGATGTAATCACGCGTTGACGCGGTGGCAGCGGTGGCGTCTGCGGCGCCAGAAACAGTTGGCCGCGCAGTTTTTGCAACCGCGCCACGGACAGTTTCCAGGGATCGATGCCGTTGAGTTCGAGCGTGCCCGCCACCGGTCGCAATGCGCACGCGAGCGCGTGCAGCAGCGTGGTCTTGCCGGCTCCCGACGGGCCGATGACCGCCACTTGCTCGCCGGGGGCCACCGTAATCGTCAACGGCTTTAAGGCCGCCGGCGCTCCGGCAGCGGCGGCGTGATGTCGGGCCGCCAGTCCGGCGATAGAGATGCGCATCAGTGTGCTGGCTCGTTACTTGATCAGGCCGGCGCTGCGTCCCGCCGTTTCCAGTTCGCGATAGTTCTCCGCCCGGGTGGCGATGTATT
>CAWUUY010000425.1:0-6158 GCA_963924885.1 uncultured Burkholderiales bacterium | reverse complement strand
CAAAAGGCGGGATGGCTCCCGCCCTACGAAAGTTTACGCGGGCACTTTTACCGTCGTGCCCTTCGCCGTCGATTCCAGTATTGCCTCCAGCACCGTCACGTTGTGCTGCTCATCACCATCGGCAACGGCAAGCAGCCGCTTTTCCTTTACCGCATCGGCAAAGTGTTCCAGTTCCGCGCGCTCGGTGCTGGTGTCGAGAAAAGTGATGAGCTGCGGCTGCGGATGCACATAGGGATTGGCGGGGTCAAAAAAACACGTGCGCAGCGTCCAGGTGGTCAGATGCTGCACGTCGCCCACTTCCATCCAGCCTTTGGAGCCGAGCACTTGCAGCCGCCACGTCTCGGCGGTGGCGATCACGGTGCTTAAATACGCGGTGGCGTTGCTCCTGAATTTGAACAGCATCGAGGTGGTGTCGTCGGTGCCGTAGTCGAGCGCCAGCCGCGCGCTTTGCGCATGCACGGTGTCGATTTTTCCCGCGAGGTAGAGCATGGCATCGACCACGTGCACGCCGCGCCCGGTCATGCCGCCGGCGGGGCCTTCGTCGCGATTTTGCCGCCAGTGCTCTTTGCCCACGCGATACACGCTGGGGCCGTTGAAGTTTCCTTCCATGTGAAGCAGCTTGCCGAGGCGGCCATCGGCAATCGCGCGTTTCATCTCTTGCAGCGCGGGTTGAAAGCGCCAGTTGTAGCCGACGGCGAGCGTGACCTTGGCATCCGCGCAGGCGCGCAGCGCGGCCTTGGCGCTGTCGGTGGTGAGCGTAAACGGTTTTTCAGTGAACACCGGCTTGCCGGCCTTGGCGCAGGCGATGATTTGTTCGGCGTGCGCGGTGTGCGGCGTGGCGAGAATAATCGCGTCGATCTTCGGATCGGCCAGTGCCTTGTCCAGACTATCCACCAGCGGAAAACCTTTGGCTGCGGCGTATTCGCACGCGTTTTCCGGGTGGCGCAGTACGCCCAGCGTGACGCGGATTTTGTCGCTCTTGCCCTGAATACTGTTGACGAGGTTTTGTCCCCATCGGCCAAGGCCGACTATTGCTGCGTTGATCATCTTATGCGCTTCCCTTATTCGATTTTGATGTTGGCCTGCTTGATGACTCGTGACCAGATTTTTTTCTCGTTCTGAATGACCATGGCCAACTGCTCCGGCGTACTGCCGGACACCTCGACGCCTTGTGCGGCAAGTCTGTCCTTCACCTCTTGCATGCCCAGCACGGCATTGATATGCCGGTGTATCTGCGTGGCGACGGGTTTCGGCGTCAGCGCGGGAACAAACACGCCATACCATGTGTTCACCTCGAACTCCGGCAGTCCCTGTTCGGCGACGGTTGGAATGTCGGGTGCGCCGGACGAGCGTTTGAGACCGGACACGCCGAGCGCCTTCAGCCGGCCGGATTTTACATGCGGTATGGCCGGCAGCAGTGGGCCGAAACCGATCTTCACCTGTCCGCCGAGCAGCGCCGGCAGCGCCGCGCCGCTGCCTTTGTAGGGCACGTGCAACATTCGGATATTTGTCATCGACGACAGCAATTCAGCGGCAAGATGGTTGGCGACACCGATACCGGAGGATGCGTAGCTGATCTCGCCGGGCCGCGTTCTTGCGTACTCAATCAGTTCGCGCACATTGTTTGCCGGAAACGACGGATGCGCGCACAGAATGCTCATGGAGTCGGCGAGCTTGGTAACGGCGAGAAAATCCTTGTCGGGATTGAAATTCACTTTCTGACCCAGGATGGGCGCGATTACCAGCGGTGCGCCGGTACCGAGCAGCAGCGTGTGGCCGTCGGGCTGCGCGTGCGCAACAATATCGGCGCTCAGGTTGCCGCCGGCGCCGGCGCGGTTGTCCACGATGACCGGCTGCTTGACCCGCTCCGTGAGTTTCTGCCCGACCGTGCGCGCGATGGTGTCGCTGGGGCCGCCCGGCAGAAAACCGACGACGAAGCGAATGGAGCGAGACGGATAGGGTTCCGCAGCGAACGCGGCGCCGCTGAACTGTGCGCAAACGAAAACAGTCATGCAATAACGCAAGTTCATGTTTATATTAACTATTCCGCCACCGCGCCCGACCACGGCGACATCACATCCGTTACGCCGTAGTGTTCGCCATCCGCCGTTTGATAAACGCTGCTGGGGCAGGCGAAGTTGGTCGGGTACACCGCCAGTTCGGTGAGACTGACCGGGAAAGCCGATCGCAATTTTTGAATGATGGGTTCCGGCATGCGCGGATCGACGCCGACAAAATCGCCGCCACTGGCATCAATGCGTGGATGATGGAACGCGTCTTCGAGGCTCAGGCCATGATCGATTATGAACGAGGTGAGTTGCAGCACCGCCGGGAAAATCTTGCGGCCACCCGATGCGCCGAGGGCGAACCATGCCTTGCCGTCTTTGTGCGCGATCACCGGGCACATATTGGTCAGCGGGCGTTTGTTGGGCGCGAGTGAATTGGGCGAACCGGGCCGCGGATCAAACCACATGATGCCGTTGTTCATCAGGATGCCGGTTTCCGGCAGCACCACCTTGGAGCCGTACACCGACAGCAACGTTTGCGTGTGCGCCACCATATTGCCTTCGCTATCGACCACGTTGAAATGCGTGGTGCAGGCGGGATCGCGTTTATCGCCTTGCTCGGTGTTCTCGCCCATGGTGGTGAGACGCACGGCAAACGCTTCGCGCAGCACGCGGGCGTAAGAGAGAAAGGCATCAGCATCCGGCTCGCCGGATTTGAACGAGACGCCGCGTAAATTGTCGAGGGTGCGCAGCATCGACGGCCCGGCGGTGAGATTGGGCGCCAGCGCCAGTTGCGCACCTTGATATTCAGTGTTGATCGGCTCGACAATGCGTGCATGGTAGCGCTTCAGATCGTCGACTGAAAGTATGCCGCCCATCGCCTTGATGTCGCGCGCGATGCTTTGCGCGATCTCGCCTTCGTAGTAATCCCGCGGGCCGGCGTCGGCTAACCGGCGCAGGGTTTTTGCGAGGCCTTTGAGTTGTAGCCGCTCCAGATTAGCGCCTGCGGGCGTGACCGGCGGAAAACCGCCGGGCAGATACACGTTGGCGGTGCTCGGATACGTCGACAACTCCTTCGAGGTGATCGCGATTTTCAGCGTGAGATACCAATCGACGGCCATGCCTTGCTCGGCCAGCGCGATGGCGGGTTGAATCACGTCACGAAATTTGAGCTTGCCGAATTTCTCCAGCGCCAGCGACAGGCCGGCGATATGACCGGGCACGGCAATGGAATTGGGGCCATGCACATTGCGATCATCCTTCACCGTCGGCCACGTGAACAAGTCACTGGTGAAACCGCCGGTCAGCGGAAAGTCGGCGGGGTTCAGCGCGCCCGGCGAGATCGGCCCGAAATCGACCACCCGCACGCGTTTTTCCTTGGCCAGATACACCAGCATAAAACCCACGCCGCCGAGGCCGCTGTTCCAAGGCTCGACCGCGGCAAGCGCCAAGCCCGTGGCGACGGCGGCATCGACGGCATTTCCGCCAGCCCTGAGGATTTTGACGCCAGCTTCGCCGGCAATACGATTTTGCGTGGCGACAATGCCGCCGCGAGATTGTGCGACGGGCTTGCGCACGTTCCAGTTCTGCATGAGGTGGTCCATGTGAAACTCAGGATTGAGGATTGAGGAATGAGCGAGGATGCCTCTGCTATCATCCCATTTGCGCCTGCGATGCTCAAGCCCTTAATCCTCAATCCTAAAATCAGTGCCACATGCACATTGTCTGCCTCACCTTTGATTTCGATGGCCTTTCCGGCTTTATGTCGCGCGGGCAGGTGGGGCCGTCGTGGCTGTCACGTGGTGAATTCGGCCCGCGCGTGGGCGCGCCGCGTCTGATTGAGTTGTTTCGCAAACATGATATTCAAACCTCGTGGTACGTGCCGGGGCACACTATCGAGAGTTTTCCCGATGCGGTGAAGAACGTGATTAACGCAGGGCACGAGCTTGCGCACCACGGCTGGACGCATCGTCCGCCCGCGAGCTTGAGCGCGGAAGACGAGGAAAGCGAGCTGACGCGCGCCAACGAGTCGATCAAAAAAATCTTTGGTCACTATGCGCGGGGCTACCGTTCGCCATCTTGGGATTTGTCGCCGCATTCGGTGAAGCTCTTTTTAAAGCACGGCTTTGACTACGACAGCAGTATGATGGGCGACGATTGCACGCCGTACTACGCGCGGCAGGGGGATGTGATCGAGTTGGAGCAACCGGCGCAATTCGGCAAACCCAGCCCGCTGGTGGAAATGCCGATCCACTGGTCCACCGATGATTCGCCGTATTACGAATTCGTGCACGCTGAAACATCACTGCGGCAGGGGCTAAAAAACGCGCATCACGTCGAACAAAACTGGGTAGATGATTTTCACTACATGCGCGATACGGTCGAGTGGGGCGTGCTGACCTACACCTGCCACCCGTTCATCAGCGGGCGTGGCCATCGCATCATGGTGCTCGAACGCATGATTCATCAGTTGAAGAACGAGGGCGCAGTGTTCATGCGCGTGGATCAGGCGGTAGATGAATTTCGGCGGCGTCAGCCGCAACCATAAGGGGGCATGATGGTAAAAATGATATCGCGTGTGTTGGGATGGCTTGCATTGATGTGTGCAGCGCATGCGCATGCACAGAGTCAGTACCCGGTAAAACCGATTACGCTGCTGGTGCCCTGGGTCGCTGGTGGTCATACCGACATCGTGCTGCGCGTGCTTGCGGAGACCGCATCGAAGCATCTGAATCAGCGTATCGTGGTGGAGAACAAACCCGGCGCGGGCGGCGCACTCGCCGCACAGCAAATGGCGGCATCCGCCAAGCCTGATGGCTATACGCTTTCACAACTGGCGTTGGGTGTGTTTCGTCTGCCGCACATGACAAACACCACGTTCAACCCGGTCAACGATTTGACGTGGATACTCAATGTCGCGGGCTACCAGTTCGGCAGCAGCGTGCGCGCGGATGCGCCATGGAAAACTTGGGATGAACTGATCGCGTACGTCAAAAAGAATCCCGGCAAAATCAGTTTCGGCAGCCCCGGCTCAGGCACAAGTCTGCATCTGACAATGGAAGACCTGTCGCAAAAGCTCGGGTTGAACTGGGTGCATGTACCGTACAAGGGCAGTGCTGAATCGGCCACGGCGCTGCGTGGCGGGCACGTGCAGGTGCAGGCAGGCACGCCGTCGTGGGAGTGGGTCGAGGCCGGCCACACGCGCGTGCTGGTGATGTGGGGCAACGAGCGCGCCGCGCGTGCGCCGAATGTGCCGACGCTGAAGGAGCTTTACGGCACCGTAGCTAATTCGCCTTGGGGCATCGGCGGGCCAAAGGGGATGGATCCCAAAATCGTAAAAATGTTGCACGATGCCTTTCAGCGCGCGATGGACGATCCCAACTTTCTAAAATCGCTGGAACGCGCTGGCATGGAACGTTATTACATGGTGGGCGAGGACTACATGAAATGGGTGCGGCGCACCGCCGAGGAAGAAAAACGTGCGGTAGAGCGGCTCGGACTTAATAAGTAGAAAGATATTTAAGTATTTGTTTTTAAACAATATTTTTATTATCACGCGAGACGCCATGACTGGAATCGCGTAGAATCCGCGCTTTCTCAAAAAGCACCATCATGATCCGCACCCGCTTCGCTCCCAGCCCCACCGGTTACCTGCACATCGGCGGCGCGCGCACCGCGCTCTACTGCTGGGCGTTCGCCAAAAAGCACTGCGGCACCTTTGTGCTACGAGTCGAAGACACCGACCGTGAACGTTCTACCGATGCGTCAGTGCAAGCCATTCTGGACGGCATGCAGTGGCTGGGCCTCGACTACGAGGGGCCGTATTTTCAAATGCAGCGGCTCACACGTTATCGCGAAGTGGTGGATGTACTTCTGCGCAGCGGTCACGCCTACCCGTGTTACGCCACCAAAGAAGAACTCGATGCCATGCGCGAACAGCAGCGCGCGCGTAACGAAAAGCCGCGCTACGACGGGCGTTGGCGTCCTGAGAACGTGCAACGCGCAGGATTGACGCCGCCAGTGGTACCCGGAGGCGCGCAGCCAGTAATCCGTTTTCGCAACCCGGATGCGGGCGAAGTCACCTGGAACGATGTGGTCAAAGGCTCGATCACTATCGCCAACAGCGAGCTCGATGATCTGGTGATACTGCGC
>CAWUUY010000424.1:0-2975 GCA_963924885.1 uncultured Burkholderiales bacterium | reverse complement strand
GGGAGCCATCCCGCCTTTTGAGATTACCGCGGAAGGCGGGATGGCTCCCGCCCTACGGTAAAAGCGTCTTTCAACCGCAGCAGCCCCAGCCACTGCTGCCGCCAGAATCCGATGCCGTAATCGCGGCCGTCGAGTTGATCGCGGATGCCTGTCGGTTCGTAACCCGGCGAGAAATCCGCCGTGCAAAACAAAATATCCCACAACGGAAACAGCACTGCGAAATTGCACCCCTGGTAGCGGCCTTCGTGTCCCGCGCCGATGGCGTGGTGCCGGCGGTGAAATCTCGGGCTCACCAGCAAGCGCTCCCCTACCGTGCCAAAATCCAATCGTGTGTTGGCATGTGACAGGCTTTCGATCATGCGCGTGGCGATGATAATCAGTACGAATTGCTCCGACGGCACGCCGATGGCCAGCGCCACCAGCGCCAGCACCGCCGAGGTCAGCACGTCATCCAGCAAGTGGTTGCGGTCGTCGGACCAGAAGCTCATCTGGCGTTGGCTGTGATGCAGGCTGTGCAGCGCCCACCACCCGTTAAAGCGATGCTGCCAGCGGTGCAGCCAGTATTCGACAAAATCGAACACCAAAATGTAAATCAAAAACGCCGCAAAGCCGTTGCGCGCAATTCCCGGAATCAAGTCTTCGATATTCGGTCGCACCATGTCATGCATGCGCAGCCAGGCATCCAACTCGGCCACCGGCACCACCAGCAGCAAAAAAATCAGCAGCGGCAACACGCCCAACCGGTGCAGCCAGGTGTAGATCACATCGGAGCGGACGGCTTTTCTGTCCTGCCATTGCTCCACCGGCCGCAACGCCTCCAGCGGCTTTAACAGCGCGAACAGCACCGCGATTTCGAGAATGCCGATGATTACCGTACCGACGGCATGGTGAGCGTCTTCTACATAGGCCATCAGGCCGAGGCTGAAAATCAAGGGCTGCACCGCCGACTCGAACAACCAGCCCTGCGCGGCGGCGAACGCCTGCGTCAACGCATCGATCACGTGGGCGCCTTCATCGTGGAAAAGCAAAACCCGCGCGCCTTTAATCCTTCGAGCAGCGGATCAAACACCACCGGCGCCCAGCCGTCCTTGCGCGAGCGTATGCCCAGGTGCATCACCAGAATGTCGCCATCGCGTATGTCGCGCAGCGCGTTTTTCAGCAACAGGTCGTTGGGATAGGTCTCGGAGGGCAACTCATCGCCGAGAAACCCCGCTTGCGCCCATTTCACATGGCTGTAGCCGCAGGTCTTGGCGAATTGCAGGCTCATCGGCGTGGTAATGCCGCCCGGCGCACGCCACAGGCGTTCGAGTTTTTTGCCGGTCATTTTTTCAAACACGGATTCAACCCGGTTCAGTTCGCCACACATCGCCGCCTGATCGAACTCCTCGCGCGTGCCGTTCATATGCACATAACGCGTGCGGCCGTTTTTCAGATCGCCGCGAAAATAGCCGTGGTGCCAGGTGTGGGTTCCGAAGGTGTGCCCTTCGGCGACACGCGCCTTCCAGAAATCCGCCCAGCTTGCTTCGAGCGAATAATCGCCGCGATAAGTCTTTTCATTGGCCAGAAAAAACGTCACCTTGACGTTGTGCTTATTGAGCGTGCCCGCGATGTGCTCGGCGTGGTTCATCCAGCCGGTGTCGATGGTCAGATACAGCGTGCCCTTGCATTGTTGCGCAACCACCGCCGGCGCCCACGCCAGCAGCAACACCGCCAGCCAGCTACTCGCGCAGCGCATGATTGTGTATGTAAATGCCGTGAGGCGAACGGCCCACCGGTACCTGCGTTTTGATTTTTTTGGTCTCCATGTCGATCACAGTGACTTTTTGTATCCAGCGCGAGGTGACCCACAGTTCCTTGCCGTCGGCGGTGAGCTCCATGCAGTCTGGCCCGCCCGGCACGGCAAAGGTTTCCAGCACCGTGAGCGCGGTCATGTCGAGGATGGAAACGCTGTTCGCCACGCGGTTGGTCACCAGCAAACGGCGCTTGTCGCCCATCGGCAGAAAGTTGTGCGCCCCCGGCGCAGTAACAATTTTTTTCACTACTTCGCGCTTGCGCCAGTCAATCACCGCGACAAAGTTCTCCCCCATCACGCCCACCAGCACATGCTTGTCGTCGGGCGTAACCCAGATGCCCGCCGGCTGCTTGCCCACCGGCAGCGTGGCCACCACCTTTTGGTCAATCAGGTCGATGATCGCGATATTGTTGGTGTGCTGTAAAGTCACGAACACATGGCGATTATCCTTACTGAACGCGATGTGGCTCGGCCCCTTGGGCGTGGGCAACCGTTTCACCAGCTTCAGATCATCGGCGGTGTAGATATCCACGCGATCCAGCGCGAGCGACGCCGCCACGAACCACTTGCGATCGAATGAATAGCCCAACTGATACGCATCGCTGATTTTATTCACGCGCTTTTGCGTCGCGCCGGTGACCGGATCGAAGAACACCAGATCGTTGCTCTGCACATTGGCGATGATCAGTGACTTGTCGTCGGGTGTCGCCATCAGGTGATGCGGCTCGCGCCCCACGCGGTTGCGCGTGATTTCCTTGTAGGTCTTGGTGTCGATCAAGCTCACGGTGTCTTCGGCCGAATTGAGCACAAAGGCCAGTTGTGCCTGCACAGCCGGCAACCACAGCGCAAACAACGTGCCCGTCAGCACTCGACTAAAATTACTTAAGTATTTGTTTTTAAACATTTAATTAACAACGCCTCCGATTATCGTACTGCCGTCACCAACCGTGATTGCAACGCGCTCGCCGCCGCCGCGCTGACATTGCCGTCGCGGCTGTTCGCCATGCGCTGCAAAGACTCGTAGGCGCGCCAGCGATCCCCCGCAAACACATACGAATTGACTAGCAGCCTGTCGGACTTAGCCTGAACCGGCCAAGAAAAGATGAATTTTTCAATGCAAAAGTATCCGACAAAGGTGCTCAAACGTATCAGAATGTCCGGTGTGCGCTGCATTAAACAGCGA
>CAWUUY010000423.1:0-8868 GCA_963924885.1 uncultured Burkholderiales bacterium | reverse complement strand
CGTCGCTTTTTGGCCCGGCCCATGGCGTACAATGCCCGCATGAAACCGCCCAAACGCCTGCTATCCCTGATCGAAGAAGGGCTGATCGACACAGTGGTACTGCAACTGATGAGCGGCAAAGAGGCTGCGGTCTACGTGGTGCGCCGCGACGACGATGTGTTCTGCGCCAAGGTCTACAAAGAGGCCACGCACCGCAGCTTTCGCCAGGCGGTCGATTACACCGAGAACCGCAAAACCAAAAACAGCCGTCAGGCGCGCGCCATGGCCAAGGGCAGCAAGTATGGCCGCGAGTCACAAGAGGCCGCGTGGCAAAGCGCCGAGGTCGATGCGTTATATCGCCTTGCCGCCGCGGGCGTGCGCGTGCCCGCGCCGCTGAATTTTATCGATGGCGTGCTGCTGATGGAGCTGGTGACCGATGAGGCCGGCGAGGCCGCGCCGCGATTAAACGACGTGATCTTCACTCCCGAGCAAGCGCGCGCGCAGCACGCGATGCTGCTGTTGCAGGTGGTGCGCATGTTGTGCGCGGGTGTGGTGCATGGCGACTTGTCGGAATTCAATATTCTGCTCGGCGCCGAAGGCCCGGTGATTATCGATCTGCCGCAGGCGGTGGATGCCGCCGGCAATAACCACGCGCAGCGCATGTTGCTGCGCGACGTGGTAAACCTGCGCGATTTTTTTGGCCGCTTTGCGCCCGAGTTGCTGCACACCAACTTCGGCCCTGAGATCTGGGATTGGTATCAGCGCGGCGAACTCACCACCGACACCGTACTCACCGGCACGTTTGAACGCAAAGCAGGCGCGGTGGATATCAGCAGCGTGCTGAGCGAGATCGAGGATGCGCGCCTGGAAGAGGCGGCGCGCTTGCTGCGCATGCAGGAGACGCCGTAACTCGCCTCCGAATACTAATATTACGTAAGTATCTGTTTTTAAACATTATTAACAAGGAATCCCATGAAAGCAGCGTTCTTCAGAAAACACGGCGGGCCGGAGGCGATGGAATACGGCGACTACAAAGACCCGGTGGCAGCAGCAGGTCAGGTGCTGGTGGATGTGCATGCGGCCAGCGTCAACGGCGCGGATTGGAAAGTGCGCGCCGGTTCGTACGCGCCGATCACCGATCTGCCGTACATACCGGGGCGCGATTTCTCCGGCGTGGTGTGTGCGCTTGGAGCCGGCGTCACCGATTTCAAAATCAGCGACGAGGTATTCGGCGTGTGTGATGTGGGCCAGGAGCAGGCCTACGCGGAAAAAATCGCCATCAAGGCCGCCATCATCGCGAAAAAGCCCGCGACGCTGTCGCACGTGGAGTGCGCGGCGCTGGCGCTGATCGGTCTGACCGCGCTGGTGTCAATCGAGGACACGCTGAAATTAAAATCCGGCGAAACGATTTTGATTCAGGGCGGCGCGGGCGGCGTGGCGAGCTTTGCTATACAAGCCGCCAAGCACATCGGCGCGCGCGTCATCACCACCGCGAGTGCCGCGAATCACGATTACCTGCGCCAGCTCGGCGCGGATCAGATCATTGATTACAACAAGGACGATTTCACCAAGATAGTGTCGGGCTGCGACGCGGTGTTCGACACCGTGGGCGGCGACGTGACGCAACGCTCATTCACCGTGCTTCGATCAGGCGGGCGCGCGGCCTCCATCGCCGCCGGGGCGAAGGCGCCGGTGTCGCCGCGCGCCGATGTGCAATCGCTGCGGCCCAATGTCGGGCGCGACCGTCCGCACATGGAACGCATCATCGAACTGGTTTCCGGCGGCGCGGTGCGCGTGCCGGAGATCACCACCTACAAATTATCCGAAGCCGCCGCCGCACATAAAGTGAGCGAAGGCCGCCACTTTCGCGGCAAGCTAGTATTCAAAATACGTTAATCACGGAGACACACATGACTACCACCGTGGGATTCTTCGGCGTGGGCAACATGGGCAACCCGATGGCCCTGAACCTGCTCAAAAAGGGTTTTGCGCAGATTCATTCCGTTTGATAGTGACCGACGATTCCGGGCCAAGCCCAAAATCGGTCACGATCGCCCGGATTCCTCGGTCAGCTTCGTCCGGAATCGTCGGTCACGTTCGACCGGAAATCGCGGTCACGATCGTCCGGAATACGCAGGCTGGTGCCGCATCTGGCCGATTTTCAGCAACAGCACCCCGATATCGAAGTGCGCATCGCCGCCGATAACGCGATACGCGATCTCAAATACGGCCAGATCGATGTGGCGATCTGGTATTCCACGCGCCAGCATACCGGGCCTGACGCCTTGCGATTATTCGGTGAATACGTGGTGCCAGAGATCAGTCCGACGCTGGCGCGCAAGGGCAGTCTGCGCCGCGCGGAGGACCTGAACCGCTTCGTGCTGCTGCATTTCGACGATCCGGTGATGGTGACGCCGTGGCTGGCGTGGGAGGTCTGGTTCGAGGCGATGAAAGCGCCGCCGCCCTCGCCCAAAAGCGTGCTGCGGTTCAGCCGTTACGACATGATGCTGCGCGCGGCCATCAATGGACAGGGCGTGGCGCTCGGCCGGATGCCGCTGATCGCCCCCACGCTCGCCAGCAGCGCTCTGGTTACGCCGCTGCGTCAGGCTCGATTCAAGTCCAGTCTGGGAGACCGGGTGTACTGGTTGATTGCATCACCGGCATCGCGCGAACGTCCGCAAGTGCGCACGTTCATGCAGTGGCTGTCGGCAAAGATCGCGCCCGTGGCGCGCGAAACAGACAAACCGCTATATTCGCCCGATGCGGGGATAAGGTATCTGGCGCGCGAACTCGAGCAGCATCTCATCATTGCCGCGCGCCGCCACCATCGATAGGCCCAGCGGCAAGCCGTTCACCGTAGCCAGCGGGAGACTCACTTGCGGCAAACGCCCAAGACCGGAGATGCATAACATGCCCATCGCGCGCTCGCGGAACGCAGTGGTTTGATCGTGCGGGCAATTGAGTAGCGGCGCGACATCGGGCACGCTGGGCAATAACATCACGGCGTTGCCGGCCAGCAGTTGGTCGAGGCGCGCGGCGATGTCTTCGCGCTTGGGCCTCATCTGCGCCACTTCGGCGGGCGTGACTTTCGCCACGGCCTCGAAACGCTTGCCGATAGCGGGGCCGAAATTCGGCTTCACGCGCGTGACCCACTCGCGATGGGTTTCCCAGATTTCGGCGAACTGGATCACGCGAAACACTTCGAACCAGTTGTTCAATCCTTCTCGGCTGACTGTGACCGGCTCGGCCTTGCCCAGCACTTTATAAATACGTTCCAGCACGGGTTGCAGCGCCTGCTGCGCATCGGGCATGGCGAGCGCGAACGCATCCTGCGCGAGCAGCACGCGGCCCGGCGTTGCTGCTTTACCGCCGAGCAATACCTCGCCGACCCGCGCGAGCAATGCCGCATCGCGCGCGAACCAACCGCAGGTATCAAAGCCGGGCGCGAGCGGACACACGCCTTCCAGCGAAATGCGTCCGTGCGTCGGACGTATACCGTAAATGCCGCAAAAACTTGCTGGCCCGCGCACCGAGCCACCGGTGTCGCTGCCGATGGCAAAATCAACGAGTTTGCCCGCCACCGCCGCCGCCGATCCGCTCGACGAACCGCCGGGCACACGACCGGGCGCGGCCACGTTGACGGGCGTGCCGTAGTGCGCGTTTTCGCCGGTTAGGCTGAACGCCATTTCTTCGGTATGCGTTTTGCCCGCGAGGCTTGCACCCGCGTCGAGCAGTTTTTTCGCGACCACTGAATGCGCCTTGGCCGCGTCGTGCGTACGCAGCCAGTCGGGGCAGCCGAAGCCGGTTTTGTGACCGGCGACATCGAAAATATCTTTCAGGCCGAATGTCAGTCCGGCGAGCGGGCCGACGTGCGCGCTAGGCCATTCAGTGTGGGTATGGCGGCAGAAGGCGCCGAGTGTGTCTTGATCTAGTATACTCACAAAAACTCCTTTAAAAACAAATATATATTATAATTACCCCAGCGGCGGCAATGTGCGTATCCACGCCACCAGCGCATTCAAATCTTCGTCCGTCAGCCGCTTCAGATACTGGGCATAGGTTGCCATGTTGATCGCCAGCGGTCGGCCATTGCGCGACACGCCATCCTTCAACGCGCGTTTGATCTCAGCGTCGCTCCACGCGCCCAGCCCCTTGGTGGGATGCGAGGTAATGTTCGCCGCCGTGGAAAGGCCCGCCGGTGATTTGAACACGCGCCCGCCTTTGCCCGCGCCGGTGCGGTAGTTCGGCACATCGTCGTGACCACGATCGGCGTGACACTGCATGCAGTGGCCGAGGTTGGCGAGATAAAGCCCGCGCTTCACCGGATCGCGCAGATCGTTTTCAGTCATCGGTTTTTCCGCGCCCGGATACGGATAGGTGATCTGTGCTGATTTATACAACGGCAGCGCCACCTTGGCGTTGATCGGAGCGACAGTACGCATATACGATACCACCGCATCCAGATCGCGCGGCGTCAGCGCTTTATACAACGAGTACGGCATGATGAACGCGAGCTTCACACCATTGGGTCGCACGCCCTCGACCAATGCGCGCTTGATATCGGCGTCGCTCCATTTGCCAATGCCGGTTTCCGCATCCATCGTGATATTGGAGCCAGTGGCGGTGAACGTCACCTCGTCAAAACGCTGCACACCGCCTGCGAACTGCCGCGCCATCACCGGATCACCCGCCTTGTCTTTGGGCGTGTGGCAATGGTTGCAGGTCATGATGCCGTTGACGAGGTAGTCGCCGCGCGCCAGCAGCACCTCAGCGCTGTCGCGCGAGGATGGTTGCGCGCAGGAACCCAACGCCGCGATCAGGAAAAAAACGCCTGCATGCTTCATATATTTCATCCGTGTCGCCTCCATGAATTTCGTCGCTACCGCGCAAGCCTTGTCATTAACTTGCCGTGGATTCCCCCAAAACCGCCGTTGCTCATAATCAGCACGTGGTCACCCGCACGCGCGGCGGATGCGATGGCCTCCACCAGCCGCGCGAGATCGTTGCACACACTGGCCTTCGCGCCGAGCGGCGCGAGTGCGGCTGCGGGGTCCCAACCTAGCCCGCCGCTATAACAAAACACCGCGTCGGCATCAGCCAGACTCGCGGGCAGTGCGTCTTTCATTACGCCCAGCTTCATGGTGTTGGAGCGCGGCTCCAGCACGGCGAGGATGCGCCCCGCGCCCGCTTTTTTGCGCAGGCCCGCGAGTGTGGTGGCAATCGCGGTGGGGTGATGCGCGAAATCGTCATAGACGGTGATGCCGTTCACCACGCCCTTCACCTCCATGCGGCGCTTGACGTTTTTGAAGGTGGACAGCGCCTCGATGGCCATCGCGGACGGCACGCCCGCGTGGCGCGCAGCGGCAATCGCGGCCAGCGCGTTCGCCACGTTGTGCTCGCCGAGCAAATCCCAGGTGACGCGGCCTTGCGCCTTGCCGTTGTATGAAACCTCAAATCCGTTTTCACTGCGTACGCCCGCCTGCCAGCCCTGCGCCGATGAAAAGCGTTCGATAGGCGTCCAGCAGCTGCGCGTCAACACACGCTCCAGATTCGCATCAACGCCGTTGCTGACAATCAAGCCATTGCCCGGCACGGTGCGCACCAGATGATGGAACTGCGTCTCTATCGCCGCAAGGTCGGCGAAAATATCCGCGTGGTCGAATTCGAGATTGTTCAAAATCGCGGTGCGCGGGCGGTAATGCACGAACTTGGATCGCTTGTCGAAGAACGCGGTGTCGTATTCGTCGGCCTCGATCACAAAAAATAGTGATTTGGTCAGCCGCGCGGAGATGCCGAAATTTTCCGGCACGCCGCCCACCAGAAACCCCGGATCGAGGCCGCCGTGTTCCAGCATCCACGCCAGCATCGAGGTAGTGGTGGTCTTGCCGTGCGTGCCCGCCACCGCCAGCACCCATAGCCCGCGCAACACATTCTCGGCCAGCCACTGCGGGCCGGAGGTGTACGTCAACCCGCGTTTGAGAATTTCTTCCATCAGCGCGTTGCCGCGCATCACTACGTTGCCGATCACGAATAAATCCGGCCCAAGCTTCACCTGATCCGCCGCGAAGCCCTCGATCAGCTCGATGCCTTGGTCCTGCAACTGCGTGCCCATCGGCGGATAAACATTCGCGTCGCAGCCGGTGACTTTGTGTCCCGCCGTACGAGCAATGGCGGCAATGCCGCCCATGAAGGTGCCGCAGATACCAAGGATGTGGATGTGCATGGTGCGGGGAGAATAACTGAAAAGCGTTAACGGGTGAACAGGTGAACGGGTAAAAATCAAAAGCACTCAGTGGTGCCGCCGGGGTTACTCGTTCACCCGTTTACGCCTTCCGCCCTCATTCAAACGCCAACGCCCGCCGTATCTCGTCGTACCGTTGATGCAGGTCTTCGGCACTTGCACCGCCGAGGTTCAGCACCGCGTAGCGATAGCTGCCCAGCCATTTCATTTCACGCGCGAGGCTTGCGCCGCGCTTGAGATACAGCATCAGCCGCGCATCCGGATAGCGCTGATGCACCGATTCGAGTTGCGCGGGCCCCGGTGTGCGGGTCACTTCGCGCCCGTCAAAACGGCGGAACACAAAACTCGCTGCCGCGCCGAACGCGCCCTCGCCCTGGGTGACGCGCGGCGCATTGCCCAGCGCGAGATCGATCAACACCTCGTACGGGTCATACCCGTCCACGCGGCGGTACAGATTGACCAGTTGCGACGCCATGCGCGGATTGATTTCGATAACCTGGATGCTTCCGGTGTCCGGCTGGTAAATCAATTCGACATTGAAAAACCCGTGACCGTAATCGATGCCGGTCAACAGCGTTTGCGCCAGCGCCTTCATGCGCGCCAACACCGCCGCAGGCAGGCGCGACGGATACTCAAAACGCGCGAACGCCTGCGTGCCCGGATACATCACTTCATCGACGATGCCGAGCAGCGTGATCTTGCCGTTGTGCATAAAGCCGTCGAGATTGACCTGCACGCCGGACATGATTTCCTCGGCAATCAAATGATGCGCGTCGATGGTAAACGGCGTAAAGCGCGCCATCAGGTCGTTAAACGGCGTCACTAGTTTGTGCAGGATCAGGGTTTCGAAAAAATTAAACCGCAGATGTCCCTGCAACTCGGCAAAGCTGTCCACGCGGCGCGCCAGCACGGAGTACGTCGCCTTCACTGGCTTGACGTACAGCGGAAACGGCAGGCCAACGTCGGCAGCGGTTTCCAACTTGTAGGGAAACACGGAGAAACGCGGCGTGGCCTCGGGCACGATTTTTTGTTGCAGACAACGCGCGTAGTATTTGTGCTGCGCGGCGATAATCACCGCCGGATCGGTGCCCGGCAAACCGAGCCGTTGCGCTACCACGGCGGCAATCAACGCGCCGAATTGTTCATTGTTGCTGATCACGCCATCGATGCGGCCCCGGTACTTTTTGACCAGCTTGTCCGCGTAACGCCATGCATTAAACGTCATCAGGCGCGCGTTTTCCAAGAACGTGAACAGGTCGAACCCTTCATAGAAGAATTCGTAGCGTGGCCGGTAGCGCGGCTGGTCAAGCTCATCACGATCCCAATCCTTGGGAAAAAGCACGAGTAGGCGTTTCATTATTGTTGGTCGATGTCGTTTGCTTTTTTTCTTAAACGGGGATGCGCAGGTTGCGGCAACATTGTATCGCTTTCGGTTATTCCGCTAAGCTATGGCTTGACCGGTTCGCCACAGGAGGAATGTTCATGGCCGCTCCGACGATTTCCCAACTGATGGCGGCACGTTTGACGCGTCGTACCGCCTTGAAGGGCGCCGCCGCGGCCGGCGTTTACGGCTTGTTCGGCTGCGCAACGCCCGCGCCGCAAGTCGCTCGCTCCACCCTGACCTTCACCGAATCCGGTCGCTATCTCGATGAAACGCACCACGTCGCGACGGGCTATCAGACGCGGCCAATGCTGCGCTGGGGTGATCCGCTGCACGCCGATGCGCCAGCCTTCAATCCGCCGCAACAAACGGCGGCGGCGCAGGAACGGCAATTCGGCGCCAACAATGATTATGTTGCCTTTATGCCGCTGCCGCGCGGCTCCAACAGCTCCACGCGCGGCCTGCGCTGCGTCAACCATGAGTACGTTTCGCCGTCATTGATGTGCCCGGGCTTTGACGCGGCGGATTACGCGAAAAACATCACGCGTGAGCAGTGCGAAACCGAAATGGCGGCTATCGGACACTCTGTCGTCGAAGTCGAACTTCGCGGCGGCCAGCGGGCGGTCAATGCGGGCAGAGCCTACAACCGGCGCATTTCCACGCGCAGCACGCCGATGCGCATTTCAGGACCTGCCGCCGGGCATCCGCGTATGGCCAAGCGCGCGGACGTGTCGGGCACGCGCGTCATCGGCACCATGAGCAATTGCGCGGGCGGCACCACGCCATGGGGCACGGTGCTGACCGCAGAGGAGAATATCCAAAATTTTTTACCGGCGATGCATCCACGGGACGCGAAGCCGCCGCTTGGAAACGCATGGGCATTACCGGACGCGGGCGCTATTTATGGGGCCGCTTTTTCGACCGCTTCAATCTGAACCGTGAACCCAACGAGGCGAACCGCTTCGGCTGGATAGTTGAGATTGACCCGTACGATTCGAAATCGATGCCGGTGAAACGCACGGCGCTGGGCCGCGCCAAGTATGAATGCGCCAACACCGTTGTCAGCCACGACGGGCGCGTGGCGGTGTACTGCGGCGACGATGAGCGCATGAATTACGTGTACAAATTCGTCCCGCGCGACGCCTACACCGCAGACAAACCCGAGGCCAATCGCGATCTGCTCGATAACGGCACGCTGTATGTGGCGCGCTTTGATGCTGGCGACAAAATGCAATGGCTACCGCTGGTGTTTGGACTAGGCCCGCTG
>CAWUUY010000422.1:0-13238 GCA_963924885.1 uncultured Burkholderiales bacterium | reverse complement strand
GCGGATCATCGGATGATGCGTCGGGATGACCACCGTCTCCAGCCCGTAAATCTGCTGGAACTCGTAGGCCTCGGTATCCGCCGTGCCCGTCATGCCGGCGAGCTTCTTGTACATGCGGAAATAATTCTGAAAGGTAATCGTCGCCAGCGTCTGATTTTCCTTCTGAATCTCCACGCCCTCCTTGGCTTCGACCGCCTGATGCAGACCTTCCGACCAGCGCCGCCCCGCCATCAAGCGCCCGGTAAACTCATCGACAATGATGATCTCGCCGCCTTGCACCACGTATTGCTGCTCATTGTGATACAGCGAATGCGCGCGCAAGCCCGCGTTCAGGTGATGCATCAAATTGATGTTGGCCGCATCATACAGGCTGCTGTTTTCCGGCAGCATGCCAGCCTTGGTCAGCAGCTCTTCCGCGTGCTGATGCCCATCTTCGGACAAAGTGACCTGGTGCTGCTTCTCATCTACCCAATAATCGCCGTCGCCCTTTTCCTCTTTCTGGCGCACCATCTTGGGTATCATCGCATTCATCTTGATATAAAGATCGGTGTTGTCCTCGGCCTGCCCTGAAATAATCAGCGGCGTACGCGCCTCGTCGATCAAGATCGAATCCACCTCGTCCACGATGGCGTAACTCAGAACACGCTGCACTTTCTCCGAGTTTTGATAAACCATGTTGTCGCGCAGGTAATCAAAGCCGAACTCGTTGTTGGTGCCGTAGGTGATATCCGCCGCGTACGCCGCCTGCTTAAGCGTGTGCTCCATCTGCGACAGATTCACGCCGACCGTGAGACCGAGGAATCGATAAATATTCCCCATCCACTCTGCATCACGCGTGGCGAGATAGTCGTTCACGGTGACGATATGCAGGCCCTGTCCGGCAAGCGCGTTCAGGTACGCCGGGAGCGTTGCCATCAGCGTCTTGCCCTCTCCGGTGCGCATCTCGGAAATCTTGCCGTTATGCAGGGCGATGCCGCCCAGCATCTGCACGTCGAAATGGCGCATGCCAAGGGTGCGTTTGGATGCCTCGCGCACCACCGCAAAAGCTTCCGGTAAAAGCTCGTCGAGGATTTCGCGGCGCTCGCGATCCCGCGCCAGCTCCAGCGCGGCACGGCCACGTGCGGCGCCGTCACCGGCTTCAAGCTTCGCCAGATGCGCCTGAATGCGCTCACGAAATTCCGCGGTTTTTGCGTGCAAGGCCTCGTCGGAGAGTTTGGAAATGCTTGCTTCGAGCGCATTGATCGCCACGACGCTGCGGCGATACTGTTTCAGCAACCGGTCATTGCGGCTGCCGAATATTTTTTTGAGTATTCCAGTAACCATGAAACGCTTCACGCTCCACAACAAATAAAAAGGGGCGGGGAAATCCCCACCCCTCGCATTCCGTCACATAGCCGTATTCGATTTCAGCCCGGCAACCGCAAGAACTGGGCAGGATTCACGGCTATTCCACGCTGCCGGACTTCAAAATGCAAATGCGTGCCGGTTGCCCGGCCGGTACGTCCCACTTCCGCGATTTTTGCGCCGCGCAAAACCATGTCGCCTACTTTGACATGCATTTTTGACGCGTGCGCATAACGCGTAATCAAGTCGTTACCGTGGTCAATTTCCACCATATTACCATAGGCGGCATTGAACTCCGCGTAGACCACGACGCCACCCGCCGCCGCCAGTATGGGCGTACCCTCGCCACCGGAAAAATCAATGCCTTCGTGATACGAGTGCTGCCCGGTAAACGGGTCGATGCGCCAGCCGTAATTGGAGTTATAGACACCGCCCAACATCGGCAGCATGGTGGGTATCAGTTTCTTCTTGGCGCTTTCTATGGTGAGCAACGACTCTAGCACGCCGAGCTTGTCGCCGCGGTCATCGACACTGCTCGTCAGCCGTTCGATCTGCTGTGAGAGGTCGGGCAGCGTGAAATCGTGGCTCGGCACGGCGGAGGGCGCCCCACCGCGTCCCGGCGGTTCGTTGAAACGGAAATCCTGGGGTTTGAAGCCGGCCAGTTTGGCCAGACGCTCGCCGAGGGAATCCAGCCGCAGCAACTGTGCCTGCATCTCACCCAGGCGCTGTGCCATGGCATTCAGATTGTCGCGCAAATAGGATTCGGCCTGACTTTGCTGCGTTTGCCGCATCGACACCACCATGGTGTTCAAATACGGGAGAAAATGCAGTTCCGACGCAAACCGCAGCATCAGATAATTCATGGTACCGGCTAGGATAAAGACCGTTACCACCAGCCCCATGGTAAAAGCAGCTAACTGGCGCACACCAATATTGATGGTTCGGGCCTTCGCAAGACGCTCGGAAACGAGAATAATATTCAACGCTTACCTCCTTGCTGCCACACATGCCGCTACGTGACATACGCAATCTAATGAACGCATCGGGCGAACTCGCTGCGCTACGGGAAAAAACGCAACGCCTCTTGGCGCTGCAACGGGCTTTTGTTGACTGCACTCCGGTCGAACTCGCCGAATTAACCAAGGCGAGCCGTGTGGGTTACCTCAAGACAGGAACGCTGTATCTGCTGGCGGACAACACCACCGTTGCCGCCAAACTTCGCCAACTGCTGCCTCGCCTGCTGCCTGTATTCCGTAAGATCGAGGCGGAGGTTAACGGAATTCGCGTGGACGTGCAACCCAAATCCCCTGCGGCGGCACCGGCAACCCAGATCAAAAAATACGAATTACCTATTGATTATATGGAGAAAATTGAAACCATCGCCAAAACCATCAGTAATCCGGACCTCAAGTTGGCGGTTACCAGACTGATGCGAAATCGCAAGCAAAAACCCTAGCCCCGCCCCGAAAGAACGAAAGCAAATGGCACGCGGAAATTCGAATCAGGCGGTCTGGGGTTGCCAGAATACGAAGCGCTGCGCTTCTTCGGCCTGAAGGAAGCTGCAATACTCCCACGCCTGCTGGTCTTCCAGCAGCGCGCGCAGAAGCTGGTTATTCAGCGCATGACCGGACTTGAACCCGCTGAACGCACCGATCAGCGGATGGCCCAGCAGATACAGGTCGCCGATGGCATCGAGCGCCTTGTGTTTGACGAATTCATCGTCGTAACGCAAGCCGTCGTTGTTGAGGATGCGGTATTCATCCATCACGATGGCGTTATCGAGGCTGCCGCCCAGCGCCAGCCCCTGCGAGCGCATCGACTCCACGTCCTGCATGAAGCCAAAGGTGCGCGCGCGGCTCACTTCCTTGATGAACGAGGTGGACGAAAAATCCATACACACCGTCTGGCGCGAACGCTCGAACACCGGGTGATTAAATTCGATGGCCAGATCGATCTTGAAGCCGTTATACGGTGCAAGGCGCACCCACTTGTCGCCTTCCCGCACTTCAACGGTCTTGAGAATACGGATAAAGCGCTTGGCGGCGTTTTGCTCTTCGATGCCCGCCGATTGCAGCAGGAACACAAACGGCCCCGCGCTGCCGTCCATGATCGGCACTTCCGGCGCGCTGAGGTCTATAAAGGCGTTGTCCACGCCCAGCCCGGCCAGCGCTGACATCAGGTGTTCAACAGTGCCCACCGACGCGCCGTCTTTTTGCAGACAGGACGCGAGCCGCGTGTCACCCACCGCGTAGGGCGTTGCCTTGAGATCCACCACCTGCGGCAAATCCACGCGTCGAAACACGATGCCGGTATCGGCCGCCGCCGGACGCAACGTCATGTACACCTTTTCGCCGGTGTGCAGACCGACGCCCGTGGCGCTGATGACGTTCTTAAGTGTGCGCTGCTTAATCACGTGATGCCGAAAGCAATAAATATATAATATTTGTTTATATTCAATTAGATACGAATTATATCACGCAGCCGCCCCTACTCCAAGAAAAAACGGCCCGGCGCAGCGGGTTCTGCGCTGGGCCGAGCAAGATCAATGCGCTTTTTTGGCGCTATGTCAGTGACTTATCAGTCCGCCTGCTTGCGCAAAAACGCCGGAATATCCAGCATCTCCACCCCCGACTGGCGCATCGCCTCGATGGTCGCGGCGCGATTGCGGCGGACCACCGCGGGCTGCTCCAATTCGTCGTAATTGACTTCCAGCGGCTGGTTGTCGGTGCCGGTTTTTTGCGCCACCACCATCATCGGCTTCATCTGCTGGCGGGTCATCGGCTTGCCCAAGCCGGTGGCAACGATGGTCACGCGCAGATTGTCCTCGATGGCTTCGTCGTACACCGTGCCGACGATTACCGTTGCCGACTCGGCCGCGAAGGCCTTGATGGTTTCCATCACATCGTACATTTCCTGCAACTGGAAGCTTGCCTTGCTGGCGGAAATATTAATCAGCACGCCGCGCGCATCGGAAATATTGATGTCTTCCAGCAGCGGACACGCCACCGCTTGCTCGGCCGCCGCGCGCGCGCGATCCGGGCCGGCTGCCTTGGCCGATCCCATCATCGCCATGCCCATTTCCGCCATCACCGTGCGCACATCGGCGAAGTCAACATTAATCATGCCGGGACAACTGATGACCTCGGCAATGCCCGCCACCGCGCCGTGCAGCACGTCATTGGCGGCCTTGAAGGCATCATCGAGCGTTACCGCCGAACCCAGCACCTACATCAGCTTGTCGTTGGGGATCACAATCAGCGAATCGACATGTTGCGCCAGTGCATCCAGCCCTTCCTGCGCGATGCGTTGACGCTTGCCTTCAAACGCGAACGGCTTGGTCACCACTGCAACCGTCAGCACGCCGAGTTCCTTGGCGATTTCCGCGACGACCGGCGCCGCCCCGGTGCCGGTGCCGCCACCCATGCCGGCGGTTAGGAACAACATGTCCGCGCCGCTGATGAGTTCCGCCAGACGTTCACGGTCTTCCAGCGCGGCCTGGCGGCCCACTTCCGGATTCGCGCCGGCGCCCAGGCCCTTGGTCACCGTCGTGCCCAACTGCAATTGCACCTTGGCCTGATTGCGTTTTAACGCCTGCGCATCGGTGTTGACGCAGATGAACTCCACGCCGCTCACACCCTGCGCGATCATATGATCCACGGCGTTACCGCCGCAGCCACCCACACCGATAACCTTGATTACCGCTTCCTGCGATTGCGCATCGATCAGCTCTATCATTTATGCCTCCGTTTTTGTGATGATACAAAAAATCATTTAAAAACAAATGCTTACTAAAAAACACCGCTAAACTCATGTCTAAAAGTTACCCTTGAACCAAGCCTTCATACGATCCAGCAATTGCTGAAACGCGCCAGTCTGCGTGCGCGCGATTTCCTGTAGCCGATACTGCTGCATGCCGTCGATCAACAAACCCATCGCCGTCGAATAGCGCGGATGGCGCACCACTTCGGCCAGCCCGCCGTTGTAGGACGGCTGCCCGACGCGCACCGGCATGTGAAAAATTTCTTCGCCCAACTCCACCATGCCCTGCATCATGGAAGAGCCGCCGGTCAACACGATGCCCGACGACAACAATTCCTCGTAGCCGCTGCGGCGCAATTCGGATTGCACCAGCGAATACAGCTCCTCGACACGCGGCTCGATCACTTCGGCCAGCGTTTTGCGCGACAACTGCTTGGTACCGCGGTCACCCACGCCGGGCACCTCGATCATTTCCTGCGGATCGGCCAGTTGCGACAGCGCGCAACCATGCTTCATCTTGATGTCGTCGGCGTCCTTGGTCGGCGTGCGCAGCGCCATCGCGATGTCGCTGGTGATCTGGTCACCCGCGATCGGAATCACCGCCGTGTGGCGTATCGCGCCATGGGTAAACACCGCCATGTCGGTGGTGCCGCCGCCGATATCGATCAGGCACACGCCGAGGTCTTTTTCGTCGTCCGACACCACCGCCGTGGCGGAGGCCAGCGGCTGGAGCACCAAGTCGCTCACCTCCAGCCCGCAGCGGCGCACACACTTGATGATGTTCTGTGCCGCGGATACCGCGCCGGTGACGATATGCACCTTGACCTCGAGGCGCACGCCCGACATGCCCAGAGGCTCGCGGACATCCTCCTGCCCGTCAATGATGAATTCCTGATTGAGGATGTGCAAAATCTGCTGATCGTTCGGAATCTGCACCGCTTTCGCGGTTTCGATCACGCGGTCGATATCGAACTGCGTGACTTCCTTGTCCTTGATTGGCACCATGCCCTGCGAATTAAAACTGCGCACATGGCTGCCAGCGATGCCGGTGAGCACCTCACTGATCTTGCAGTCGGCCATCAGCTCGGCTTCTTCGAGCGCGCGCTGGATCGCGCTGACCGTGGTTTCAATGTTCACCACCACGCCTTTTTTCAGCCCGCGCGACGGATGTGTGCCCATGCCAATGATGTCGAATCTACCATCGGGTTTCACCTCGGCGACGATGGCGACAATCTTCGACGTGCCGATATCGAGGCCGACGATGATGTTTTTATTTTCCTTGTTGCGACTCATATTCTGCTCATCTCAACTCATGTCCCCGACCGCGCGGCACGCGAACGCGCCGTATCGCCCTTGGCGGCGGGCGCCACGGCGGCAAGTTCCGGAATACGCGCCGCAAAACCATTGGCGTAACGCAAATCCACATAATCGATACGCCGGTTGAGCGGCGCCAGCGTCCGCTCATACGACGACAAAAAGCGCGCCAGCCGGCTTTCCACCTGCTCGCGACCGATTTCCAGCGTCATGCCGTCGTCGAGCCGCACGCGCCAGGCGCGGCGTTGCGACAACTGCACATGCACCGGCTCGCGCCCGATCGCCGCGAACTTTCCGAGCAGTTGTTCATATTGCAGCGCGATCTCGCGCGAGGTGCCCGCCGGGCCGATAAACACCGGCAGCTCCGCGTCGTAGGCCGCCTCGAACAATTCGCCCTGCAGGTTCACCAGCCCCACATTGCCCCAGCGCGCCAGCGGCCGGTGTTCCTCGACCGCCACGTCGATGCGGTCGGGCCAACTGCGGCGGATTTCCACCTTACGCACCCACGGCAATTTCTCGAACGAACCGCGCAGACGCTCCAGGTCCAGCGTAAAAAACGTGCCGTGCAGATCACGCCGCGTGATGGCCTCCACCTGCTCCAGCGTGACGTGTCCTGGGGCGCCGCCAACGCGGATTTCGCGCATGGCGAACACCGGCTGCACGATCGCGTAGCGGATCAGGCACACCAGCACGATCAATCCCGCCGTCGCGAACAGCAGGTCGGATGTTCGATTCAGCGCGGCGGGGTTATCCCACATGCTTTACCTCGTTCACGCGCGCCGTCTCCAGGATACGCACCACCAGATCGTCGAACGGCAGACCGCTCGCGCGCGCCGCCATCGGCACCAGACTGTGATCGGTCATGCCGGGAATGGTGTTCACTTCCAGAAACCACGGGCGGTTTTCCGTATCCAGCATCACGTCCAGCCGTCCCCAACCGCGGCAGCCGATGATGCGAAACGCCGCCAGCGCCTGCTGTTGAATCTGCTGCTCCAGATCAGCCGGCAGTCCGCTCGGACAATGGTATTTCGTCTCGTTGCCAAAATACTTGTTGTGATAATCGTAGTTGCCACTGGGCGCTTCGATGCGCACCAGCGGCAACTCTTGATCGCCGAGAATCGCCACCGTGACTTCGCGCCCAGCGATAAATTGTTCGGCGATCACGGTGTCATCCAGTTTCGCCGCCAGTTCGTAGGCGGCATCGAATTTCTCGACAGACTCCACCTTGGTGATGCCGATGCTGGAACCTTCGTGCGCCGCCTTCACCATCAGCGGCAAGCCCAACCTCGCCGCAACGTCCACGGCCTGCGAGTCCGCCGTCAGCACCTCATACGCCGGCGTGGGTATGCCCGACGCCAGCCACGCCAGCTTGGTGCGCCATTTGTCCATCGCCAGTGCGCTCGCCATCACGCCGCTGCCGGTGTAGGGAATACCGAGGTATTCGAGCGCGCCCTGCAACGTGCCGTCTTCGCCAAAACGGCCATGCAGCGCGATGAACACGCGATCAAAACGTTGCGCCAGCAGTTGTTCGATGCCCTGATCGCGCGGATCGAACGCGTGGGCATCGATACCCCTGCGCTTCAACGCGGCGAGCACCATCGTGCCGCTCTTGAGCGAAATCTCCCTCTCCGCCGAACGGCCGCCCATCAGCACAGCGACTTTGCCAAAATTACTCAAGCGCGCTCCCCAACAATGCGCACTTCTTGCTCCAGCTCGACGCCGAATTTTTCGCGCACGGTGTTCTGCGCCAGATCGATCAACGCTTCAATGTCCGCCGCCTTGGTCGCCCCGGCGCCACCCACGTTGACGATGAAGTTCGAATGTTTGCGCGAGATTTCCGCGCCGCCGATGCGCTTGCCTTTCAAGCCGCAGGCCTCGATCAGCCGCGCGGCGTGGTCGTTGGGCGGGTTGCGGAACACCGATCCCGCATTGGGTTGTTGCAGCGGCTGGCTGGCAATACGGCGAGACAGTAACTCCTTTATTTTATTGCGAGATTTAACTCCCGCTGGATCGCCTTCCGCGCGCGGAATGCGAAACGTCGCCGCCACGAACGCTTCGTCAGTGGGGCCTGTCACACTGCGATAACCGGTGCGAAACTCCCTTGCGGCGCGCTGATGCACCACGCCATCACGAGAGATGGTGCGCACGCTGTCGACGATGTCCCAGGTTTCGCCGCCGTAACAGCCGGCGTTCATCGCCAGCGCGCCACCGACGGTGCCGGGGATGCCGGCGAGAAATTCCGCCCCTTCCGCGCCATGCAGCGCGGCAAAACGTGCAACCTTCGGACTGGCAATGCCTGCCTCGGCGTAAATCGCGATGGTGTTCTCCCCCGAACTCAGCAAATTGATTTGCCGTAGCGCCCAATGCGTAAACACAACGGTGGCACGCACGCCACCGTCGCGAACCAAGAGGTTACTGCCAAGTCCACAAAAGTACAAGACCTCGACGGCGGAAATCTGACGTAAAAACGCTGCTAAATCATCCACATCCACAGGAAAGTACGCGCGCGCCGCCGCGCCGCCCGCGCGCCAGCTCACGTGCCGGGCCATCGGCTCGTTGACACGCAATTCGCCGCGCAGGTTTTGCAGATTCAGTATTTCCGCCATATTCATCGCCCGCTATCGTCCTTCACCCTTCGCGTTTCACTAATCCGCCCGCGACACCACCGATAGACCCCGCGCCCAGGGTCAACACCACGTCACCCTCGCGCGCCGCGCCGAGTATCGCCGCCGGCAAATCATTCACGTTCTCGACAAACAGCGGCTCGACTTTGCCCTGCACGCGCACGGCGCGCACCAGCGCACGCCCGTCCGCGGCGACGATCGGCGCTTCGCCTGCCGGGTACACGTCGGTGAGCACCAGCGCATCGACCGTGGACAGCACTTTCACAAAATCCTCGAAGCAATCGCGCGTGCGCGTGTAGCGATGCGGCTGGAACGCCAGCATCAGCCGCCGCCCCGGAAACGCGCCGCGCGCCGCCGCCACCGTCGCCGCCATTTCCACCGGGTGGTGGCCGTAATCGTCGATCAGGGTGAATGTGCCGCCGCCGGGCAGCGCGACATCGCCATAGCGCTGGAACCGCCGCCCCACGCCCTTGAATTCCGCCAGCGCGTGAACAATACGATCATCCGGCACGCCCACTTCCATGCCCACGGCGATGGCCGCCAGTGCGTTGAGCACGTTATGAATGCCCGGCAGGTTCAGTGTCACCGCCAGACCCGCCGCCGGCGAACCATTCGCCGCGCGTACCGCGCGAAAACGCATCTGCCCACCGCTGTGCTGGATATCCACCGCGCGTATCTGCGCCTCGGGCGACAGGCCATAGGTCGTGATCGGCTTGGTAATGCGCGGAATAATGTCGCGGATATTGGCGTCGTCCTGGCACAGCACCGCCATGCCGTAAAACGGCAGCCGATGCACGAAATCGACAAACGCCTGTTTCAGATTGTCCAGCGAGTGGCCGTAGGTCTCCATGTGATCGGCGTCGATATTGGTCACCACCGACAGCACTGGCTGCAAATGCAGAAACGATGCATCAGACTCATCGGCCTCGACCACGATGAACTCGCCCGCGCCGAGCCGCGCGTTGGCGCCAGCGCTGTTTAACCGCCCGCCGATCACGAATGTCGGGTCCAGGCCGCCTTCGGCCAGCACGCTTGCGGCAAGGCTGGTGGTGGTGGTTTTGCCGTGGGTGCCGGCTATGGCGATGCCCTGCTTTAAGCGCATCAACTCGGCCAGCATCAGCGCGCGCGGCACCACCGGGATGTGTTTTTCCCTCGCGGCAAAGACTTCGGGGTTGTCGGCTTTGACCGCCGTGGACACCACAACCGCGTCCGCGCCGGCGATCTGCGCCGCCGCGTGGCCCTTGAACACTTTTATACCCAGCGCGGCAAGGCGTTGCGTGGTGGCATTCGCCGACAGATCGGAACCACTGATGTCGTAGCCCAGATTGAGCAGCACCTCGGCAATGCCGCTCATGCCCGAGCCGCCGATGCCAACGAAGTGAACTCTTTTAACTTTATGTCGCATGGGCAAGCTCCATACAAACGTTAGCCACCGCGTTAGTCGCGTCCGGTTTCGCCGCCGCACGCGCGGCCTGCGCCATTGCGAGCAGCTTGTCGCGCGTGAAGGCTTGCAACAGAAGCGCCAGTTTTTCCGGTGTGAACTCGGCCTGCGGTATCAGCACCGCCGCGCCACGCTCCGACAAAAAACGCGCGTTGTGCGTCTGATGATCGTCCACCGCCGACGGCAGCGGCACCAGCACCGAAGCGACACCCGCCGCCGCAATTTCCGCAATGGTGGAGGCGCCCGCGCGGCAGATCACCAGATCAGCCGCCGCGTAACGCGCCGCCATGTCCTCGAGAAAAGGCAAGGCTTCGGCCGTGACACCCGCCACCGCATACACCGCGCGAAGGGCATCAATATGCGCCGCGCCAGACTGATGCGTGACTCGCGGGCGCACCGCATCGGGAATCAACGCCAGCGCCTGAGGCAATGTTGTGTTCAGTATCGCTGCGCCCTGACTGCCACCTAGGACCAGCAGATTTAAGCGCTCGGCACGCGCGCCGTAGCGCGCGTCCGGCACAGCCATGCCGCCGATATCGGCCCGCACGGGATTGCCCACCCATGATGTTAACTGTTTGTTTTTAAATGCATTTGGGAAGGCCACTAAAACCTTGTCCGCCAGCCCCGCCAGCACGCGATTGGTCAGCCCCGCCACTGAATTTTGTTCGTGGATCACCAGTGGCCGGTTCAGCAGCGACGCCATCATGCCGCCGGGAAACGCCACGTAGCCGCCCATGCCCAGCACCACATCGGGCCGATGCACAAAAATAGCGTGCGCGCTTTGCCAGAACGCGATCAGCAGATTAACCGGTAGCAGCGCGGCGCGCAGCAGGCCCTTGCCGCGCAGTCCGGAAAAACGTATCCACGCCATGGTGTAGCCGTGCGGCGGCACGATGCGCGCTTCCATGCCCGCCTTGGAACCCAGCCACACAATCGTCCAGCCTTTTTCGCGCAACACTTGCGCCACGGAAATCGCCGGGTAAATGTGGCCGCCGGTGCCACCCGCCATAATCATCAGCGTGCGGCTCATGCCTTGAACCCGCGCGTAATCTGCCGGCCTTCCCAATCGATGCGCAGCAAAATCGCCAGCGCCACGCAGGTTGCAGCGATCGCGCTGCCGCCGAACGACATCAGCGGCAGCGTCAGTCCCTTGGTCGGCAGCACGCCCATGTTCACACCCATGTTGATGATCGCCTGCACGCCGATCCACAAGCCGATGCCCTGCGCCACCAGCGCGGCGAAATACCGCTCCTGCAACGCGGCGCGGCGGCCGATGGCAAAGGCGCGCTGCACGATCCACGCAAACAGGATGACTATCGCCAGCACGCCGACGAAGCCGAGTTCTTCGGCGATCACCGCCAGCAAAAAGTCCGTGTGCGCCTCGGGCAGGTAAAACAGTTTTTCCACGCTACCGCCAAGACCCACACCGAACCACTCGCCGCGCCCGAACGCGATCAGCGCGTGCGACAGTTGATAGCCCTTGCCGTACGGATCGGCCCACGGGTCCATGAAGCCGATCACGCGCTGCATGCGATAGGGCGATAACATCACCAGCGCCACGAACGCGCCCAGCAGCAGCACAAACAGCCCGGCGAACAATTTCCAGTTCATGCCGCCGAGAAACAGGATGCCCATCGCGATCACGGTAATTACCGCAAAGGCACCGAAGTCCGGCTCTTTCAGCAGCAACGCGCCGGCGATGAACATCACCGCGAACATCGGCAGAAAGCCCTTGGTCAGGCTGTGCATGAACGCCGCCTTACGCACCGTGTAATCGGCGGCGTATAGCACGGCGAATACCTTCATCAGTTCCGACGGTTGCAGGTTAAATACCACCAGCGGCAGCCAGCGCCGCGCGCCGTTCACCTCGCGCCCGATACCGGGCACCAGCACCAGCGCCAGCAGCACCAGCCCGGCGACAAACAAATACGGCGCGGCGCGTTGCCAGAAGCGTATGGGAAACTGAAACGCGATCACCCCCATCACCACGCTCAGGCTGACGAACATGCCGTGCCGCACCAGGTAATAGGTATGCTGATTGCCGGTGACGCGCCCGGCCTCGGCGATGGCGATGGACGCGGAATACACCATCACCAGCCCCAGCGCGAGCAGCACGGCGGTAATCCACACCAGCACGCGGTCGAATTCCGCGGACATCGGTTGTTGCCGGGTGTCGGTATAGATCATCTCAACTCACTCGCGCGGCCAGTTGTCGCACCGCCGCCACGAACACTTCGGCTCGATGCACATAGTTGCGAAACATGTCGTAGCTGGCGCACGCCGGCGACAGCAGCACCACGTCACCCGCGCGTGCCGCGCCGTACGCCGCCGTCACTGCCTCGTTGATATCGGCTGCGCGCAGCAGCGGAATTCTGGTGCCTTGCAGCGCACGCTCGATCAAGGGCGCGTCGCGGCCGATCAGCACCACTGCGCGCGCGCGCCTGGCCACTGATACCGCCAGCGGCGAAAAATCCTGCCCCTTGCCATCGCCGCCCGCGATCAGCACCACCGGTTGCTGCATGCCGTTTAACGCGGCAACGGTGGCGCCGACGTTGGTGCCCTTGGAGTCGTCGTAAAACTTTATCTCTTTGATTTTATTGATATTTTGTACGCGGTGGGGCAGGCCTTTGAAAGCACGCAACGCGCGCACCAGCGCGTCGTCAGGCACGCCGATGGCGTGGCATAGCGCGCCCGCCGCCAGCGCGTTGGCCGCGTTGTGCAGGCCCGCCACGGGCAACTCGGCCACCGGCATCAAG
>CAWUUY010000421.1:0-6781 GCA_963924885.1 uncultured Burkholderiales bacterium | reverse complement strand
GATCTCCGGGTGCTGCACGTGCAGCACGTTGGTCAGCTTCAGCTTGCGCAAAGCGCCGAAGCGCGCGGAAAAGCGGATGTGGTCTTCATCGGTGAGTTCCTGGCCGCGAAAATACAGCACCTCGTGCTGGTAAAACGCATCGCGTATCTTGGCGAAGTCGGCGTCAGCAATCGGTTGGGTGAGATCGGCGCCGATGACTTGCGCGCCGAGCGCGGTGCCGCTGGGTTTGATCTGAATCGACATGCGGGATTTCCATGGTTTGTGTTTACGCCATTTAGCGGCAATGGGTGCGGCGTGTCAATCGAGTTTCCAGTCTGCGGAATGACAAGGTCGCGTTGCATTTCTGCTAGGATGGAATGCATCGACTCGGGAGGAAGCAGATGCGGGAAACACTACGTGTTTTATGTCCGTGGGGAGCCATTACTATCGGCGCCATGAGCGCCGCCGCTGCATGGGCGCAAACGCCGCCGCGCGCGCCCGCGGGCGATGCGGCGAAGTATCCCGCGCGGCTGGTGCGCATGGCTGTCGGCTTTACGGCGGGCGGTGCGGTCGATGTGTCGGGACGCCTGATCGCGCAACGCCTGACCGAGGCGCTGGGGCAATCGGTGATTGTTGAAAATCGGCCCGGTGCGGATGGCATCGTCGCGGCGGAATTCGTCGCCAAGTCGCCGCCCGACGGGCACACGCTGGCTTACGTGAGCGCGGGCCACACCATGAATCCGGCGCTGCGGCCCCACACCATGCCCTATCACGCGGTGCGCGATTTCGCGCCGGTGTCTATGGTGGCGTCGGGCGCGCAGACGCTGGTGGTCAATCCTTCGTTGCCGGTGCGCAACGTCAAGGAACTGGTCGCGCTGGCGCGGGCGCGTCCGGGACAAATCAATTTTGCGTCATCTGGCGCGGGCGGGCCCACGCACCTTGCGGGCGAGTTGCTGAAATCAATGACCGGCATCCACATCGTTCACGTACCCTACAAGGGCGGCGGGCAAGTGGTGAACGACGTGATCGCCGGGCAAGTCGAGATGACTTTTATCGGCGCGCCGGTGAGTTTGCCGCACGTGCGCTCGGGCCGATTGCGCCTGTTGGCGGTCACCACGGCGAAGCGGCTGTCGTCGCTGCCCGATGTGCCGACGGTTGCCGAATCGGGTTACCCCGGCTTTGACGTGACGGCGTCGTATTCCGTGCTCGCCCCTGCCGGCACCCCGGCGCCGATCGTGACCCGGCTGCATGGCGAGCTGGTGAAAATCGCCAACCTGCGCGACATACGCGAGCGTTTTGCCACATTGGGCATAGACCCGGTGGGCAATACACCCGAGCAACTGACGACATACATGCTGGCCGATCTGACAAAGTGGAGCGCGCTGGTGCAAAAGATCGGGTTAAAAGCGGAGTAGCTCGCTGTGATTACTGCGGTTCAATTTTCGCCGCACGTATCGCCTTCTCAAAAAACGCGAAGTCGCGTTCGATGAAGGCGGCGAATTCCTCCGGCGTGCTGCCAATGGCCCGCAAGCCGGATTCCGTGATGCGTGTGCGCATGTCCGGCGTTTTGAGGATGCGCACAATCTCGGCGTTTAGTCGCGCAATGCGTTCCGGCGACGTGCCGGCCGGCGCCCACAGTGCTTGCCATCCCGGCGTGTTCACCTGCGGATAGCCGTTTTCGGCGAAGGTCGGCACGTCGGGCAGTGCGGGCGCGCGCACTGGGCCCCCCAGCGCTATCGCACGTACGCGCTTGGCCTGTATGAGCGGGCCGATCTGCGAAATGCTGGGGAACATCAGTTCGATGTGGCCGCCGAGCAAATCGTTTTGCGCGGGACCAGCGCCTTTGTAAGGCACATGCGTGAGTTTCAGGTTGGCCGCCGCCATCAGCATTTCGCCGTGCAGGTGCGTGATGTTGCCCACGCCTGCCGAGCCGAAATGCAACGCACTGGGCCTGGCGCGCGCAAGCGCAATCAATTCAGACAGATTTTTCACGGGCAGCGAGGGATGCACCACCAGCACTTGCCCGTACGACAGCGTGATCTGCGAAATCGGCGCGAAGTCGCGGCGCGCGTCGTACGGCAGTTTGCGGACCAGCAGCGTGTTGGTGTTGTGCGAGCCGGTGGTGTAGAGCAGCGTGTAAGCGTCGCGCGGGCTTTTCGCCACCATGTCGGTGCCCAGCGTGCCGCTGGCGCCGGGGCGGTTGTCGAACACGAACGGTTGATTGAAAGCCTCGGACAGTTTTTGCAGCAGCGGCCTGCCGATCACATCGGGCGGGCCGCCGGGCGAAAACGGCACGACCACGCGCACCGCGCGCGACGGATAATCGTCGGCGCGCTGCGCGTGAGCGGTGGAGAGGATGGAGAAACTACCGGCAACAAAACCGCTGGCGGCGGTTATCAACGCAGCGGTGCGGTAGTGGTTGCGCATAATCCGTACTCCCCAAGTTGCCTGCGGAGAGTTAGCTTAACGGAGCGGCGCGTGCGCTGCTTGAGCTTCGGCACAGTGATGCAGTGAAATATATAAATTCTTTTAAAAACAATTATTTACGAAGCCTCCCCGCGCCGCTCGTGTTATGCCTTTGCCGCTTCGGCTTCTGGCTCCGGGTCTTTATGCAGCGATAACCCCGAAGGCGCCGCCGACGCCGGTTCGCCGCGTTTGCTTTTCAGCTTGATGTTCAGGCGCAGTTCGTTGGCGGAATCGGAGTTGCGTATCGCTTCTTCGTAGGAGATCTGGCCGTCGGAATACAAATCAAACAAGGCCCAGTCGAAGGTTTGCATGCCGAGTTCGCGCGACTTGGCCATAAGGCCCTTGATCTCGGTGAACTCGCCTTTGAATATGCGCTCGGCGATGGCGGGCGTGTTGAGCAGGATTTCAATCGCGGCACGGCGGCCCTTGCCGTCCTCCGTGCGCACCAGGCGTTGCGCAACAATGGCGCGCAGATTGGCCGACAGGTCCATCAACAACTGATTGCGCCGCTCTTCGGGGAAAAAGTTAATCACGCGTTCGATGGTCTGATTGGCGCTGTTGGCGTGCAGCGTGCCCAGGCACAGGTGGCCGGTTTCAGCGAAGGCGATGGCATGTTCCATGGTTTCGGCGTCGCGGATTTCGCCGATCAAAATCACATCCGGGGCCTGGCGCAGTGTGTTTTTCAGCGCGTGATGCCATGTATGCGTGTCGATGCCGACCTCGCGGTGGGTGATCAGTGATTTTTTCGATGCATGCACGTATTCCACCGGGTCTTCGACTGTGATGATATGGCCGGCGGAGGTGCTGTTGCGCTGATCGATCATCGCCGCCAGCGTGGTGGATTTGCCGGAACCCGTGCCGCCGACCACCAGCACCAGGCCGCGCTTGTTCATGATGACTTCTTTCAATATCTTCGGCAGGCCGAGTTTCTCGAAATTGGGAATCTCGGCGGCGATGGTGCGGATCACCATACCGACATTGCGTTGCTGCATGAATACGTTGACGCGAAAACGCGACAGGCCCGCAATGGAAATCGCAAAGTTACACTCCATTTCCTTGTGGAATTCCTCGCGCTGCTCCGCGTTCATCAGTGCGTGCGCAAGCACCCGCGTGATCTCGCCCGTGAGTTTTTGTGTCGCCAGCGGCTGCATGATGCCGTTGGCTTTCATACTGGGAGGATAATCAGCAGCGATAAAAAGATCCGATCCATTCTGCGCGCTCATGCCAGCAAGCAGCTTGTGCATGTAGGCGCGCGCTTGTTCTTCGTTCAAAACGGACATGAGTTTGCTCTCTGAGGTGTGGCGGTTTGACCTGCTTTGACGGCGCATCATGCCCTGCGTTTCAGGCCGGCACAAGCTTGACATGAACTCAAAATGACGATCAACCGCTGCCGCGCGGGCAGTACGCTATTTGAGAGGCGCGGACAGGCGCGCGGCGGTCGGCATACGTAACTGGGCTATCATTTACCGGTTCACACTTTCAGGGAACCCCATGCACAGCGGAATGTTTGTTTTCACGGCGGTGGAGCGCATTGTTTTTGGGCGGCCCGCCGCTGGTGCGTTGCGCACCGAAGCGGAGCGTCTGGACGCGAAGCGCGTTTTTCTTATTGTCAGCGGCACCATGAACCGCACCACCGATGAAGTGGCGAAGTTGCGCGAGGCGCTGGGCGGTCGTTACGCGGGCCTGTATGACCGCGTGCCCGCGCACACGCCGCGCGACACCGTGATCGAGGTGGCTCGCGAGGCGCGCGCGCTGGATGCCGATCTGATCGTCAGCTTCGGCGGCGGCTCCGTCACTGACACCGGCAAGATGGTGCAGATTTGTCTGCGCCACAACGTCACGCGGTACGAGGAACTGGATGCGTACGCCGTAATGGTCAAGCCCGACGGCACCAACACGATACCTGCATTCGCTGGCCCCAAGGTGCGGCAGATCGCGATCCCCACCACGCTGTCCGGCGGCGAGTTTCAGCCCGGCGGCGGCTGCACCGACAACCGCGCCAAGTTGAAGCAGAGCTTCCGGCATCCGCTGCTGATTCCGCGCGCGAGCATTCTTGATCCGGCCCCCACGCTCCACACGCCGATGTGGGTGTGGCTATCGACGGGGCTGCGCGCCATCGACCACGCCACCGAGGCAATTTGTTCGCACAAATCCAATCCGGCGAGCGACGCGAGTTTTTTGCAGGCGCTACGTTTGTTGAGCAAGGGACTGCCGCGCGTGAAAAACCATCCCGGCGATCTGGAAGCGCGGCTCGATTGCCAGCTTGCGGTGTGGCTTGCCATGGCCGGGCGGCAGGGCGGCGCGCAGATGGGCGCGAGCCACGCCATCGGCCATGTGCTGGGCGGCAGTTGCGATGTGCCGCACGGCCATACCTCGTGCGTGATGCTGCCGCCGGTGCTGCGCTACAACCGCGCGTTGAATCTGGATCGGCAAAAGTTGGTGGCCGAGGCCATGGGCCACGCGGGGGAAGATGCCGCCGATGTGATCGCGGCGTTTGTGCGTGAACTGGGCTTGCCGGGAAAGCTGGCGGATGTTGGCGTCACGCGCGAGCAGTTTTCGATGATCGCGGATCACGCCATGCACGACAGTTGGCTGCACACCAATCCGCGCAAAATCACCAGCGTCGAACAGGTGCTGGAAATCCTTGAACTGGCGGCGTAGATGGGACGCACGTACAAAACCTGTATCCGCAATGCGGCACTGCTGTTGTGCACCGCGATCGCGGGTGGCGCGATCGCGCAGACGTATCCCGTCAAGCCGGTGCGGTTTGTGGTGGGCTTCGGCGCGGGCGGCGGCAACGACATGATCGCGCGCGTCTTGAGCAAAAAACTGACCGACAGTTTGGGGCAGCAGGTGATCGTGGACAACCGGCCCGGCGGCGCGGGCATCGTTGCGGCGGTGATGACGGCGAAGGCGCCGCCCGACGGCTACACCCTGTTCGCGGGCAGCATCAGCACGCTGGCCACCAACGTCAGCATGCACGCGAAGCTGCCGTACGATCCGTTACGCGATTTCGCGCCGATCACCACGACGACATTAAGTCCCTATTTGTTCGCGGTGAATCCTTCGGTGCAGGTCGCGACGCTGAAGGAGTTCATAGCATTAGCGAAAGCCGCGCCGCGCAAGATCAATTACGGCTCGGCGGGCAGCGGCAGCGGCAATCATTTGTCGCAAGAGATGTTCAAGTTCATGGCGGGCATCGACATGGTGCATGTGCCGTACAAGGGCGCGGCCGAGCAGGTGACCGCGCTGATCGCCAATGAAGTGCAGATGAGCTGCATCCAGGTGCAGGTGGCGCTGACGCAGGCGCGCGCCGGGCGGCTGCGCGCGCTGGCGATCACCGGCGCGCAGCGTCTGGCGATTGCGCCCGATATCCCGACGGTGGCGGAAGCCGGCGTGCCGGGTTACGAAGCGACATCGTGGCAGGGCGTGGTGGCGCCGGCGGGAACGCCCGGGGCCATCATCCGCCGCCTGCACGGCGAAATCGTCAAGGCGTTGCAATCGCAGGAGGTCACCGAGCGCTTGGTGGCCGAGGGCACCACCACGGGCGGCATCACCCCGGAATCGTTTGCCGCGCACATCAGGAGCGAAATTGCGAAGTGGGCAAAAGTCGTCAAGATGTCCGGCGCTCGCGCGGATTAAAAATTTTTTCAAACAACAAGACAGAAGCCAAATGACTCAAATGAAAAGCGAAACACGCGATGGCATGTACATCGACTGGGATACCCCGATCAAAATGGAAGACGGCATCGTACTGCGCGCGGATGTGTTTCGCCCGCTCAATGAAGGCAAGCACCCGGTGATTCTGGCTTACGGGCCTTACGCCAAGGGCCTTGATTTCAAGGAGGGCTACAAGAGCCAGTGGGCGCGGCTGATCAAGGCCGTGCCCGAAACGCTCGAAGGCTCCACCAACAAGTATCAGAACTGGGAGCTGGTCGATCCGGAAAAATGGGTGCCCGACGGCTATGTGTGCGTGCGCGTCGATTCGCGTGGTGCGGGCCGTTCGCCCGGCGTGCTCGATAGCTGGTCGGCACGCGAGGCGGAAGATTTTCGCCAGTGCATCGAGTGGGCAGGCACGCAGGCGTGGAGCAACGGGAAGGTGGGCATCAACGGCATTTCGTATTACGCGATGAACCAATGGCAGGTGGGCGCGCTGCAACCCAATCATCTTGCGGCGCTGTGCATCTGGGAAGGCGCGTCGGATTATTACCGCGACCTGTCGCGCCACGGCGGCATCCTGTGCGATTTTTTGAACTCCTGGTACAACCGCCAGGTGTTGAGTGTGCAAAACGGCGTGGGCGATCGCGGCGCGCGCAACCCGGTCACCGGCGACACC
>CAWUUY010000420.1:0-3783 GCA_963924885.1 uncultured Burkholderiales bacterium | reverse complement strand
GTGCAAGCGTTACGGCGCGGCGGTGATCGTGATGGCGTTTGACGAACAGGGTCAGGCGGATACTTTCAAGCGCAAAACCGAAATCTGCAAACGCGCCTACGACCTGCTGACGCAGAAAGTGGGGTTCCCGCCGGAAGACATTATTTTTGATCCGAATATTTTTGCCATCGCCACCGGCATTGAGGAACACAACAACTACGCGGTGGATTTTATCGAAGCCACGCGCTGGATACGCCAGAACTTGCCCTACGCCAAGGTGAGCGGCGGCGTGTCGAACGTGAGTTTTTCGTTCCGCGGCAATGACCCGGCACGCGAAGCGATTCACACGGTGTTTTTGTATCACGCGATCAAAGCGGGCATGACCATGGGCATCGTCAACGCTGGCATGATGGGCGTCTACGACGATCTCTCGCCGGAATTGCGCGAGCGCGTGGAAGACGTGGTGCTGAACCGGCGCCCGGATGCGACGGAGCGCTTTATTGAGTTTGCCAGCACACTGAAGGCCGGCGCCGCCAAGGAAGAACAAACGCTGGCGTGGCGTGAAGAATCCGTGGAAAAACGCCTGGCGCACGCGCTGGTGCATGGCATCACGCAGTGGATCACCGAAGACACCGAAGAAATGCGCGCGCAAATTGCCGCGAAGGGCGGGCGCCCGATCGAGGTGATCGAAGGCCCGCTGATGGACGGCATGAACATCGTCGGCGATTTGTTTGGCGCGGGCAAAATGTTTTTGCCGCAGGTGGTGAAATCCGCTCGCGTGATGAAGCAGGCGGTGGCGCATTTGATTCCGTATATCGAGGAAGAAAAAGCGCGCATGGCGAGCGAGTCTGGCCAGGCCGCGAAGCCCAAGGGCAAGATCGTGATCGCCACGGTCAAGGGCGACGTGCACGACATCGGCAAAAACATCGTTACCGTGGTGCTTCAGTGCAACAACTACGAAGTCGTCAACATGGGCGTGATGGTGCCGTGCCAGAAAATTCTCGACTTGGCGAAAGCCGAAAAGGCCGACATCATCGGCCTGTCGGGGCTGATTACGCCCTCGCTCGAGGAAATGGCCAACGTGGCGCGCGAAATGCAGCGCCAGGGCTTCACGCTGCCGCTGCTGATCGGCGGTGCAACGACGTCGCGCGTGCATACGGCAGTGAAAATCGCTCCAGGCTACACCAATGGCCCGACGGTGTGGGTGCCCGATGCCTCGCGTAGCGTCACGGTGTGCAGCAGCTTGCTGGCGGAAGACGAAACCGTGCGCCGCAAGTATCTGGACGAACTGAATGACGATTACACCAAGGTGCGCGCGCAGCACGCCAACAAAAAAGGCCCGGAGCTGATTCCGATTGCGGAAGCGCGCGCCAATCGCTTCAAGACCGACTGGAGAAAAGTGACGCCGCCGGCTCCGGCTTATCCCGGCATGAAGCTGCTGCGTAACTATGATCTGGCGGAAATCGCCGAGCACATCGACTGGAGCCCGTTCTTTCAGACCTGGGATTTGGCGGGTTCGTACCCGAAAATTCTGGAGGACGCGGTGGTCGGCGTGGAAGCGAAAAAAGTATTCGCCGACGCGAAGGCGATGCTGAAAAAAATCATCGACGGCAAGTGGTTGCAGGCGCATGGTGTGATGGGCTTGTTTGCCGCCAACAGCGTGAACGACGGCGAGGACATCGAGATTTACGGTGATGAAAAACGTGCAAAACCCGTGATGACCTGGCACAACCTGCGTCAGCAGAATCGCAAGCCCACCGGCAATCCGAACCTGTGCCTCGGTGATTTTGTCGCGCCCAAAGACAGCGGCGTCAAAGACTATGCGGGCGCGTTCGCAGTAACGGCCGGTTTCGGCATCGAGAAAAAACTCGCCGAGTTCGAGAAAAACCACGACGACTACAGCAGCATCATGTTAAAAGCGCTGGCGGATCGTCTGGCCGAAGCCTTCGCCGAACTGCTGCACAAGCGCGCGCGGCGTGAGTTCTGGGGTTACGCCAAGGATGAGGCATTGGATAACGAGGCGATGATTGCCGAAAAATATCGGGGCATCCGCCCCGCGCCGGGTTACCCCGCGTGCCCGGAACACACCGAAAAAGGCGCGTTGTTCGATCTGCTCGACGCCAAGCGCGCCGGCATCACGCTGACCGAGAGTTTTGCCATGTGGCCAGCGTCGTCCGTGAGCGGGTTTTATCTCGCGAACCCGCAGGCGCAGTATTTCGCGGTGGGCAAAATTGGGCGCGATCAGGTCGAGGATTACGCGCGGCGCAAGGGCATGGCGTTTGATGAGGCGGATCGCTGGCTGGCGCCGAACTTGGGGTATGAGCGGTAGGGGCGTTGTTACAAGCCATTGTGAAGGACGCGACACACCAGTACTGTCATTCCCCCGCAGGCGGGAATCCATAACACCGTGCCATAAGGGGCATCGTATGGATTCCCGCCTGCGCGGGAATGACAGCGTAGGTTGGTCGGGTACCCGTAAAATAGCCCGATGCCCCCGACCTTCACTGACAACGAACTAACCTACTTCCAGCGCGACGGCTACGCCATTGTGCGCAACCTCGCGCCCGCCGCCACGCTTGCGCGCATGCGCGAAGTCGCGCTGCAACACCTCACCGAACCTCGCCTGCCGGTGGAATACGAAACCGACACGCAGTACCCCGGCGCGCCGGCGTCACTCGATGCGCCGGGCGGGCGCTCGGTGCGCCGTTTGTTGCAGGCGGTGGCGCGCGACGCAGTGTTCCGCGAGTGGGCGGTGTCGCCGTTGCTTGCCGCGCGGCTGCGCCAACTGCTGGGCGCGAAGGTCCAGCTTTCTCAGGCGCATCACAACTGCATCATGACTAAAAACCCGGCCTACAGCAGCGTGACAAACTGGCATCGCGACATCCGCTACTGGGCGTTCGCTAAGCCCGAACTGGTGTCGGTGTGGCTGGCGCTGGGCGAGGAACAAATCAAAAACGGTTGCCTGTTGTTGCTGCCTGGTTCGCATCGCGTCGATGTCAGCCCCGAACAACTCGACGCGGCGCAGTTTCTGCGCCCTGACGTGGCGGAAAACCGCGACATCTTGCGCACGCCAATCGCCGCCGAATTGCACGTGGGCGACGTGTTGTTTTTTCATTGCCGGTTGTTTCATGCGGCGGGTCACAACCAGACGACCGACACCAAGCTGTCGGTGGTTCACACCTATCACGCGGCGGATAACCGCCCGCTGCCGAATACGCGTTCGGCGGGGTTGCCGGATATATCAATTTAAGTATTTTTTTAAACGACTATTTGTGATGCGAGGTATGATGAATTGCTGCCGACCAAATGCGGTGTAGCATTAAAAGTTGCGCATCTTGTTATTCGATTAATTAATCGCGGAGGAATCCATGAAGCATCTACGCAAGATCACAACGGCGATTGCCGCCGCATTGGCCATCGGGGCAGGTGTACTGATGGCGCAAGGCACCGTCGGGTCGAAGGACGTTGTGTTTCCCGAGGGTTTCGAGAAGTGGCAGATGTACCAACAGGTGAATCGCCACGACTCCAAGCAATACCGCGAGCTGTATGCAAAGCCTGAAATCGTCAAAGCCGTGCGCGAAGGTAAGCCCGTGCCCAATGGTGCGGTGCTGGTGATAGCGATTTTTGGCGCGCAGGTCGATTCAGACGGCAAACCCACGCGCATGCCAAGGGCAATTTCATCAAGGGCAAACCCATCAGCGTGGCAGTGATGGAAAAACGTCCGGGCTGGGGCGCTTCGGTGCCGGCGGAATGGCGCAACGGTGATTGGCAATACGCCTCGTATCTGCCCGACGGCAAGCCCAA
>CAWUUY010000419.1:0-9336 GCA_963924885.1 uncultured Burkholderiales bacterium | reverse complement strand
CACCTCGCCAAGCGTGCCGAAAAGCTTGGCATGCACCTCGTCCCGATTCCTCAGGCCGCCTAAAATAACGTTGCCATACAATGCGATACATTGCGTTTCTTAAGAGCCTCTGCTTTTAGTGACTTTGCGCAAGCTCATATTAACCGACTCGATGGCGTTGGTCGTGTAAATCACTTTGCGGATCTCGGCCGGGTAATCAAAGAAAGGCGTGATCCGCTCCCAGTTGCGCCGCCAGGATTGGACGATAGACGGATAGTCCGCGCCCCATTGGGCCTCAAATTCCGTCAACTGTCTTTCGGCGTCGCTGGCCGTGGCTGCCGTTTAAATACTTCGCAGATCAGCCGCTACGGTCTTGCGTAATTTCCAGCCCACGAAGTGCAAGCTGTAGCGCACCACATGCACGATACACAGTTGAACAGCGGTTCTGGGAAACACCGCCTCAATGGCTTCAGGAAAGCCCTTCAAGCCATGGACGCAGGCAATGAAGTGTCTTGCACGCCACGGTTCTTTAATTCAGTGACTACCTGCAGCCAGAACTTGGCGCCCTCGGTTTGAGCTACCCAAAGGCCCAGTAACTATATGTCTCCATTAAGATTTACGCCCAAAGCCAGATACACCGCTTTGACCCGTACTGTGCCCGAGTCGCGCACTTTGGCGTGAATGCAGTCCAGATAGACAATCGGGTAGAGCGCATCCAGCGGGCGGGCGTGCCAGGCTTTGACTTCATCCATGTCGGCATCGGTGACCGAGGAAATGAGAGTTGGCGAGACCTCGGTGCCATACATTTCTTCCAGGTGACTTTGGATTTCCCGCACCGTCATACCGCGCGCGTAGAGTGACAGTATCTTGTCGTCGAACCCAGTCCAGCGAGTCTGATGCTTGGCGATCAGTTGCGGTTCGAAGCTGCCGTCGCGATCTCGGGGAATCTCGATAGGCAAGGCACCAAAATCGCCCTTGAGGGTCTTGGCGCTGCTGCCGTTACGTGTATTGCCGCTGTCATTAGCAACGGCCTCATGCTTATCGTGGCCCAGGTGCGCAGCCAGCTCGGCCTGCAGGGCACGTTCAGCAATGGGCTTGGTGAGTTGCTTTAAAATCCCATTCTCGCCAAGCAGGTCTTCTGGCTTCTTGTAGTCAGCTAACAGAACGTCGATCAGATCGGGTTGTACAACTTTGCGTTTGGTCATTGGGTTCCTTGTGGAATGGCAGTATCCTGACTAATGACAGATTACACAAAACTATTTACACCCTCTATTAGATTGCCTGCACCCATCCGTTAGCCTGGTGCCTTCCCTCGTACCGCGCGCGAAGTGGACCCCACCGCACTTGCAGTCCGCGCCGCCAGGTATTACCATCGTATCACCTCACTCTCGACTGGATTTGTGATGACCTCGCCCACCACGCTGAAACTTCCGGAAAAGCTCAAAGCTCGCGTGACCAAACTTGCCCGCGCCACCGACCGCACGCCGCACGGCATGATGATCGAGGCCATTGAGCGCGAGGTTGAACGTGAAGAACGCTATCGCGCATTCGTGAAAGAGGCTATTGCCGCCGATGTTGCCATCGACAAAGGTGCGCTGGTCTATGCCGCGGATGACGTGCATGCGTGGCTGGAGCAACTGGCCACGAATGCAAACGCGCCCCAGCCCAAGCCGCGACGCGCGTGACGCGCATTGCCTATTTTTCGCGCGCGCTGGATGACTTGGCGCGCCTGTTCCAGTTTCTGGCCAGACACGGCCTCGATGCTGCTGCCTCTGCCTCGGCGATACGCAGTGCGGTGGGAATACTGGCGCAACACCCCTACGCCGGACGCCGCGTAGAGCGCGCTCAACGTGATATTCGTGAGTTGGTGATTTCGTTCGGAAAAACCGGATACGTAGCGTTGTATCGCTATCTTCCGGTCAAGGGCGAAATACGCATTCTAGCGCTACGGCATCAGCGGGAACTCGATTTTCCGCACTAAGCGCTAAACGCCAAGCGCGCCGACAGTTTCCGAAAAAACCCATCACAATCATCACCCCGGCGGCCACGTAAACGCCCGCCCCGCCAATATGTGCAGATGCAAATGAAACACGCTCTGCCCCGCATCCGCGCCGTTATTCACCGCCAGCCGAAACGCATCACCCACGCCGAGTTGCCGCGCGATTTTATTGGCGGTCAGCATCAGGTGGCCTAACAATGCCGCGTCGTCGGCCGAAGCATCCACCAGCCGCGGAATTTCTTTTTTCGGAATTAGCAGCACGTGCGTCGGCGCTTGCGGGTTGACGTCGTAAAACGCGAGACACAAGTCGTCTTCGTATACGATTTTCGCGGGGATTTCACGTGCGATGATTTTGCTGAATATTGTGCTCATGTTCGCCTCCTACCTTTTCAAACTCTGCGCCGCCCACGTCACCAGTTCTTCGACCACCGCATCGCTGGCCACGGCGAGCGCTTGCGCCGCGCCGGGCGCGTTGGGCGCGGCGGGACGCTCCACGCTAAAGGTGCGTTGCTCGTGCAGCTCGCGCGTGTTCAGATCGATCAGCGAGGCGCGCAGGCGCACGGTAACTTTGCTGCTGTCCGCGGCGTCGAACGACTGGCTGAAGTCATCGAGTTCGATGCGCAAGGACACATCCGCCTTCGCGCCGTCCTGCGTGGTGACCACGCCGCGCGTGGCGCCGGCGAAGCGGCCGCGGATGCGCTCGGTCAGCAACAATGCCGGCGACATGGCCCAGCGGTTTTGCGCGTACGCTTCCGCGCGGCCGGCGTCGCGGTAGTTCAGCAGGTACACAATATTTTGGCTGTCGAGCCAGGGGCTGGCGCTGACCGCGGGAATCAGCCACGTGGCGCTGCTGACGCGCGGTGCCGCCGGCACACTTCGCGGCAGCCCAAGATCAAACACCGCCGGTGGATCGCGCTTCTCCGGGCCTAACGAGCAACCGCTGATCACAGATAAAATTGTCAATAAAAAAAAATACTTACGGTTATTCATCATTATTTGCTCCTTACGGGTTCGGCGTAACCTGGCTCGCCGGGACCGGGCCGCGCCCAAACACCAGGCCGGCGGGTTGCTCATTCAGATCGGAAAGCAGGCGGTCGAGATTGCGCGAGTTGCGCGCGATTTCTTCGAGCAACTGGGTCGCGCGCGGGGTGATGTCACCCGCCGCGTTTTGCGTGGCATTGCTGAGCTGCTCGGCACTTTTGGCTACGCGATCCAACGCATCGGCGCGCTGCGCGTATTCGCGCGCGAGTTTGTCGATACTGGCAAGTGCGATTTTGGCTTCCTGCAACGCGGGCGCCAGTTCACGCAGGGCGGTATCGGCGGAGGCCATGGTTTTGCGCACATCGCCTGCCAGCGCAGGCAGGTTTTTTGCGCCGGGCTCCAGTGATTTCACCAACCCGTCGATGCGCTCCGACATGCCGCGCACCGAGCCTATCGCGCCCACCAGTTGCGCCTGATTGGGTTCGCTCAACAGCGCCTCGACTTGTTTGGCGACCTTGTTCACCTGGGCCAGAATATCCTGACCGGAGCTGGCGATGTCATCAAACAGCGCGCGCTTGATCGCGATGCGGCTCGCCTTGTCGGTCGAGGGCGGCAAAAACTCCGGCTTCTTGCCGTCGTCTTCGAGCATCACGTACGAGGTGCCGGTGATGCCCTGGGCGCCGAGCTGCGCGACGGTGCCGCACGTGATGCGCAAACCGCCCTTCACCAGAAGGGTAATGTTAATCATGCCGGGGTCTGCATCATCGAATTCGATGCTTTGCACTTTGCCGATCTGCACGCCGCGCAGCCACACCGGCGCCTGCGCATTCAGGCCCGCCACCGAGTGTTTGGATTCCAGCACGTAAGTGACCTTGTCGTAGTCGTCGCGGCTGAACCACAGCGCCGCCAGTACGACTCCGATGCCCAGCAGCAGGGTAAAAAACCCAGCTACGATAGCGTGTGCGCGACTTTCCATGACTTATTCTCCTTGATGCACCAGCGTCGGCGGCAGGCGTGATGCCTCCGGCGGATATTCCAACCCTTCCAGCGCGCGCTTGCCACGCTCGCCCTGGAAAAAATTCATAATAAACGGATGCGGCACGGCGGCCACGTCGGCCACGCTGCCCAGCGCCGCGATGCTCTGATCGGCGAGCACCGCCACGCGATCGGAGATCGACACGTTGGTATCCAGATCGTGCGTCGCCATCACCACCGTCAGCCCAAGTTCGCGCTTGAGTTCGGCGATCAGCGTGCAAAAACTCTCGCTGCGGTCGGGGTCGAGGCCGGCGGTGGGTTCATCGCGAAACAGCAACTCCGGTTCGAGCGACAGCGCGCGCCAAGGCAATGCGTTTGACCATACCGCCAGACAGCGACGAGGGCATCTTCGAGGCGTGGCCGCGCTCAATGCCTACCATGTCGAGCTTTAACATCACCAGATCGTGAATGATGTCTTCGTCTAGCGCTTTCATTTCGCGCAGCGGCAGCGCCACGTTTTCAAACACGGTCAGCGCCGAGAACAACGCGCCCTCCTGAAACAGCATGCCCCAGCAGTCGCGCAGTTGGCGCAGCGCAACCGGATCACCGTCGTGCAACGACACCCCGAACACCCGCACCTCGCCGCGCGTGGGGTGTTCGAGACCGAGCATCTCGCGCAGCAGCGTGCTTTTGCCGCTGCCCGGGCCGCCCACCAGCGACATCACCTCGCCGCGATACACGCGCAGGTTCAGATCGCGATGCACCACCTGCGCGCCGAATTGCGTCCACAGGTTGCGGATGTCGATGACGCAATCGTCGGTGGTATCCATCAACTGATGCCTACGTGGGAAAACACAATGGTAAAACAAGCATCGGCGATAATCACAATGGTGATCGCCGCCACCACGGAATTGGTGGTGCCGACGCCGAGACTCTCGCCGTTGGGCTCGATGCACAGCCCAAAATGGCAGGCCACCAGCGCGGTGATGCCCAGCGCCTGCGCGCCGGTACGATACACATTGGCGGAAATTTCCTTCCATGGTAACCGCGACGGATGACGCAGCGTTTTCAGGAACACCAGACTGACACTACCCAGCAACGCCACCACCTGAATGATGTGCATGCCAAGCGTCACCACGGATCGGCCCGCCACCCATAACGGGCGCCGCCGTTCCGGTTGCCGCTTGTAACGGCTCGCCACCGTAGGCCCAGTCTCGATATGCGTGAAAAAACTGTCGTGCTTCGCGCGCATTTCAACCTGCCCGGCGCGTCGCTTGCCCCATGCGTGCCACAGCATCATGGCGCCCGCGTGATAGAAGCGCGTGACACCGCTCAAGTCCCATTGCAGATCGCCCGTGTAAGCCGCCAACTGCCGGCGCAATACTGGCGCAACCGGGCCAATCGCCCGCAGATTCCACGCGCCGCTCACCCGCACCACGGACTGGCCGGTGGCGTCACGCTCCAGGCTAAGGGACGGGGCAAGCGGGTTCGGCTGTGCGGAAGAGGCCAACGGAAACTTAGCAGGTTGTCGTCAGACCGGCAAAACCGCCTAGTCTTATGATTGAAAAGGATTTTTGTGGATGCTATCGGCTTGACCCAGCAAAGTCAAAGCAGGGAATTAAGCGAATTTGCGGCAACGCACAAAATTATGCGAGCGAACCCTTGACTTCTTTATTTCAGCCCTTATAATTTGAATTGTGCATCGCAGCAATTGATGCAGAAAAAATATCACTTATTCATTAACAATTTGTTTTTAAAGGAGATTTTTATGTATCAAGCCAATGAGCAGTTTGCCGCACTGAACAAAGCCAACCTCGAAGCCGCTGCCCGCTTCGCCAACGTCGCCTTCGGTGGCGCCGAACGTCTGGTCGAAATCCAATTAAAAGCCGTCAAGTCCGCAATGGCCGACGGCGTGGACGGCGCCAAAACGCTGGCCACCGTGAAGGATCTGCAGCAGTTCGCCGATGTCAAAGACACCGTGGCCCAGCCCGCCTTTGAAAAAGCCACCGAGTACATGAAAAGCGTCTACGACGTGACCAGCGAAACGCAAGCCGAGTTCGGCAAGCTGATCGAACAGCAATTCGCCGCCTTCAACAAGCAAGTGGTGGTTGCGCTCGACAAGTTTGCGGAAACCGGACCGGCGGGTTCGGAAGCCGGCATCTCGGCACTGAAATCCGCGCTGGTGACCAGCAACGCCGCCTACGAGAACTTTTCCAAGGCCGCCAAGCAGATGAACGAGACCGCCAAGACCAACCTGGAAGCCGCCGCCAAGCGCGCCGCGCCGGCCGTGAAAAAAGCCAAGAAGTAATCTTATTAGCGGATCGGTCGCGTAAAAAATCCCTGGGGCCCAAGCTCCGGGGATTTTTTATGGCTCGTTACTGCGTCGTGACTACGCGCCGAACTTCGGCGCGTCCATCCACGGAAATTTCATCGCGGTCACGCCATCTTTCAGATCGGCCATCGCCGCCGCCACCTGCGAAGGATCGCCGCGCGCGCCCAGTTCGATAAAACGCTCCGGCTGCACGCGCGGCAAACTGAATATTTTCAGCGCCGGGAATTTATCCTGCACCACCCGCATCAGATCGATCAGCAGACTCTCGCCCGCCTCGCGCACGATGATCGCCGCTTCGCCGATGCGATGGGCGTCAAACAAATGGCTGTAATGAGTGTCGAGCACCCATTGCATCATCGGCCACGCCATCTGCGGAAAGCCCGGCAAAAAATAAATATTGCCGTAGTGAAACCCCGGTATACGATTAAACGGATTCGGAATGATGTTTGATCCCACCGGAAACGTGCCCATCTCCAGGCGCTGCGGTGTGACGCCCTTGGGATCATCGATAAAACGCGCGCGGATTTCGCTCTCCGCATCTGGATGCAACTTGAGCTCCACCCCCGCCGCCGCCGCCGCGCACTGGCGCGTGTGATCGTCCGGCGTCGCGCCGATGCCGCCGAAGCTGAACACCACGTCAGTCATAGTCAGCGTACGTTTAATAGTGGCGGTAATCAGTTCGCGGTCATCGCCGAGGTAATGCGCCCACGCCAATTCGAGACCCCGCGACGACAGCGCCTCGATCAGTTTCGCCATGTGTTTATCCTGCCGTTTGCCCGACAGGATTTCATCACCGATGATGATTGCACCAAATTTCATTGTGGTTCCGTTTAGTGTGTGGAGAAAAAAGTGCGCCGGTGGAACGGGTTTACTCCCAACTCCCAAACCCAGACGCCTAACTCCTGATGTAGCTTTCCAATTGCTTGATGGTTTCCTCGCGGTCGGCGATGACTTCTTTTACCAAATCGCCAATCGACAACACACCGGCGAGTTTGCCGCCATCGATCACTGGCAGGTGGCGTATGCGATGCTGCGTCATCAACGCCATGCATTCATCCACCGTTTGCTCCGATCTGACCGTGACAACCTTTGCGGTCATGATCTCGCTCACCGCAGTGTCCTGCGACGAGCGGTTATGCAGTATGACCTTGCGCGCGTAGTCGCGCTCTGAAATCACGCCGGCGAGAAGCCCTTCATCGAGCACCACTAGCGCCCCAATGCCTTTTTCCGCCATCAGCTTGATGGCCTCCAGCACACTGGCCCGCGGCGCTATGGCATGCACCACAGCGCCCTGTTCTCCCTTGCCCTGCAACAACTGCTGCACTGTTTTCATCGCTGCCTCCACACGTCTATCGGGTTGGCCTGCCGTGAAACCGCCGGGAAACGATCGCATGAACAGTGTAGTCTCATTTGACAAATGGGGTAAATGCTGAAAGCGTCATTAGCTCGACGCCGCAGCAATCGCGTCGGCCATCCACACGATGTTCCGCGCCATGCGCAGATTCGCCATGTCGATCAGGCGTCCGTCGATCTGCATCGCGCCGCGTTTTTCGCGCGCAGCTTCTTCCATCGCCGCCAGCACACGCCGCGCATCGGCCACTTCTTTTTCGCCAGGACCGAACGCCGCATTCGCGGGCGCGATCTGTGATGGATGTATCACCATGCGCCCGGCGAAACCCATCGCCGCCGCGCGTTGGGTCGCCGCCGCAAAACCCGCCACGTCGCGGATGTCGCCGAATGCGCCATCCAGCGGGCGCAAACCGTACGCGCGGCACGCCGTCACCAGACGGCTTTGCGCGGCATGCCAGGGATCGGTTTGGGTAAACGCGCGGCTGCCCGATGCATCGGCGTCACTCAGCACGCCGTATTCAGGGTGCAACCCGCCGATGGAGGTGGTGCGCATGCGCAATGACGCGGCCAAATCACCCGCGCCGAAGTACATCGCCTCCAGCCTTTTGGAGGATTGCGCGATGGCGTCAACGTGGGTCAAACCCAGCGCGGTTTCAATCAGCGCCACGATACCGGTGCGCTTGGTGCGTCCCTTCGCGGCTTCGATCTGCGTCACGAGCATATCCAGCGCATAGATGTCGGCGGCTACGCCCACCTTGGGCATCATGATCATGTCCAGACGCGGACAGTTTTCAACAATGTCGATCACATCACGATACCAATAGTGCGTGTCCGCGCCGTTGATGCGCACACTCATGCCCTTGGTGCCCCAATCGACATCGTTCAATCCTTGAATCACATTCGCGCGGGCTTTTTCCTTGTCGCCGACCGCCACCGCGTCTTCTAGATCGAGAAAAATCACATCCGCCGCCGAACGCGCGGCTTTTTCAAACAGCGAGGGGGTGGAGCCGGGCACGGCGAGTTCGCTGCGATGCAGGCGGGCGGGGGCGTTTTCGGGTTGTGTGAAGCTCATAGGGGCATGAGGAGTGAGGCGTGAGGAGTCAAGAGTTTACACCGCGCGGGAGGGGTTACTCCAAACGCTCAACACTCAACTCCAAACTACTTCCGGCTCATTCCCTCAAGCACCTCGATCAAGATAGCGAGATCGCTGGAACCCGCCCCGCGTCCAATGGCCGCGTTAATATGCTGCATCGTCACCGACGCCGCCGGCGCCGCCGCGCCGTGCTCATGCACCAGCCCCAGCGCGATATGCATATCCTTGTGATACAGCCGTGTTTCGATGCCGTTGGCGAAATTGCGTTCGACCATGCGTTTGCCGAATACATCAAGCACGCGGCTCGACGCGATGCCGCCCATCAGCACCTCGCGCACGACCGCCGGATCGACGCCGCAGCGTTTGGCCAGCGACAACGCTTCCGCCGCGCCCTGCGCGGTGACCAGCAACAGCAACTGATTACATGCCTTGGTGATCTGCCCCGCGCCGCTGTCACCGACACGAACAATCGTTTTGCCCATGCACGCGAACAGCGGCTTCACGCGCTCGAACACCTCCGGCTTGCCTCCCGCCATGATCGCCAGCGTTGCCGCTTCCGCCCCCGCCGGGCCGCCGGATACCGGCGCATCCAGCATCTCCACGCCCTTTTTCAAAAGTTCCGCCGCC
>CAWUUY010000418.1:0-13283 GCA_963924885.1 uncultured Burkholderiales bacterium | reverse complement strand
GTTGCGGATCAAGGTGGCGCGAATATTCAATACCTATGGCCCGCGCATGCATCCGAATGACGGCCGTGTGGTATCCAATTTTATTGTTCAGGCACTGCAAAATGAAGCGATCACCCTGTACGGTGACGGCAGTCAGACGCGTAGCTTTTGTTATGTGGGTGACCTTGTCGACGGGCTTGTCCGGCTGATGGCATCACCCGATGACCTGACAGGCCCGGTCAATCTGGGAAGTACCGAGGAATTCAAGATAATCGACCTGGCAAAGACGATCAAGGCGATGACCGGCAGTTCGTCGGAAATCGTGTTTCGCAAGTTGCCTCAGGACGACCCGAAGCAGCGCCAGCCCGACATTACGCTGGCGGGACGGCGGCTGGCATGGCATCCGAAGATTAGTGTCGCGGAAGGTTTGCAGAAAACGATTACTTACTTCAGGGCGCCGTGACTGACGGGCCACGGATGCGGCTCTGTTTGTAATATTTCTTCCGAGGGATGCGCGGCCTCATGGGGGGGCGGCGGGGCTTGAGTGCATCGCGCCCGCCGCTATGGAATCGGATCGCAACACCGCCACCGACGTTCACGACTCGCTCGAGCGCGTGAGCCATTTTCTCCGCAAGCATGATGAGCTTGTTGAGTCCTTCGTCGATGCTTCCGGTGAGCCGAACCCCATGCCTGATAAAATCGCGCGGCACAAATCGCGCCCCGTTATTACCTCCACTACTACCCTTACTAGGGGGTAATTACCCTTTCTTCCGCCATTTTGCCGCTGGATCGCGTCCTTGGCATTCGACCTTGCCGGCTGATTGTTGCGCTCGCAGCACTCGGCGAACCATGTCACGGCTAACGCCGGGACAATGCAACTCCAGTTGGGCGACAGAAAATTCGCTGGTGAATTGCTCAATCGCCGTCAGCACCTGATCGGTCTTGGCGCCGCGTGGCGCCCTGGTTTACCCAACGCGTTCAGCGAATTCCTGATAGGCGGTTTTCAGAATGAACAAGGCGTAGTTGATGTAGGGCCACGGATCATGTTTGCCGTCATGCCAACCGTGTGAGCTTTTTTCCAGTGTCTCGTAGTAGCGGTCTTTGTTTTGCTCGATCAACCGCTCAGGGCTGATATAGCGACCGGCCTCATAACCCAGTTGATAACTTTGCAGCAACCACAGCAGTCGCTAGACTCGGCCGTTGCCGTCGCGGAATGGATGAATGCACAGAAAATCGAGGTTGAACGCCGCCAGTGCTATCAAGGGCGGCACCCATCGCTCATCGCGGCAGCGCTGCCAGTCCGACACCAGGTCGGTCATTCGCGCCTGGGTCTGCGCGGCAGGCACGGTACGAAACCGCACACGCTCACCACCATCGGGATAGCGTTCGATGATGTCGCCATCTTTCTCTTTGGAATGCCCGGCATCCCATATCTGGCCGCGTACCATGGCATGTAGGCGTTGAATAGTCATTTAACCACTGCCGATGCTTTCCGCTTCGGCGTGTATCCATGTCAGTGCATCGAGATAGCCGCGCACTTCTTCCTCATCACGGTCGCGGAACAGCCGCTTCGGCGCTACCAGAATATCCCGCACACGCTTGGGATCGATGGTTACGCCCTCGATACGGTTCGATGACACCGCGCTTTCGATCATCGCGTGCTCGCGCAGCGCCTTGAGCCGCTGCGGCGATTGGCGTGTATACAGTTCCTGCTTGCCGCGAAACTCGCCAAGGTCAGACAAATACCATGCCGTAGCGGGTAGCACGGCAATTTGGCCAGAAGCGAACTAGCGTAGTGTTTTCATCTCGTAATCCTACCGGTAATTGCTGCTGATGCCAGGCGTGAAGTGTGCCTTGGCTTGCGTGGGCGCGTTTCAGTTGCGCGCGTCGTACTTCACCGAATACGCGAACTGCGAATACGCGACAGAGTGGCGCCGCGAGTGTGATGCCATGTTGAGCACCGCGGCAGCCGCGGGCGGCAAAAAATCTTAGACAAAACAATCGTCTAGCCATAGAATCGGGCGCAGCCTGCGCGGCCTCATGGGGGGGTGGCGGGGCTTGAGTGCATCGCGCCCGCCGCTATGGAATCGGATCGCAACACCGCCACCGACGTTCACGACTCGCTCGAGCGAGTGACAGATTTTCTCCGCAAGCATGACGAGCTTGTGGAGTTGTCCGTCGATGATTCGGACGATCCGCATCCCTCGCCTGAAAATACCGCGCAGCGGCAGAAAATCCTCGAAGAACTGCGGGTGCTGCTCGATCCGCTGCACCCGGCGGATGTTGCTTACATCCTCGAAGCCTTGCCGCTCACGCAGCGTCTGGTGGTGTGGGATCTGGTCAAGGCCGATCGCGACGGCGAAATTCTGCTCGAAGTTTCCGATGCGGTGCGCGAAACGCTTATCGAGCACATGGACGATCATGAGCTGGTCGCCGCCACCGGGCAGCTCGATACCGACGAGATTGCCGACCTCGCGCCCGATCTGCCGAGCGAGGTTATCGAGAATGTGTTCCGCCTGCTACCGCCGGAAGAACGCGAGCAGTTGCGCGAGGCGATGTCGTATCCGGAGGGCACCGTCGGCGCACTGATGGATTTCGACATGGTGCAGATCCGCGAGGACGTGACGCTGGAGGTAGTGCTGCGCTATCTGCGCCGCCTGGATGAGCTGCCCGATCACACGGATCAGTTGTTCGTGGTGGACCGCGCCGAGCAGTTACAGGGCCTGGTGCCGATCAACCGGCTGCTGGTGACCCACCCGGACGTGGTGGTGGGCGAGGTGATGACCCGTGATTACGTCAAATTTAATGCCGACGACGATGCCGCCGATGCCGCCGCCGCGTTCGAGCGCTACGATCTGGTGTCCGCGCCGGTGGTGGACGACGCCGGCGCGCTGGTCGGGCGCATGACGGTCAATGCGGTGGTCGATTTCATGCGCGAGAAAACCGACAGCGAGATGTTGAGCGCCGGCGGCCTGCGCGAGGACGAGGATATCTTCGCCTCGGTGTGGAAAAGCGTGCAGAACCGCTGGGCGTGGCTGGCGATCAATCTGATCACGGCGTTTGCGGCGTCGCGGGTGATCGGCATTTTCGAGGGGTCTATCGCGAAACTCGTCGCCTTGGCGGCCTTGATGCCCATCATCGCGGGCATCGGCGGCAATTCAGGCAATCAGACCATCACCATGATCGTGCGGGCGCTGGCGCTGGGGCAGATCACCCGCGACAACGCGCGCAAACTTTTCATGAAAGAGCTGGGCGTCAGCGCGCTCAACGGCCTGATCTGGGGCAGCGTGGTGGGCATTTTTGCGTTCCTGATTTACCACAACTGGCAGCTCGGCCTGGTGATGATGATGGCGATGGTGTTGAATCTGCTGCTGGCGGCGTCGATGGGTGTGCTGATCCCCATGGCGATGGACAAACTCGGGCGCGATCCGGCGTTGGGTGCGAGTGTGATGATTACCGCCATCACCGACAGCGGCGGTTTTTTTATATTCCTGGGATTGGCGACGCTGTTCCTGTTGTGACAGGTTTTGTAGGGCGCAATCGCCGAAGGCATTGCGCCGATCCGCACACGTGCGCCCCCCCCGGCTCGGCGGTTTGTGCCACGATTGCTGTTGTGGCACAGACCTCACGGCGCAATTGAAGATTGCGCCCTACGTGTTGCCAACGATTACCACGAACGAAAATAGTACCGGGTGCCTGGCGCGCCATCAGCGCTGAAGCCAACGACCGCCTGTGCGGTCGCGAAAGTTCCGGGCACAAATATAATATAACTATCTGTTTTTAAAGGAATTTTTATTGATCCCCGGAGATCTGCGGCTTGGGTCAATCCGTATGCGTGTAGGCGAAACGGAGACAGGCAGACTTGAGTACGGGGGAAATGAAGACATCAACGAAACCGAACGCACAATAAACAACGGGGACTGTTTCCAGTCCCCGTTGCAAAAACTACTACTTCTTCGCTGCTTTTTTCTTAGCTACTTTCTTCTTTGCTTTTTTCTTCGCTGCCATGTGAGTCTCCTTTAGATTAACTGTGGCACCGTTTGCTACGGATGTCTCTCCGTAACCCCATCCATAATCCGTCGAACGTTGCGCTACTTGCCGCCTCATTCTGCTAACGAACACACAGTAAACCGTACGTTGCGCCAGCGAATCAATGCATGGTGTACCAATTCTATTCCACAGCATAAAAAAAAGGCAACAACTTTCTTGACTTTTTTTTTAGATGATGTTGATAGTTGTGGCGTCCGTACAACATTTGCATGCGTGTGCAACACCATCATCGTTTTGAATTTGCGGTACGGCAATGCAACATAAGCACGTGTACCGAGATGCGCTGCCGATTTTTTGGCACTGATCGCACGGTACTTGAACTGCCGGCTTACGGCAGCAGCGCTTCGTTCGCGAAGAGTTCAGCCACTGATTCACGTTGGCGAATCACATGCAGGGCCGCGCCATCGACCATGATCTCGGCGGCACGCGGGCGGGTGTTGTAGTTCGAGCTCATGCTCATGCCGTAGGCTCCCGCCGAGCGGATCGCGAGTAAATCCCCCTCGTGAATCGCCAAGCGGCGGTTGCGCCCCAAAAAATCGCCGCTCTCGCACACCGGGCCGACGATTTCCCAGGTCTCCGCCGGGTTTGCCGATTGCATCGCCGGCACGATGTCGTGCCAGGCATCGTACAGCGCCGGGCGCATCAGATCGTTCATTGCGCCATCCACCACCGCGAAATTGCGATCCGCGCCGCGCTTCAAGTACTCCACGCGCGTCAACAGCACCCCCGCATTGCCGGTGAGAAACCGTCCCGGCTCGAACAGCAGTTTCTCTGCGCGGCCCGCCACGCCTTTCAGAATAGCCGCGGCATAGGCGTTGATCGACGGATTTTCCTCGGCCTGGTACTGAATCCCCAGCCCGCCGCCCAGATCGATATGCGACAGCGCAACCCCGTCTTGCTCCAGTGCGCGCACCAGCGCGATCACCCGTTCAGCGGCCGCGGTGAACGGCGCCACGTCGATCAGTTGCGATCCGATGTGGCAGTCGATCCCCTCGATTTTCAGATGCTTCAATTCACGCGCGCGACGGTATAGCGTTAGCGCATCATCGTACGCCACGCCGAATTTGTTTTCTTTCAGGCCGGTGGCGATGTACGGATGCGTCTTTGCATCGACATCGGGATTTACCCGCAGACTCACCGGCGCAACCTTCTTCAACTCACCGGCGATCTGGTTGATACGTTCAAGTTCCGATGCGGATTCAACGTTAAAACATAGAATTCCGGCGGTTAACGCATCGCGAATCTCGATGGAAGACTTGCCCACGCCGGAAAAAACCACCTTGCGTGCGTCACCTCCCGCCGCCAGCACGCGCGCGAGTTCGCCGCCGGACACAATGTCAAAGCCGCTGCCCAGGCGCGCGAACAGATTGAGTATCGCGAGATTGGGATTGGCCTTGACCGCATAACAAATCTGGTGCGCATGGCCCGCGAACGCGGCGTCGAAACCGCGGTAAGCCGCGGTCAGCGCCGCGCGTGAATACACATAACACGGCGTGCCGTGCCTGGCGGCGATTTCGCTTAATGGAATGTCTTCCGCGTGCAGCGCGCCGTGACGATAGGCGAAGGAACTCACATCGCGCTCACGGCGAAACGGGCTTTGCGGTATTTGGCGCGGCGGGCGCCGTGGTGGTCTTCGGCGCAGCCGCTTCCGGCTTGGGCAAGGCGAGCGGCGTCTTGTAGCCGCACGCCGATAGCGCCAGGGCAACGGCAAGAGCGAATATCAGCGAGAGGGTGCGCATGGGAGATTAAAAGTTGGCATGGGGGCAGGGGGGCAGGGGGCAGGAGGTAAGGGGATTGCAAAGTTTAGCACGCGCTCTGCGCGTCATGCGCCACGTGCCACGTGACGCAAGGCTCAATCGACGATGTAACGGTGCGCGTCGCGGCGAATCTCGCGCCGCCGTGCCACGTGATCCGGGATCTGTCCCGCCACCACCGCCCAGAAACGCGGCGAATGGTTCATCTCGCGCAGGTGGGCGAGTTCATGCACCACTACGTAGTCGATCAGCCGCGCCGGCATCTGGATCAGCCGCCAGTTGAGCAGAACGCGTCCGCTGGCATGGCAACTGCCCCAGCGCGTGCGCGCGTTGGACAAACGAATATCCACTTCTGGCGCCGCCATGGCCGCGCGATAACGTTCGACCCGCGCCGCGTAGTCCACGAGGGCCTGTGAGCGCAGCCAGTCGCGCGCCAGCGCGGCGATCTGCTCCGGCTGCGTGCGCTGCGCCGTGATCGCCAGCGTGTCGTCCTGGTGCGATACCACGGGCACATTGTGCGCAGTGGCCATGATGTTGAGTTTCAGCGGCTTGCCGAGGAACATCAGCGTCTCGCCGCTTTCCCAGCGCCGGCCCGGCGCGCGTTTTTCGCCCCATTCGGCGAGCTTGCGCATCACCCAGCGCGCATGATCGCGCAGCACGGTTTCGATTTCACGCATCGAGGCGCGCAGCGGCGCGCCGATGCGCAAGCCGCGCTCGTCCACCGACAGAGAGATGCGCCGCCGCCCGTGGCTGCGATGCAGCACGTAGCTGATCGCCTGCCCGTCCAGCACCGCGCTGCACGCCACCACCGGGCGCGGCGACGGCGAGGCAAAGGGCAGCTCAAGCTGCGCGCGTATCTGGTTCATAAGACTCAAGGCGGGGCATCTCGCTTTCAATCCACTCTTCAATGCGTTGATTCAATTCCGCCGCGCTCAATCCCTGTGACGCTATCGGCTTGCCGATGCTGACGGTAATCAACCCCGGCTGCTTGATAAATGCGTTTTTGCGCCAGCACTCGCCCGCGTTGTGCGCCACCGGCAGCGCCAGCGCGCCGGTTTTAACCGTCAGCCACGCACCGCCGGGATGGTACGTGCCGCGCGCGCCTGGCGCAACCCGCGTGCCTTCCGGGAAGATCACAATATAAAAACCCGCCGCCATTCGTTCCTTGCCCTGCTCCGCCATCTGGCGCAGCGCCTTGCTGCCGGAGCCGCGATTGATGGCGATCGGCGACAGCATCGCCAGCCCCCAGCCGAAAAACGGTATCCACAGCAGCTCGCGCTTCATCACCCACACCTGCGGCGGGAATATCGTCTGCCAGGCGAGCGTTTCCCATGCCGACTGGTGCTTGGACAAGATCACGCAGGGTTCGCGCGGGATGTTTTCCGCGCCGATCACGCGGTAGCGCACGCCGCAGATCAGCGCCGCCGCGCCGGTGATCAGCCGCGACCAGGTGGTGATGATGCGATAGCGCGTCAGGCGGGAAAACGGAAACGTCAGCAGCGAAATCACCGCAAAAACCGGCGTGATGACCCACTGAAACAGTGTAAAAAGACCGGAGCGCAGGAATGCCAGCACGGTCAGGCCGCGAGTGCGTCCACGACCGCCGCGAGATCGGCAAACACCCGCGTGTCCGGCGGCAGATTGCCCGCGCGCCGCGTTTTTTTGCCGTTGCCGGTCAGCACCAGCATCGGTGATGCGCCCACGGCGGCGGCGGCCTGGACATCGCGAATGCTGTCGCCCACCATCGGCACACCGGCCAAACTGGTGTTCAGGCGGTGCGCAATATCCTCGAACATGCCGGTCTTGGGCTTGCGGCAGCGGCAATGATCGTCCGCCGTATGCGGGCAGAAAAAAACCGCATCCACGCGCGCACCGGCCTGCGCCAGTGCCTGATGCATTTTGGCGTGGATGGCGTTGAGCGTGGCCATTTCGAACATGCCGCGCCCGATGCCCGACTGGTTGGTGGCCACCACCACGTGAAATCCTTCCTGGTTCAGCCGCGCGATGGCGTTCAGGCTGCCGGGCAGCGGGCGCCATTCCTCGGGCGACTTGATGTACGCCGCGCTGTCGTAATTAATCACGCCGTCGCGGTCGAGGACTATCAATTTCATGCGGCGAGTTTGGAGATATTGACCACGCGATTGGTGAGATTGGCGACTTCACGCAGCAACGCGAAGCGGTTTTGGCGCAGCGCCGCGTCTTCCGCATTCACCATCACCTTGTCGAAAAACTGCGTCACCGGCTGATGCAGTTTTGCGGTGAGCAGCAGCGCTTCGCTGAATTGCGCCTGCGTCAGCAGCGTATCCACTTCGCCGCGCAACTGCCGCGTTAAGGTAAGTAATTGTTTTTCTTCGGTTTCTTGCAATAGCGCCGTGTCGGTTTGCGCGGCAGCCGCGACCGCGCCCGACTTGCTCAGAATATTGCGAATGCGCTTGTCGGCTTCGGCGAGCCCTGCGGCTTCAGGGAGTGCCAGAAACCGGCGCGCGGCTTCCAGACGTCTCACATACTCCAGCGGCGTGGGCGCTAAATCCAGCACCGATTCGATTTCCAGCACCGCGTAGTTCAGTTCGCGCAAATAACCCTTGGCGCGCTCGGTGACAAAGGCAGCGGCCTTGGCCTCATTGGAAACGCCGCCGTCGTGGGCCTCCAGCAACACGCCCTTGGGAAACGTCTCATGCGCGAGCCTAAGCAATTCGCTTATGTTCAGCGCGAGTTTGCGTTCGGCGAGAATGCGGATCACGCCCAGCGCGTGCCGCCGCAATCCAAACGGGTCTTTGTCGCCGGTGGGTATCGCACCGATGCCAAAAATACCGATCAGCGTATCGAGCTTGTCGGCCAGCGCCACGCAGCAGGCCACCGGGCTTTCCGGCAGCGTGTCACCGGCAAATCGCGGCAGGTAATGTTCTGCAATGGCGTCGGCTACCAGCGCCGGTTCGCTGTCGTGTTGCGCGTAGTAGCGGCCCATGATGCCCTGCAACTCCGGGAACTCGCCTACCATGCCGGTTTGTAAATCGGCCTTGGCAAGCCACGCGGCGCGCTCGGCCAACAGCGGGTCCGCGCCGATCAGCCGCGCGATTTTTCCGGCCAGCAACTGAATGCGCTCGACGCGCTCAAGCTGCGAGCCGAGTTTGTTGTGATAAACCACCTTGGCCAAGCCCGGCACCCGCGTTTCAAGGCGCGCTTTGCGATCCTGCTCGTAGAAAAACCGCGCATCGGCCAGCCGCGGGCGCACCACGCGGCGATTGCCGTCGATGATGTTTTTCGGGTCGGCGACCTGCATATTGCTCACCACCAGAAACTTTTCGGTGAGCTTTCCACCTTGGCCGAACAGCGGAAAATATTTCTGGTTGGTGCGCATGGTGAGGATCAAACACTCCTGCGGCACCGTCAGAAACTCGGCATCGAACCCCGCCACGTAGACCACCGGCCATTCCACCAGCGCGGTCACTTCATCGAGCAGCGCCTCGTATTCGCCGAGCGTGCAGTTAAGTTCAGCGGCCTTGGCCTTGAGTTGCGCGTCGATTTGCGCGCGACGCGTATCGAAGCCGGCGACAACTTTGCCCTCGTCGTGCAGGCGGGCTTCGTACTCGGCGGCGGTTTTCAGTTCCACATCCGGCGCGCCGAGGAAACGGTGGCCATGCGCCACGCGGCCTGCTTTGAGGCCCAGCACAGACACCTCGATCACCGCCGTGCCGTGCAGCGCAATTAGCCCATGCACCGGGCGTACAAAATGCACCGTGTCGTGGCTGTTGGCCAACTGGTAGCTCATCACCTTGGGAATCGGCAGCTTGGCGATGGATTCTTCCAGCGCGCCTTGCAAACCAGCCGCCAGCGTGCCGCCGGGCGCCGTCTGGTTCAGATAAACGAATTCATTGTTGCCTTCGGTTTTGCGTTCCAGTTGGCTTGCCGATGCGCCATCTTTTTCCAGACGTTTCAACAGTGCCGTCGTCGGCTGACCCGCCGCATCAAACGCCACCTTGGCCGGCATCAGTTTTTTGCTTTCGAGCCGGTCGTCGGCTTTTGCCGACACATTCGGGATCAGCACCGCCAGCCGACGTGGCGTGGCGAATACCTGCGGCGTCGTATCCGCAGCCACCAAACGCGCTTTGCTTAATCCGCTCACCACGCCATCGGCGAACGCTACGCCCAACTTTCTTAACGCCTTGGGCGGCAATTCTTCCGTAAACAGCTCAACCAGCAGCGGCGCGCTCATGCGGCTCTCCCTTTGCGTGCCGCCATGACCTCATCAATTTCTTCTTTAGAAACGTATGCTTGCACTGCCGCATCGCTGGCGCGTTCAAAGCCGCGCACTTTGCGCGATTGGTAATACGCATTCGCCGCCGCGCGCGACAAGGCGCGCACGCGACCGATGTAGGCTGCGCGCTCCGTCACGGAAATCGCGCCGCGCGCATCGAGCAGGTTAAAACTGTGCGAGCACTTCATCACCATTTCGTAACCCGGCAGCGCCAGGCCCGCTTCAAACAAACCCTTGGCTTCAGATTCATAGTTGCCGAACTGCTGCAACAGCAACTCCACGTTGGCGTGCTCGAAGTTGTAGGTGGATTGCTCGACTTCGTTCTGGTGATACACGTCGCGGTAGGTGATGCCCGGCGCCCATTGCAAATCGAATACGCTTTCGACGCCTTGAATGTACATCGCCAACCGCTCAAGGCCATAAGTGATCTCGCCCATGATCGGCTTGCACGGAATGCCGCCAACTTCCTGAAAATAGGTGAACTGCGTCACCTCCATACCGTTTAACCACACTTCCCAGCCGAGGCCCCATGCGCCGAGCGTGGGGGACTCCCAGTCGTCCTCGACAAAACGAATATCGTGATGCAGCGGATCAATGCCGATTTCCTTCAGCGACCCGAGATACAGATCGAGGATGTTCGACGGCGAGGGCTTCAGCACCACCTGATACTGGTAATAGTGTTGCAGGCGGTTGGGGTTTTCGCCGTAGCGACCGTCTTTCGGGCGGCGCGAGGGCTGCACGTAGGCGGCCTTCCACGGCTCGGGGCCGATGGCGCGCAAAAACGTGGCGGTGTGAAAGGTGCCCGCGCCGACTTCCATGTCGTAGGGTTGGAGCAGCGCGCAGTGCTGTTGATCCCAGTAGTGATTGAGTGCAAGGATCAGTTGCTGAAAGGTTTGCATTGCAAATTTTGCGTGTAAACCACGAATTTTACAGGGATTCCCGCAGTAAGGTGGGGTGCTGGCGCCACGGCGCTACGGTGCTACGGTGCTACGGTCGGCGCGATTTCTCTTCGGTCAGTTCGCGCTCCAGTTGCTCGATGCGTTGCTGCATGGCGGCGAGCCTGCCGTTTAATGCGCCGACATTAAAGAATGTTTCGTTGTTCGCCGGCGCGGACAGTTTGGCTGCGTAACCCAGCCACGACGAATCGTAGACCTTCACGTTTTTAAAGCCGAGTTGCGACAGCACAGTGGCGGTTTCCGCCGCACGCACGCCGCTCTGGCAATAGACGATGGTTTCCTTGTCGGGATCGAGCTGCGCGTAGAGTTTTTTCAGCTCATCGGCGCCCTTGAGCGACATGCCGCTGTTGTCCGCCACCTGCTTGCGCGCGAGTTTGCCCACGGTATCGGGGTCCACCCAGTTTTGTTCGTAGGGAATGTTGATCGCGCCGGGGATATGGCCGCCGCGTATGGCGCGGATGTCGTTGCCGGCGAATTCGCCCACCGTGCGCGCATCGACAATCTGCACTCCGGGGCGTTTGGTTGCCGCCATCATTTGATCGGTGGAAACCGCGATGCCGGAGTTGGGTGTGAGTTTCAACGCCACCGGCGCACGTTTGCGCGGCTCGGTGCTGACAGCGAATCCGGCGGCGCGCCAGCCGTCGATGCCGTCATGATAGACATAGCCGCGCTTGCCGCCGAAGTACTGCACGGTGTAGAGGCCAAAGTAGGCGAACACGTCGCCGCGCGTGGCGTAAACAATGATTTCTTGCGTTGGGTCGATACCGCCGTCGCCAAGCGCTTTTTCAACCTGCGCCGTCGGCAGAAAATCCTCGGTGTTAACGTTGCGCAGCACCGCGCCCGCCGCGCCGATGTTGACAGCGCCGGGGATGTGCCCTTTGGCGTAATCATTGGCGGCGCGCACATCCCATACGATGGCGCCGCGTTTCAACGCCTCTGCGACAAACGCCGCATCCACAATGGCAGCCGTAGCCCATGCCGGGATACTGAATAATAATATCAATAAAAACATATAGTTACGCATATTTCCTCCGAGTGAATTCGCTTGCGTCTATAAGGCCTATGAGTATAGGCCGACGCGCCGGACACGCTATGTTTTTCGCGCGATGAACGCGGCGCTTAACAGCATCAGGCCGGCGATCAGCAGCACGGCGTAATTGCCCCAGCGCACATAGGGAGTCGTACCCTGAAAGCCGGGCACGTCGTGCTTCACCGTAGCGGTGGTGAACTCCTCGGCTTGTTTCACCACGTTGCCGCGTTCGTCGATGACGGCGGTGACGCCGGTGTTGGTGGCGCGCAGCATGTAGCGGCCGGTTTCCAGCGCGCGCGTCTGTGAAATCTGCAAGTGTTGTTGCGGTGCGATGGAGCGCCCGAACCACGCCACGTTGCTGGCGTTGACCAGCATCGTCGCCTGCGGTAACTGGCGGATGATTTCTTCGCCGAACACGTCTTCGTAGCAGATGTTGACCGCTACGCGCTGACCGGCGACCGCCAGCGGCTGCTGGTCAATGCCGCCGCGCGAAAAATCCTGCAAGGGTATCGCCAGCACGCCGACAATCCAGCCGAGTACGGGGCGCAGCGGAATGAATTCGCCGAACGGCACCAGGTGGCTCTTGCGATAGCGCTGGGTCGTGGCCGCGCCTAGCGATATGACGCTGTTGAAATAGTCGCCGTTTTGCAGGCGCTCCGGCACGCCGATCAGGATGTCGCCCTTGTTTTTTCGCGCATGCGCGGCGAGGTCGTCCAGATAATCCGGCGGCACCTGATGCAAAAACAACGGCAGTGCGGTTTCCGGCAGCACGATGAGTTGCGCCGGGCTGACTTTCACCATATCGCGGTAGGTGTTGAGCGTGGCGATCATTTTGTCTTCGCGCCACTTCATGTCCTGCGCCACGTTGCCCTGCAATAGCTCGACGGTGGTGGTGACGCCAGTGGGTTGCGTCCACGTGACCTGCCGCAGGCCGAAACCACCGAGCCAGAGTAACCCCACGCACAGCAGAACATACAGCGACGGTCGCGAGCGCGGGTCCCGCAAGACGGAGAGCGATCCCGGGCCGCCCCGAAATTTCATGTCCCCGGTCCAAGCGACAATCAGCGCGAGACATCCTGCGCTCCACGCCATCGCCAGCGATACACCGTAGACGCCCAGCACCGGCGCGTAGCCCGCCAGCGGCTGCCCGGTGATCTGCGAATAGCCGACGGCCAACCACGGAAAGCCGGTAAAAATCCAGCCACGCGTCCACTCGATCAGCATCCACAGCGCGGGTGCGACCAGCAGCAGTTTGACCA
>CAWUUY010000417.1:0-3594 GCA_963924885.1 uncultured Burkholderiales bacterium | reverse complement strand
CGCATCGCCACCCGCCGCGCCGACCGTGTGATCGTGACCAACGACAACCCGCGCGGCGAAAAACCGGCGGCCATCATTGCCGACATACTGGAAGGCGCGTCGCGTGATTGTGAAGTGATCGAAGACCGCGCGCGTGCCGTGCGCGAGGCCATACATTCGGCGTCACGCGGCGATATCGTAGTAGTCGCCGGCAAGGGGCACGAGCCGTATCAGGAGATACGCGGCGTGCGTTACCCGTACAACGACACGCAAGTGGTGCGCGCGGCGTTGGCCTCGGCGCCGGCGCCGACGGTTACATTCGGCGGGGTGCGCGCATGATGCGCGTATCCGAAGCCGCGTTCGCGCTGGGCGTTGAACATCACGGCGCCGATCCGGTTTTTACCTCGGTGGGCACCGACAGCCGCAACGTCAAGCCGGGCGAGTTGTTTATCGCGCTGCGTGGTCAACGCTTTGACGCGCACCGGTTTTTGCAGGCAGCGCGCGACGCGGGCGCGGTGGCGGTGATGACGGACGTGGAGGGCGCGGCGCAGGCGCCGCCGGACATGCCGCGGCTGGTGGTCAATGACACCCACGCGGGTTTGACGCAACTGGCGTATGCATGGCGCAGCCGTTTCGCCGCGCCGCTGGCGGCATTGACCGGCAGCAGCGGCAAGACCACGGTGAAGGAAATGCTTGCCGCGATTTTGCGCGAAGCAGCCGGTAACGAAGATGCGGTGCTCGCCACGCGCGGCAACCTGAATAACGAAATCGGCGCGCCGCTGACGCTGCTGGAATGGCGCGAAACACATCGCTACGCGGTGATCGAGCTTGGCATGAATCACGCCGGCGAAATCCTCCGCCTGACGCGACTGGCGCGTCCCGATGTAGCGCTGATTAATAATGCCGGCCGCGCGCACATCGAGTTTCTGGGCAGCGAGGAAGCCATCGCGCGCGCCAAGGGTGAAATCTTCGAGGGCTTGTCGGGCAAGGGCATCGCGGTTATCAACGCGGATGATAGTTACGCTGCGTTATGGAAAGAATTATCCAATAAAAACAAATACTTAATGTTTGGTATCGATGCGGCGGCGGATATCGGCGCACGTTACGAATTGCGCGCGCAGGATAGCGATCTGCACCTCACAACGCCGTCGGGCAAGCTGAGCGCGACCCTGCATGCGCCGGGGCTGCACAACGTGCGCAACGCGCTGGCCGCGTGCGCGGCGGCGTTCGCGCTGGATGTGCCGCTGGCCGCGATGGCGGCGGGTCTGGCGCGCTACACGGGCGTTAAGGGGCGCTTGCAGCGCAAACCCGCGCATGGCGGCGCGACCTTGATCGACGACACCTATAACGCCAATCCGGAATCGGTGCGCGCGGCCATTGAGGTACTGGCGCAAGCGCCGGGCAAGCGGGTGCTGGTGCTGGGCGACATGGGCGAACTGGGCGAGCGCGCGATGGCGTGTCACACCGAGATTGGCGCGTATGCGCGCGCGGCGGGTATCGATCAACTGCTGGCGCTGGGCGATCTGTCGGCGAATACCGTGACGGCGTTCGGCTCGGGCGGGCGGCATTTTTCCAGCATCGAAACGCTGCTCGACGGCGTGGAACATATGCTTGCGCCAAGCGTGACGGTGCTGGTCAAGGGGTCGCGCTTTATGCAGATGGAGCGCGTGGTGAAGGCGTTTGCCGTGGAACCCGAAAAAAAGGCAACGCGAACAACATGAACGGGATTTGCACATGCTGCTAGAACTGGCGCAATGGCTGGCGAAGGATATGCGCGTTTTCAACGTGTTTAATTACATCACGCTGCGTGCGGTGCTTGCGTGTCTGACCGCGCTGGTGATTTCGTTCGTGGTGGGGCCGGCGATGATTCGCAAGCTCACGGCCTACAAAATCGGCCAGTCGGTGCGCGACGATGGGCCGCAGACGCATCTCATCAAGGCGGGCACGCCCACCATGGGCGGCGCGCTGATACTGGTGTCGATCGTGGTTACCACGCTGCTGTGGGCCAACCTGGAAAACCGTTTTGTGTGGGTGGTGCTGCTGGTGACCATAGGTTTCGGCGCGGTGGGCTGGGTGGATGATTACCGCAAGGTGGTGCATCGCAATCCCAAAGGCTTGTCGGCGCGCGCGAAGTTGTTCTGGCAATCGGTGGTGGGTCTGGCCGCCGCGTGCTACATAGCGTTTTCCACCAACCTGCCGGCGCAGACCACGTTTATCGTGCCGTTTTTCAAGGAGGTGGCGTACCCGCTGGGCGTGGTGGGTTTCATCGCTATGACCTATTGTGTGATTGTCGGCACCAGCAATGCGGTGAATCTCACCGACGGACTCGACGGTCTGGCCATCATGCCCACGGTGATGGTGGGCAGCGCGCTGGGCATCTTTGCATATGTCGCGGGCAATGCGGTGTTCGCCAAATACCTCGCGTTTCCGTTTATTCCCGGCGCGGGCGAATTGATGGTGATTTGCGCCGCTATCACGGGCGCGGGGCTGGCGTTTTTATGGTTCAACGCCTATCCGGCGGAAGTGTTCATGGGCGACGTGGGCGCGCTGGCGCTCGGCGCGGCGCTGGGCACGATTGCCGTGATCGTGCGTCAGGAGATTGTGCTGTTTATCATGGGCGGCGTGTTCGTGGTGGAAACCCTGTCGGTGATTATCCAGGTCGCGTCGTTCAAGATGACAGGCAAGCGCGTGTTTCGCATGGCGCCGCTGCATCACCATTACGAATTGAAGGGCTGGAAAGAGAATCAGGTCGTGGTGCGGTTTTGGATTATCACCATGATGTGCGTGCTGGTGGGGCTCTCAACGTTAAAGCTGCGTTAAAGCTGCGGTAAATGCAATTACAGGGAAAGAAAGTTCTGGTGCTCGGTCTCGGTGACACAGGCATGTCGATGACGCGCTGGTTGGCGAGCCGGGGCGCTGTTGTCTCGGCGGCCGACACGCGGGAGGCGCCGCCGTACGCCGATGCGCTGGCGAAGGAACTGCCACTAGTGCGTCTGCGCACGGGCGCTTTCCAGCGCGCGGATTTTGACGGGGCCGATATGATCGCCGTCAGTCCTGGCATCGACCCACGCACGGGTGAACTAGCGGCGGCGATCCAGCGCGGCATGCCGGTGGTAGGCGATGTCGAACTGTTTGCGCAGGCGCTGCGCGAGCGGGGTTCGGCGGCGCGCATCATCGCCATCACCGGTTCCAACGGCAAAAGCACGGTTACCGCGATGTGCGGCGATATGTGTACGGCGGCGGGGATGGATACCGTGGTCGCGGGCAATATCGGTTTGCCGGTGCTGGATGTGATGACGCAAATCGATGGCGGGCGGCGTGTGCCCGATGCGTTCGTGCTGGAACTATCCAGTTTTCAATTGGAAACCACGGTCAGCCTGCAACTGGATGCCGCGACGCTGCTGAACCTGTGCGAAGACCACATGGATCGCTACGACAGTCTGGCGGATTACGCCGCGGCCAAGGCGCGCATTTTTACGGGCATGAACAGCAGCACGGACAAAAAAGCGGGCGTGCAGGTGCTGAATCGCGACGACGCGCACAGTCTGGCGGCGGTGCGTCCCGGTCTCGCGTTCGAGTCGTTCGGGTTTTCCGCGCCGCTGTCGGATGACGAAT
>CAWUUY010000416.1:0-4016 GCA_963924885.1 uncultured Burkholderiales bacterium | reverse complement strand
ATCGTGGTGGATAACCGGCCCGGCGGCAGCGGCGTGATCGCGGTGCAGAAGGTGAAGGGCGCGGCGGCGGATGGCTACACGCTGCTGACCGGCACCACCTCGACCATTGGCGTTAATCCGGTGGTGATGAAAGATTTGCCTTACGACCCGGCCAAAGAGTTTCGTCCGGTGATTTTGTTTGGCTTGTCGCCGACCGCGTTTGTCGTGGGCGGAAATTCGCCCAGCAAGACGCTCAAAGAGTTTGTCGCCGCCGCTAAAAAAGCAGGCGTGCCGGTGTCCGTGGGCAATTACTCGGTGGGTTACGAATTGTTGAGTATCTGGTTCGGCATGGTGAACGGGTTTGCCATCACGCCGGTGCCGTACAAGGGCGCTTCGCCGGTGATGACGGATGTGATCGGCGGTCAGATTGCATCGGGCATGATCGATTCCGGCGGCGCGGCGCAGTTGATCCGCGAGGGGCGCATGCGCGCGCTAGTGATCACGGCTGACACGCGCCACCCTGTGTTGCCCGACGTGCCGACGATGAAGGAAAGCGGCTTCGCGGATTTTGTCAGTTATTCGTGGAGTTCGATTTTTGTGCGCAGCGAAACCCCGGACGCTATCGTCAACAAGCTGCATGACGGCTTCAAGGCGGCGATGGAAAGCGCAGAAGGCCGCGCGTATCAGGCAGCGCGCACCAGCATTATTGTGAGCTACACGCCGCGGGAAATTCGCGACTTCGTGATCGCCGACACCGAGCGCTATCGCAAAATCGCACAGATGGCGGGGATTAAACCGCGTTGACGAGAGCGGTGTATCCTGCGCGGTGGCGGTATCTACAACAACGGAAAGAGGGGTGATAATGACTTTGCGATAATGTGTGGCTGTGTTCGGATTGCTGATGGGGATTGCGGTTACCGCAAACGGTGCGGATTTTAAATATGAGAACAAGCCGGAGAATCTCAAGACGCTGTTTGAGCTGATACACCAGACCGTACACGGCAAGAAGGACAACAAGGGAGCGACGGCGTTGTTTGGCGGGATGATCCCGAATGAAGCGCGCGCGAAAGCGGCGTTCAATGACAAGATCGCGCCCGATGTGCAGAACGCCATACTCGATATGCATACGAAGTTGAATTTCAAGGAAGCCGGCGCGCCCAAGGTCGCGCGCCCAACGCAAACCGTGGTCGAGGTTCACGCCGCAAAGACCGAAGAAATCATTGCGTACCGCGCGGGCAGCGTGGCGCACAAGTAATTCCCCGGAGGGGCCCGGCGCGTGGCGGAGCTGGCGCTCAAGCCGGGCATGACGTTCTATGAGGTTGAATACCTCGAGCCCGGCAAGGACGCGGGCATGAAATACCACCTGATCTATTGGGACGGCAAGCGCTGGTCCATGATGGGGCCGGCTTGGCGCGTGCTGAAAGAGGACAAGAAGTAGCGTTACTCCACCTTCGCCCCCGAGGCCTTTACCGCCGCGCGCATTTTCTCCGTCTCGGCACGGATGTGCGCGGCGAATTCCGCGGGCGTGCTGGTTTTAGCCTCCGCGCCCAGGCCCGACATTTTTTCCAAGATGTCGGGCGACCTCATCGCTTTGACGAACTCGGTATTGAGCCGCTGAATCAGCGTCGCCGGTGTTTTGGCAGGCGCCAGCAGGCCGTACCAGCCAGTGACTTCAAAGCCGGGTATGGATTCGGCCAGCGTGGGTAAATCCGGCGCGAGCGACGTGCGCACGAGGCTGGTAACGCCGATCGCGCGCACGCGGCCCGCCTTGATGTGCGGCATGATCATCGGCACCACCGAAATGGTCATTTGCAGTTGGCCGCTGATGGTGTCGGTGAGCGCGGGCGCCACGCCTTTGTACGGCACGTGCTCAATCGAAGTCCCCGTGATCGATTTGAAGCGTTCCGCCGCCAGGTGCGGCGGCGAGCCGGAGCCGCCGGAGCCGTAGCGCATCTGTCCCGGCTTGGCTTTCAGCAGCGCGATGAATTCCTTGATGTTGCTGGCGGGCACCGAGGGGTTGACCACGAAGATAAACGGCGTGGAACCCAGCAGGCTGATCGGCGCGAAATCCTTGTGCAGATCGAACGGCAATTTATCGTGCATTACCGACACGATCACCACCTGGGAAGTCGCCATGGTCAGTGTGTGGCCGTCGGGCGCGCCCTTGGCGCCGATCTCCGCGCCGATGATGCCGCTGGCGCCGGCGCGGTTGTCGATTACCAGGGGGTGACCGAACACTTCGTTGAATTTCGGATTGAGCAGCCGCGCGACGATGTCGGGGCCGGAGCTTGGCGTGCTCATGACGACCACGCGCACGGGTCTTGTCGGATAGATTTGTGCAAGGCTTGGCGCCGCCATCAACACGAGCGCCGCCACAGTAGCCCATGCCGCGGACAGAAATCGATTACGCATATCCCCCCTCCGGAAACGATGCGACGGTAGATTCTGGCGGGTTTCATCGGTGCGAGCAAGAGCGGCAACAGCCGTCCATTTTGTGGCGCGCTGGCGCGTTCAATGCCCGCTGGCGCGCGGTTTGTCCGCGTCCTAGAATACGGCTCCGATCTTCATTCACTTCACTAAGAGGCACATGCCCAAAACCACCGGAGCCAGATATTTCGCCGAGATCATGAAAGGGTACGGCGTCACGCACGTATTTTTTGTACCGACCATTTTGATGGATGCGCTGGCCGAGATGGATGAACTCGGCATTCAAAAGATACTTACGCACGGTGAAAAAGCCGCCGCCTACATGGCCGATGGCTACGCGCGCGCTGCGAATCGTCCGGGGCTGTGCATGGGGCAGCAGATCGGCGCGTCGAATCTTGCTGCCGGACTGCGCGATGCCTATATGGCGGGGGCGCCGGTGATCGCAATTACCGGGGGGCCGGGCACGCCGGGCCGGTATCGCCACTCGTATCAGGAGGTCGAGGATTTCGCGCAGTTTGATTCGATGACCAAGCTCAATCTGCAACTGGATGATGTGTCGCGGTTGCCGGATTTGATGCGCCAGTTGTTTCGCGCGGTGACCACCGGCGCGCCCAAGCCCGTGCATCTGCGGCTGCGCGGCTCGCACGGGCAGGGCATTGAGTGCGAGGCGGATTTGCCGGTGCCGATTATCGAAAAAAACTACATGACGGTGCCGGCGTATCGGCCGGAGCCGGAGATCGAGCGCGTCAAGGCGGCGCTGGCGGTACTGGCGAAGGCGCAGCGCCCGGTGATCGTGGCCGGCGGCGGCGTCACGGCGTCCGGCTCGCAGGCCGAGCTGGTGCAGTTTGCGGAAAAAATGCAGATACCGGTGGCGACCTCGCTCAATGCCAAAGGCGCGATACTCGACACCAACCCGCTGGCGCTGGGCGTGCCCGGTGTCTATTCACGCGAGTGCGCGAACCGCGCGATCTCTGAAGCCGACCTGGTGTTGTTCATCGGCAGCCACGCGGGCGCGCAGGTAACCGCCAACTGGAAAATCCCCGCGCCGGGTGTGACGGTGATTCAAATCGATATCGACGCGCAGGAATTGGGGCGCAATTACCCGAACGCTGCTTCCGTGCTGGGCGACGCCAAGGCCACTTTGAAACACATGATCGCGCTTGCGTCCGGCCCCGCCGCGGGCGCGCAGGCGTGGGTGAAGCGCACACAGCAGATCGTCGCCGACTGGCGCGCGAGTGTGGCGGCGAATTACAACTCTGATGCCTCGCCCATGCGCCCCGAGCGCATCTGCAAAGAGATCACCGATGCGCTGCCCGCCAATGGCGTCGTGGTGTCCGATACCGGCCACGCGGGCATGTGGACCGGGCAGTTGATCGAGATGCGGCACACGACGCAGCGTTACATCCGATGCGCGGGATCATTGGGCTGGGGGCTGCCCGGCGCGATGGGCGTGAAATGCGCGCTGCCCGATCAGCCGGTGGTGCTGTTCAGCGGCGACGGCGGTTTTTACTATCACATCGCCGAACTCGAAACCGCCGCGCGCCACGGCATTAATCTGGTGATGGTGGTCAACAACAATAGTTCGCTTAATCAGGAGATCCCACTGGTGG
>CAWUUY010000415.1:0-5419 GCA_963924885.1 uncultured Burkholderiales bacterium | reverse complement strand
CCAATTAGATGCCGTAGCGGGGGGCAGGTTGACGATGGACACATGGGTCAGGTATTTAAATGATTCATAGGAAAACCTAGGGGTCAGTTCTTGACCTTGCACCCAAATCCAGCCCCTATGCAGAAGCCGATTCCGCGAGCAACGCGCGGCTGAGTATCTTCAGCGTATCGCTAGCGTGGAGTTGATGGACCGCCCGATCCACGGCAGCGCTATTCACTTTCAGCGGCGACAATGCCGCCAACCGCGCGAATTTGTCTTTTAGCTCCTGTTCCGAACACGGATCGGCGGGCGAGCCGTGCGGGTCCAACGTTAGCGCTTCTTTCACCTCTCCGCTGGCCAGATGCAGTTGCACGCGAGAGCCGAAGCGCTTGGGATACACGGCCTCGCATTCGGCATCAACGCGGGTTTCCACGCGCGATGCAATGGCACGCAACGTGGGGTCGTTAAACACCGCGGGCTCGAATGCGCGCGGATCGTTGGGGTCGCCGGTGAGCGTGAGCGCCGCGCAATAGGGGATGCTGTATTGCGCGTCCATGGTGTCGGCGGGCGCGGGGTTGCTGTTGCCGTTGACGGCGAAACGGCTGGTACCTACCACCACTTTCTTGATTTGATCGGCGGCGAGCGGCTTGCCGCCATTCATTTGCCTGCGCATTTGGCCGAGGAGTTGCACCACGCCCTGCACCCAGCCGCACGCCGGAGAGACCTTGAACCATACCTCGTTGATTGCCCAGTTTGCGCCCAGTGACTGCGTGAGTTGTTCGGGCTGGGCGGTGGCGCCGCCGAAGACATCCAGCAAACCGTAGCGGCCATCGAGCGCGCCGCCCGCGCCGGTGAAGCCGTCGCGCGCCAGCAGCGCCGCGCGCACACCCGACGCCGCCGCCCAGCCGGGATGCATGCGCTTCACCATGCCGCCGCCCGCGACATAGGCCTTGATGCCCGAGGCCATCGACGCAGCGATACCGGCGGCGTGGTTGATCTGCGCTGCGTTTAAATTCAGCACGCAGCCTGCGGCTATGGCGGCGGCGACCGGCCCCACGATGCTGGTTTTGTGAAACCCCTGGTGGGACGCCTGCATGCCCATCGCCAGACTGAGGCGCGCGGTGACTTCATAGCCGATGACAAGCGCGCGCAGCAGTTGCTCACCACTTGCGTTGACGGATTCTGCTACCGCGAGCACGGCGGGCACGATCACTGTGCCCGGATGAATTACGGCGGCGGGCAGCAGATCGTCGAGTTCAAAGCTGTGGATGGCGGTGCCATTGCATAGCGCGGCGGCGGGGGCGGCCAGCGGTGTTGCGTGACCGAATACCGTGGATGTGCCCTGCGATTGTTCCGCGTACATCTGCGCGGCAATTATTTTTGACCACGGCTGGCTTGCGCCGAACAATCCGCAGCCGAGGGCATCGAGCAAACAGCGCTTGGCATTGTCGAAAGCGATGCGCGGGATGGCGCCGGAGGTCAGCGTGGCGGCGTAGCCGATCAATTGCGCGGCGGGGTTTGCATTGTGTGGCATATAAAATTATTGAATAAAAACACATGCTTATGATTGATTACGATTTGTCGTCGGCCAGTTCGCGAAGCCGCGCATAAACCTTGTCATCGACATTGATAACGCCCTTCTTGAGATTCGCGCGGCGCTTTTGCTGGCTGCTATCGCCGGGTACGCGCACCGCGCCGTTGGGATCGAGCGGGCGGTTCGCTTCGATGATCTGCCGAAACGCCGCCACGCGCGCCGGAAACTGATCGCTGGGCATGAAGAGTTTCGGATCGATCACCACGAAAAACAAACCGTAGTTGCTGATGTCGTCGATCACCAGATCACTGCCGGCGAGGATACCGAGCAATTGAATCGCCAGAGCAAGTCCGCTGCCGCGCTGCCCGCCCCACGGCAGCAACGCGCCGTCAAGCGCGCCTTGCGGATCGGTGGTGGGTTTCCCGGCGCCATTCACCGCAACGCCTTCGGGCAGCGGCACGCCCTTGGTGCGCGCGAGCACCACATCACCCCAGGTGGAAATCGAGGTGCCGATATCGATGATGATCGGATCGTCTTCGCTGGGGAAGGCGATCGCGAAGGGATTGGTGCCCATCAAGCGATCCGCGCCGCCATGCGGCGCCACGCGCGCGGTGGCATTGGTGGTGTGCATGGCAATAAAGCCCTGCCGCGCGGCGCGCTCGACGTAATACGCCAGCCGTCCGCTGAACCAGGCGTTGTTGGCGCACACCACGGCAACGCCATTCTTGCGCGCGATATCGATGGCCTTATCCACCGCGTGTATCGACACCACATAGGCCACGTTGTCGCCGCCGTCGAGCAGCGCGGAGCAATGGTTCTCGCGTACCACGCGCGTGGGGCCGGCGAGCGGCTTGCCGCGCAGCGCTTCGGTGAGCGCGATCACGCGCGGCAGACTTGAAAACTCGTGCCCGCAGAGCGCGGCATCCACCAGATGATCGGCGGTGATGCGCGCGTTCTCGGCGCTCATGCCCACGCGCGTTAGCGCGCGCACGGCGATGTCGGTGGCTTCGGCAAGTGTGAGTTGCATGGGAATCCCAAGATGAACAGAGCGGGAAGTTTACCGTTTCGATGTGGCAACAGCGAGCGTGATTATTGCATTTTGCGCCAGAGTCCTGAGGGCGCAGACCGTGTTATGTTGCGGCGGTGTCCGCCTACACTGGCGCACTTTCAGGGAGACAGAACCATGGATTTCGGCATTTTCAATATCATGCAGCAGCGCGACGTGAACAAAAGCGCCAAGCAGATTTTCGACGAGGCGGTGGAGCAAACCGTGGAGGCCGAGAAAATGGGCTTTGCCCGCGCGTGGTACGCGGAGCATCATTTTTCCAATTACAGCCTGTGCCCGTCGCCGCTGATGATGGCCGCGCACATGGCAGGCCACACGCAAAAAATACGCCTCGGCACCGCGGTGGTGGTAGCGCCGCTCTATAACCCGGCGCGGCTGTTGGCCGAGATCGGCATGGTGGATAACCTGAGTAACGGTCGGCTTGATCTGGGCATCGGCATGGGCTACCAGCAATATGAGTTTGACCGCTTTTGCTCCACGCTGGAAAACGTGCGCGAGTTCACCGGCGAAATGCTCGAACTGATTCAGATGGGACTCACGCAGGCGGCGTTTGAATACAACGGCAAGCACATCAAATTTCCGCGCTCGTCGATCAGTTGCAAGCCGGTGCAAAAACCCACGCCCCCCATCTGGTATGCGGGCGGCGACCCGTCGCATCTGGCGTGGATCGCGCGCAACGGCCACACGTTGTTTGCCACTGGCCTTTTGGGCGGCGTCACGCGCATGAAAAAAACCCGCGAGTATTTCGAGGGTATCGCCGCCAAGGAAGGCAAGGCCGCGCGCATCGGCGTCACGCGCTTGGCGTTCGCCACCAAAAACAAAAAAGACGCCGATCACTACATCGACTGCGCGCTGTATCAGCAGCGCCTCGCGGTGTCGCTCAAAAACCGCCGCGAGAAAGTGGTCAATAACTACATCGTGCAGGAGTTTCCCTACGACGAGGAACCCAGCATCGAAAACATCCGCCGCAATCTGCCGGTGGGTGACGTCGATAACTGCATCGAAAAAATGGTGCGCATCGTGCGCGAGCTGGACCCCGTGCATATCGCCATCCAGCCGCAGGTGGGCGACATGGAACATAAAAAATCGCTCGAAAGCATGGAGCTGTGGGCCTCCGAGGTGATGCCCGCCGTGCTGCGTGAGACCGGCCACGTGATCAAGGCAGCGTAGATAATGACGACGATACTGAAATCGCTGCGCGTGCTGGACTTAAGCCGCGTGCTCGCCGGCCCGTATTGCGCGCAACTTTTGGCCGATCAAGGCGCGCAGGTCATCAAGGTCGAGACCCCTGGCACCGGCGACGAAAACCGCGTGTGGGGCATGCGCGCGTCTGATGGCATCAGCAGCAATTTTCACAGCGTGAATCGCGGCAAGCGCGGCATCACGCTGAATCTGAAATCCGAGGCCGCGCGCGAGGTGCTGTGCCAACTAATCGCCAAGGCTGACGTGGTGATCCAAAGCTTTTTGCCCGAATCCGCCGCGCGGCTGGGCGTGGATTACGACGGCGTGCGCGCGATCAAGCCCGACGTGATCTATTGCTCGATCAACGGCTACGGCCCCAAGGGCGAACTGCACAACAAGGCCGGCTACGACCTGATGATGCAGGCGTTTTCCGGCATGATGTCCACCACCGGCTACGCCGACGGCCCGCCGGTGCGCTCCGGCGCGTCGGTGATCGACATGAGCACCGGCATCACGGCCTACGGCGGCATCATGACCGCGCTGGTCAAACGCATGAATGGCGGCGGCGGCAGTCACGTCACCATATCACTGCTCGAAACCGCGATCTCGCTGCTGGGCTATCACGCCGTGGCGTGGCTGCAAACCGGCAAACTGCCGACCAAGGAAGGCTCCGGCGTGTGGCACCTCGTGCCGTATCAGGCGTTTCAGTGCAAAGACGGCTACATGCTGGTGGGCGCCACCAACGACGCCGCGTGGCAACGCTTTTGCGACGCCATCGACCGCAACGATCTGGATGCCGATCCGCGCTTTCACACCAACGATAAACGCCTCGAACACCGCCCGCTACTGGTGAAGCTGCTCGAAGATATCTTCATCACCGAAAACGCTTCGTACTGGATCAGCCGCTTCGACGCCAAGGGCGTGGCGGCATCACCGATCAACACGCTCGATCAGGCGCTCACGCATCCGCAGGTCGCGGCCAATCACATGGTGGTGCCGGTCACCGACGCGCAGGGCCGCCAATTTCCTACCATCGGCATGCCGTTCAAGTTGTCGGGTGATGCGAGCTATGCCACCCGCGCCGCGCCGCCGTTGGGTACGCATACCGAAGAGGTGCTGCGCGGGGAGTTGGGGATGGATGATGCGGCGATTGCGCGGTTGAGGGGGGTGGGGGCGTTGTGAGGGGCCGTTCTTTATACTACGTATTAAGTTGTATGTGACTTGTTACAATCCATACAGGGTCGCAAATGAATCATAAACTGCCGCGGGTAGAAAAGCTAATCTAGCGTCTTTAACAGCCTCATCAAAAAACCCACAAACGTTCGCGGCTGTGCGAACGCACCGCATACAGCGCGGTGTCGTAGTCGGTGGGGCTGACATCGTAGCCAGCTAGCGCGGCGGTGAGCTTGCTTTCCTGGATGGCCGCCACAGTCATCCATTTTGGTTGCGGCAAGATGACGAAAATACGCCTACCGCGCCCGATTCGCCGCAATATGTTCGGCTGCGCGAAAACCCGTTGTCGATGATTTGCTCAAGCCGCCGACGTAACCCACGGCGTCCCCACCTTCCAGCCCGCCGGTGGCGCAACCCGCCGCATACAAACCGGTGATCGGATGATCGTAGGCATCCAGCACGCGGCTGTCCCCGTCGATGGCGAT
>CAWUUY010000414.1:0-3351 GCA_963924885.1 uncultured Burkholderiales bacterium | reverse complement strand
GGCACATGCACGTAATCCACCTTGGCCATCACCTTGAACAACTCGCCCGACATATGGCTGGGCGAACCCACACTCGATGAGCCATAGCTCAGTTGCCCCGGCCTTGCGCGCGCAATCGCGGCAAATTGCTTGACCGTGCGCACCGGCAGCGATGGATGTACCACCAGTACATTGGGCACGTTGGCGACGATCGCTATCGGCGAAAAATCCTTCAGCGGATCAAACGGCAGCTTGGCGTAGACCGAAGCGTTGATGACAAAGCCTTCGGGAATCATCTGCAGCGTGTAGCCATCCTTCGCCGACTTGGCGGTAATTTCGCCGCCGATGATGTGGTTGGCGCCGGGCCGGTTTTCGACGATCACCTGCTGCTTGAAGGTTTCGGTGAGCCGCGCGCCCACCGCCCGCGCGAGAATGTCGGTGGCGCCGCCGGGGGCCACGCCGACGATCATGCGGATGGGTTTGACGGGGTAGTCTTGCGCGAGCACGGCATTCGCGGAGATCAAGAACGAAAGAACCAAACCTGCATGCAACAGCACCCGTGACACAATTTTCATTTTCATACGTATCTCCTATCGATACATCAAGGTGACCCCGGTAGGTTGGCGGTGAGCTTGCGAACCCCAACGTTCGTGGTCATGCACCAACATCGTTGGGGTTCCTTCGTCACCCCAACCTACAAAAACGTCACAATGCCGCGACGAATTTTTCTATCATCGGATTAATTTTATCGGGAAACTCCGTCAACGGAAAATGCCCCACGCCCGGCAGCTTGATGTATTCCGAACCCGGCACGGCTTCGTGAATTTCTTTTTCGTATTCGGGCGGGCTGCCGTGATCGTTCAGCCCGCGCAGCAGCAGCATTTTCGGCTTGAACGATGAAATGCGGTCGCGCACATCAAGGGCGTCGATGGTTTTCAGATCAAGGTATTGCGACATCGGCCCCACCTTCTCGTGGCACGCCATCAGGTGCTCACGCAGGCCCGGCTCGACAAACTGCATGGCACGCATCTGGAAAGCCAGCCATTCCGCGTAGGCCTTTTCGTCGCGCGGCTCCTTGGCGGCGCGCAAGCGCATCTCGTAGGTATCCGGCACGCGCGTCTTGGGCTTCGCCGCCACCGTCATGATGACCACGCCCTTCACTTCGTCCGGGTAATCCAGGCCGTATTGCAGCGCAATCGACGCGCCCAGCGTATAACCGACGAGCACCAGATCCTTTTTCATATTCTGCGCCCATAACCAGCCGCGCACCCACTCGGTGTAACGCACGACATCCGCGCAATGCGCGCCTTCCAAGTGCCCCGGCAGCGTGGGCGCGACGCTGCCCTTGAAATGTTTGAGTTGCGGAATATACGCGTCGGCGCAGGCGCCCGCGCCGGGGCCGTGAATGAAGACGAGTTGCGGCATGCTGGGATTCCTTCGATCTGATTAAAATGCGGTGGTGAGCAGGAGAAGCATAGCGCAATACCGGTTACCGTTATTGCGACTTCGCGCCGCTCGCGGGTATGGTCGCCTTGCTCTGCAAATAGCCGCCAAAGGTCAGCACGGCGGCGTTCGACAAAAACACCGTCTTGAAGCCGAACGCGGCGCCGACGCTGCCGAAAAAGATCGGGATCACCACGTGCGTCACGCTGCGCACGGTTTTATAGAGGCCTATCGATTCGGCAATGCGCCCCTGAGGCGCCAGCACGTAGAGCAGCGACATGATCATCGGCTGCGCGCAGCCCACGCCCAGCCCCAGCACAAACGCAATCGCCGCCAGCGCAATCGGGTTCACAAAAAACGGCAGCAGCAGATAAGCAAATGCCGCGACAAAAATCGCCGAGCGCAGTATCGTGGCTTCGGTCAGTTTTTTGGCCAGCGCCGGCACCAGCGCGCGAATCACAAACGCGGCCAGCGCCACCATGCCCAGCACCATGCCGATGGCAGAGGCCGACAGCCCGATGGCGTGGCCATACACCGGCATGTAAAACTGAAATAAATCCTGCGCCGAGCCGATGATGCCGCCGGCGATGAACGTCGCGCGCAGTGCCGGTATGCGCCAGAGTTCTAGCACGCTGCCGGATTTGGCGCCCTCGGGACCAGCGGCGTGTTTCACGGTATTGGGCAGCAGGCCCGGCTTCCACCACATCAACAATATCGGCAACACCACAAACACCGTCAGCACCCAGAACACGCGCTGGTGCCCGATGGTGTCGATGGAAAACCCCGAGACCAGCGGCCCCAAGAAATTCGCAATCGACCAGCCCATGGTAATCAGCGCGTAATTGCGCGCGCGGTGTTGCGGCCCGCCGATGCCGCCCACCACGGCCTCCAGCGGCAAACTGAACACCAGATGCCCCAAACCCAGCAAAAACGCCGTCACGTACACCGTCGCCAAATTCGGCCACAACGGCATCAGCATCAGCGCCGCCGCCATCATCACCGAGCCGATAATCATCGGCAAGCGAGGCGACACGCGGTCGGCGTACTTGCCTATCGAAATCGACAAAAACATCGGGCACAGGTGATACAGCGCGACAATCACGCCGACAGCAAAATGGCTCGCACCCAACTCCAGCGAAAACAACGACACCGCCACGCGGCTGCCGCCGAAGCCGATCTGACTCAGCGTGGAGATCAGGACGACAAGGTAAATCGCCATGGCGTCAGCGCGTCAGGTCGACACACAAATAATCATTTAAAAACAATTACTTACCTAAAACCTTATCTTCGACCAACTCGATTGCCTCGCGGCTCGGCCCTTCGATCATCACCGCGCGCGTGTCGCCGAGCTGGTACGTCGATTCCAAAAACGTCACGCCCTCGTCCTTGAGTTTGGCGATCCACGCATCCAGATCAACAACGCCAAACGCGATGTGATCGTAGAGCTGTCCGCGCGGGCTGGCGAGCGGCGCGTCACCTTGTGGGGCATACCACGTCAGCGCCACGTCACCAAAAATCACCGCGGCGCGTGGCGAACGGAACATGCCTTCGGCGTTCAACGCGGGCCAGGTGCGGTCCGCGCCGCGCGGCACTTTGCAGATGGCCTCGGTCATCGGCACGGGGCTTTCGCGGCCCGGCATCGCTGGCGCGTTCAAGTACTTTTGATACCAAAGCTGCGCGCAATACGGATCGGTCTGATACATATGCACATGATTAAACCGCTCATGCGGAAAATCACCCATGTATTCGATCAGTGCGTTATCCGGCCCCTGCATATAGGCAAAGCCAGGACCGCCCTTGGGTTTGACGCCGTTGGCCTTGGCCTCGGCGATCTGTGCCTTGGTCAGCCCCAACATGCCACCCACGCCGGGCCAGGTGTCGCTGTTAATCAGCACGTAATCCGCGCCTTCTTCGGTGGTGTAGAGCGGC
>CAWUUY010000413.1:0-10104 GCA_963924885.1 uncultured Burkholderiales bacterium | reverse complement strand
TCCCCTGAGGCAGCGCAAGGTATAGGTAAGATGGTGGGGCAATGGGGCCAGGCTTGCTTATTGATCTTTTCGTAAATCATGACAACCGATAGTCGCATCGTACGTTATGTTTTCAGGGATGAGTAACAGGGTCAGGCTTGCTTAATTGCATAAGAACGATGGGGTCAGGCTTGGCTAATTGCCAAATCCTGATGCCCCTCCCCATTTAATCGTAGGTATCTGCAGATCGGATTTGCGGGCGGAGACTGGATCGCTCATCGGCGTAGTGGCTTGCGGTGATTGTGCCAGATTGTTTCTACTGCGGTTGTGGCGTGGGTGGAACCGATCCAATCGAGGGGGCAGATACGTCTTGATAGGGTTTTTGTGTGGCGTGCGTGGCATGGCGGCGGCTTCTTGAGCATCGGCCCAATTTGCCCGCGTGGTGGCGCCGGGATACCTTGAGTCTTATGCGAAACGTGTGCTTGAAATTACCACCCCAACGATCAAGAGATACGATGGCCATGGCGACATCTGATTTCACCCGCCGCGCAGTCCTGACGTCCGCAGCACTGGGCGTGGTCATGGCGCTGGCTGCCTGCGGCCCGAGCGAGGCGGAACAGGCCAAGGCGTTCGAAAACTTTTTGCAAACTCGCATTCTCGACAAGAAAGGCCTGCGCATGCCGCGCCTGTCGTACGAGGAGCGCAAGTCCTTTGGCCGCTTTTCCTCGGATTACGACATCATCGTTACCTTCAACGACACGCTGACCGATGCGATGGGCACCAAGCTGCCCGATGTCATGCGGCGCGGCAATATCACAAGCGTCTCGGCCCTGATCGGCCGCAAGAACGATATTGTGGCTGCCCGCGATGCCCTCTCGACGCTGTCCAAGGCGATCGTCGCGCCAAACGGCCGACGCCGCCCGCGCGAAAATCAAGCAGCCGGACGGCTTGAAACCGGTCTATGACCAGGTCTATGCGAAATTAGTCACCCAGCCCGCGGAGGCGGTGGGCGGCATGCTACCCACGGTCGAACAGGCGCTGACCAAATCGATTGCATTCGCCGAATTTCTCGGCGCCAACCGCGCCAAATTCCAATTCAATGGCCCGATGGTGGAAACGGCCGATACCAAATTGCTAGCGCAGTTCAATGCGCATGTGGAAGGCATGCGCGCGTCGTCCGGTGGCGTGAACGACGCGCAACGTAAAATGCGGGCGTTGATTCAAGGGGGATGAAGGGTGGGTGGGGCGATTGCTCAAGCGGTTGCATGATCTCGACATTGAGTAGTGCGCGTGCGGGAAAGGCACGGGATCTGGCCAAGGGATGCTGCGCAATGCGCTGCGCTTATTGTCGCCCTACAATATGCGTGTTGATGGACTACCGTTGAACGAATAGCGGCGGATCAAACGCCGTCACTCTCGGCAACTCGCCCTTGAACAATTCAACCTCCACCAGCGCGGTGTGGGCGATGCAGCCTTGTGTCAGTTTCGAGGTGCCTTTGTCGAGTGTCAGTACATTCGGGTTGCCGTGTTTTTCCAGCGAGTCATTTTGCGTGGGGTCGAGCGGATCGAACCACGCGCCGGTGGGCAGCACCGCCACGCCTTGCCGCACGCCGTCGTCGATTTTTACGCCGGCGAGGCACGCCCCGCGCTCGTTGAACACGCGCACCAAGTCGCCGGCCTTTATGCCACGCGCTGCCGCGTCTTGCGGGTGTAGCGTTATGGCTTCGCGTCCTCGTATCTTGGCGGCGACGCTGACGCTGCCGTGATCGTATTGGCTGTGCAGCCGGGTGGAGGGTTGATGCGACATCAGGTGCAGCGGGTATTTTTTGGCGAGTGGGCTGCCCAACCATTCGGCAGGCGCGAACCACGCGGGGTGGCCGGGGCAATCGGCGTAGTTGAACGAGGCGATGGTGGGCGAGGTGATTTCGATTTTTCCGGATGGCGTGGGCAGCTTGTTCGCCACCGGGTCGGCGCGGAATTTTTTCAGCATCACCGGCGGCTCTAGCGGCACAGGCACTTCAAACAAGCCCTCGGACCAGAACGCCTCGAACGACGGCAGTTCAATATCGAACTTGCGCGCGCGGACAGTGGATTCATCGTAGAGATGCCGCAGCCACGCGGCCTCGTTGCGGCCTTCGGTGAATTGTTGTTTTACGCCCAGCCGCTCGGACAGCGCGGTAAAAATATCGTAGTCGCTCTTGGCTTCCGCCACTGGGGCAATCGCACGTTTCATCGCGATCATGAAACGGTCACGGTTGCTGGAGCCGATGTCGTCGCGCTCCAGCATGGTGGTGGCGGGCAGCACAATGTCGGCGAACTTGGCGTTGGGGTTCCAGTATTGCTCGTTGACGATAATGGTTTCGGGCTTGCTGCGCCACGCGCGCACCAGACGATTCAAATCCTGATGATGGTGAAACGGATTGCCGCCCGCCCAGAAGATCAAGCGGATGTCGGGATAGGTGCAGACCTTGCCGTCGAAATCGTATTGCGCGCCGGGGTGTTCCAGCATGTCGGTGATGCGCGCTACCGGGATCGGCATCTTCACGTTGTTTTGCAACTGCGGCAGCACCGGGCCGGAGAAGGGCCGCGCGTTGGCGCCCTCGATGCCCACCGGGCCATATGCCAGCGCAAAGCCGCCGCCGGGCGTGCCGATTTGTCCGAGCAGGCAGGCGAGCGTGATCGCCATCCAGTAAGGCTGTTCGCCGTGATCGCCGCGCTGTAAGGCCCACGCCACGTTAATCATGGTGCGGCTGGTGGTCATGCGGCGCGCGAGGGTGACGATGGTGTCAGTGGGTACATCGCAAATCGCGGCGGCCCATTGCGCGGATTTTGCTACGCCATCCGATTCGCCCATGACGTATTTGCGGAACGGCTCAAAGTCGGTACAGTAGCGCGCGAGAAAATCCTGGTCGTGTTTGTTGTCCGCGATGATGGTGTGCGCGAGGCCGAGCATGAAGGCGGTGTCGGTGTTGGGGCGCAGCGGCAGCCACTCGGCACCGGGGGCGTCCTCGAAATCCTGCCGCAGCGGAGACACATTGACGAACTTCACGCCCGCCGCGGCCAAGCGCTTTAACATCGGACGCACTTCATGCTGGCTGATGCCGCCGGAGTTGACCTGCGCGTTTTTCGACGGCACGCCGCCGAATGCGACCAGCAGCTCGCAATGTTGTTCCAGCGACACCCATGCCGTCTGCTGCGAGCGCATCACGTCCATGTCCATCAGGATGCGCGGCAGCAGCGTGCGCGCCGCGCCCAGGCTATACGTGCCCAAGTGCGCGACATAGCCGCCGATGCAATTCATGAAGCGATGCACCTGACTTTGCGCGTGATGAAACCGCCCCGCGCTCGACCAACCGTAGGAACCCGCGAAGATCGCACTGTTGCCAAAGGTGGTGGTGACGCGTTTTAATTCCGCTGCAACGAGATCGAGCGCTTCGTTCCACGACACGTTGACGAAGGCTTCCGCGCCGCGCAAGTGACGCGCAGCGCCCGCACCGCCGTCCAAATAACTCTTGCGCACTGCCGGATGGCGCACGCGTAGCGGGCCTTGCACCGCGCCGGGCAGCGCGTTGCCGATGGGCGATGGGTCGGGGTCGCGGTCAAACGGCGTGACGCCAGTAATCACGCCGTCTTTAACAGCTACGTCGTACACGCCCCAGTGGGTTGAGGTCAGCATGTGTGGATACCCTCTGGCGAAATAAGGTAAGTATTTGTTTTAAAATAAATAATTTAAGATAACGCGCCGACCCGAAAACTGCCTTTGTCTTGTTCATCCAGTTGCTTGATAAGACCAGTCTCCCATGACAAGTAGGCGCGCATCGCGTCGCGATTACCCGCGTGGCGATCATGCACAAAAAACAAATAGTCGATGCAGTCGCTGTCTGGCGGAATGCCGGGTGAGGCTTCGAGCGTGTAGCCTGCGTTGGTCCAGGTGGCGAGTCCGCCTTCAAGCAGCTTGATGTCGGTGATGCCGGCTTCGGCCAGATCAATGGAGGCGGCTTGCGCGACAACGGTGTCGCGTGTGATCAGCACCACGTTCCTGGCATTGCCCGCATCCTTGACGATGCGTGAGCGGATGCTCCAGCGGCTGCCCGGCACATGCTGCTTGCGGTAATTCATGCTGGGGCCAAGATAAAACGCGCTGCACGATCCGGCGGCGAGCGCGTGCTGTAGTTCTTCGGCGGAAATTTTCGGCAGCACGGGGAGTGATGTTTTCGCGGGCGCGGGCAACTTCAATCCGCAATTCACGCCACCTTCCAGCACGTACACATCGCAGCCGAGTTGCTTTAACCAAGCGGCCACCACCGGCGCGCGCACGCCTTCGCCGTCAGCAAGCACGATGCGCGCGTTGCGCACACCCACCCAGGCGTCGGTCGCCTGCACCAGTTGTCCGCCGGGCGCATGGGCCGCACCGGGGAGCGAGCCGGCGGCGAATTCCTCCGGCGTACGCACATCGAGCACATACAGCGAACGATTCGTGTCGGTATGCCAGTCTTCGACTTGCTTTGCGCTGACGCTTTGCACCTTAAACCGCGCCAGCAGTTTTTTTGCCGTGGCTTGCAGGCCGGGCAGGGCGGCAGCGTCGATTTGCGCCGGGTACTTGCGCGTGGCGCCGCGCTCCAATTCAAAATCAGCCAGCACCCAACCCTGTGTTCCGTTTTCCAGCGCAACCACCGGATTTTCAATCCCAAAGTTCAGCAGCGTTTGCGCGCCCATGATTGAGCGCGTGCGTCCGGCGCAATTGACGACGATCTTGGTCTTGGGGTTCTTTACCAACTGGCCGATGCGCAACGGCAACTCCGCATTCGGACAGCAAATGCCGCCGGGGATATTCATCTTGTTGAACTCGGCATAGGGACGGCCATCGACAACTATGAAATCTTCGTTGCGCTGTTTCATTTGCGCAAGGTCGGTCACGGTGATTCGCGGCGTGTCATACACATGCTCGACCAGTTCACCGAACAACTTGCTCGGCACATTCACGCCCTTGAATATCGCAAATCCCGCCGCCGCCCACGCCGGATTGCCGCCGGCCAGCACCGACACATCGGTGTAGCCTATGGCGTTCAGCCGTTTCGCCGCGTGCCCGGCCACGCCGTCGCCGTCGTCGCACAACACGATGCGCGCGCTTTTGCGCGGCACGAGTGCGGCGACGCCGAGTTCAAGCCGGCTATACGGCAGCGGCGTGGCAAACAGCAAATGGCCTTCACCGAATTGGCCTTCTTCACGCACGTCGAGCAGCGCAAGTTCATTGCCGTCATGCAGCAGGTTTTTCAGATCGCGAGGGGAGACGGTGCGGTTAGCCATGGGTAGGTTGCCGTATGAGGAGGGGAGTGCGAATTATAGCGCCGCCGTGCGCGGCATCCCCGCAAGCATTGCTCTTGATTCGATCATGCGCCTATACTGCCGCCATCTCTTGCGCAATGTCGGGCCACTTGGATTTCGTTGGGTGAGCGCTGCAAATGCCTTGGATATGTAACTTTTACATGAAAGGCGTGGGTAATGAAACGCTATGTCGCCGCACTGTTGATAATGGCGTCGGTGGCGCTGCTCCCAATGGCGGTGCGGGGGCAGGCAACGCTGACACCGCTGGTGAAAGAGTCGCCGGTCGATACGCCGATGCGCGTGCTTTTCGTCGGCGGCAGCATTATGTATTACGCTGGCGCACTTCAAGCTCATACGCACCGCATGGCGGTGGCCGCCACGCCGTCGCTTGATCCGCGGCCCGGGTTTACGTCGGTGCAACTCACCATCGGCATGCTGCGCCATTACCCGCTCGGGCAGTATCCGAAGCCGGCGAGTCTGGGCAAGAATGCGCCGTCTACGACGATTATCACCCCACCATCGCGGGGCAGTACCTGAACGCAAGCGTGGTGTATGCCAGCCTCTACGAACGCTCCCCCGTGGGTAACCCCTACGATTACTTCTGCGCGATCGACAACGACACGAAAGCGTTTGTGCAAAAAATCGCGAACGAGACCGTGCGGAAATTTTTCGGGCGCTGAACGCCACTTGAAACAGACGCGTCAATGTAGCCCGGAAGCAGCGCAGCGTATTCCGGGGCGCGGTGTGTCGAAGCACGCGGAAACATCGCGTTCGCGCGCCATCCGGTTTCGCGCGCGAGACCCAATGTTCGGATCGAGCACGCCTGTCCCCGGAATACGCTGCGCTCCTTCCGGGTTACGATAATTTTAAAAGCACTCAACGTAACAAACAAAGGAGAACTCTTTATGCTGCTACCCCTGGCTGGACGCAATATCTGCTACGACCTCGTAGGCCCCGAAGCGGGCGCTGTCGTCGCGTTTTCGCACTCGCTCGCCGCCGACCTCGGCATGTGGGCCGAGCAAGTGCCCGTGCTCACGGCGGCGGGTTACCGCGCGCTACGCATCGACCTGCGCGGTCACGGCGGTAGCGGCGCGCCGCCCGCGCCGTATACCATCGACGCGCTGGCCGACGATGTGGTGGCCGTGCTGGATGCTATCGGCGAGCGACGTTGTCATTTTGCCGGTTTGTCGATCGGCGGCATGATCGGCCAGTCGCTCGGCCTGCGCCACGCGGGCCGCGTAATATCGCTGATGCTGTGCGACACGCAAACCCAATCGCCCGCCGACGCGGCAACGCGCTGGGGGCTGCGCATCGAGGCCGTGCAAAAGGCGAATTCGCTCGTGCCCATTGCCGACGCCACCATCGCCCGCTGGCTCACCGACGATTTCAAGCGCAAGCATCCCCGTCGCTGGAAGCTGATTTATGATTCCATCGTCGGCTGCACGCCCACCGGCTACAACGGCTGCGCGCAGGCCATCGCTCATTTTAATTTCACCGACCGACTGAAAGCCGTAAACACGCCCACGCTGGTGGTGTGCGGCACTGACGACCCCAGCGCCGCGCCTGCTGAAAGCAAACACATCGCGTCGTTGTTTCCTAACGGCAGCTACGCCGATTTTGCCGGCGCGCGCCATCTGCCCAACGTCGAGCAGCCCGATGCGTTTAATCGGGTGATGCTGAATTGGTTGGGCGCGCATAAATAGACTCCACACGGAAATGTCACGGCAGTCGATCCGCCAGCGCGGCAAACCATCGACCACAAGGCGGCGCATGATAAACAAGCCCATCATCCGTGTGCTGAGTGCGGGTTCCGTCGAACCCGGCCTCGTTGCGGCCGTGGCCGCGTATAACGCGCGGGGCGGGGCGCAGGCGGGGATTACCTGGTCCACCGCGCCGGTGATACGCCGGCGCATCGCGGACGGCGAGGATTACGATATCGTGATTGCGCCCGATGCTGCGCTGGATGATTTCAAGCGGCAGCAAAAGGTGGCGGGCGACAAGCGCGTGCCTGTAGGCCGCGTGGGCGTGGGTGTGTTCGCGCGGGATGATGTTGTGGTGCCCGATCTGTCGAGCGTGGATGCGCTGAAGCAGGCCGTGCTGGATGCCGAGTTCGTGGTTTTTAACCGCTCCTCCAGTGGGCTATACGTCGAAACAATGCTGAAAAAGCTGGGGCTATACGAACGGATTCAAAAGAAAACCCAGCGCTTCGACAACGGCCCTGCGATGATGGATCACCTGATGCAGGGCAAAGGGCGAGAGATCGCGTTTGGCGCCATCATCGAAATTCTCATGTTTCGCAATCAGGGGCTCAAGCTTGCTGGCCCGCTACCGCCGGAATTACAGCACTGGACGGCTTACGCGGCGGCGCCGATGGTTGCAGCGCCGAACGCGGCGGGTGCGCGATCGTTTCTGGACTATCTTGCGTCCGCGCCGGTGAAAGCGTTATTTGCAGCGCATGGCATTGAGTAGTGCGGGGATCAATATAATAGTGCGGCAATGAGTGACAGGCATTTACGAAAGCGAGCGTCGGCATGAGCATCACCATCTATCCTTACTCTGAAAACTTTGCCGCCGAAATCGGCGACGTGGATTTGTCGGGGCCTGTTTCCGATGCGGATGTCGAGGCCATCCGGCAGGCCTTCTGGACACACGCCGTGCTGGTGTTTCCGGGGCAACATCTCACGCCCGAGCAACACCTGGCATTCTCCGCGCGTTTCGGGCCGGTGGAAAAAGAGCGCACGCTGGATCCGAAGGCCACGCCCACGCGCTACAGCGGCGCGTTCGCGGATATTTCCAATCTGGATGCGCAAGGCAATATCTGGGGCGAAACCAGCCGTCAGCGCATGTACAAAGCGGGCAACAAGCTGTGGCATACCGACAGTTCGTTCAAGTATTTGCCGAGCCTGTGCTCGCTGCTGTATGCACGCACCATCGCACCCATCGGCGGCCACACGCAGTTTGCCGATCAGCGCGCCGCCTACGACGCGCTGCCGGCTGACATGAAGCAAAAGCTCCATGGCGTGGTGGCCGAGCATTGCATCGCGCACTCGCGGCTGCGCAGCGGATTCACTGAATTTAACGAAGACGAGAAACGGCGCTTGCCGCCGGTGCCGCAGGTGCTGGTGCGCACAATCCCACAGAATGGCCGCAAGTCGCTGTATGTGGCGTCGCACGCCGGGCGCGTGTTCGGCATGCCGGACGCGGAAGGCCGCGCGCTGATCGACCAACTGATTGCGCATGTCACGCAGCCACGGTTTTTGCATACGCACCGCTGGCGCCCGAACGAACTCATCATGTGGGACAACCGCTGCACCATGCATCGCGGCATGGATTACGACGATCTACGCTGGGTGCGCGACATGCAGCGCGTGACCATCAGCGACGTGGCGAATTCCTGCGAGCAGGAAGGCGTGGCGGTGGCGGCGTAAAGTATGTAACTATTTTTTTTTTTAAATATTTTATTCCGAAAACGCAGAGAGTGGTTTCAGCAATTCCGCCAGATCGCTTTCGGTGAACAGCGGTTGCTTGCGCGCGGCGGAGCCGCTGTACATATTGTCGGCCAGCGCGGCCTTGCGTTCCTGCAGCGCGAGAATGCGTTCTTCGATGGTGCCTTGCGCCACCAGTTTGACCACCCACACGCTTTTGGTTTGGCCGATGCGATGGGCGCGGTCGGTGGCCTGGTTTTCCACCGCCGGATTCCACCACGGGTCGTAATGGATCACGGTGTCGGCCTGCGGCAGATTGAGGCCGACGCCGCCGGCTTTCAGGCTGATCAAAAACAGCGGCACCTCGCCGCTGGTGAATTGCTCTATCAAGGCGTCGCGCTTCTGGCTTTGGCCGGTGAGTTTGACCCAGCGTATTTTGCGCTTGGCGAGTTCGGCCTCGATCAGCGTTAGCATGCTGGTGAACTGCGAGAACAGCAGGATGCGCCGTCCTTCCTCCAGCATCTCCGGCAGCATTTCCATCAGTTGTTCGAGCTTGGCCGAGGCGGTGACTTTTTTGGCGGCGGCGAGCGGCACCAATTGCGGATCGCAGCACACCTGGCGCAGTTTCAATAACGCGTCGAGGATGGTGATGTGCGATTTGGCGAGGCCTTTGGCGGTTAGCGCCTCGCGCACGGTTTTTTCCATGCCGAGGCGGATGGTTTCGTAGAGATCGGCCTGTTTGCCCGACAGCTCGACGCGCATCACGGTTTCCACCTTGGGGTGGCAATTCGGTTTCCACTACCGCCTTGGTGCGCCGGAGCATGAAAGGCGTCACGCGCGCGCGCAACTGCGCCATGCGTTCGGCGTCGCCGAGTTTTTCAATCGGCGTGCGGAACAGCGTGCCGAAGCGTTTTTGGCTGCCGAGAAAACCCGGCATCAGAAAATGAAACAGGCTCCACAGTTCGCCGAGGTGGTTTTCCATCGGCGTGCCCGACAGGCACAGGCGGTGCCGGGTCTGCAATAGTCCGGCCACCTGCGCGGCATGGGTGTTGGCGTTTTTAATGTTTTGCGCTTCGTCCAATACGACGAGGTGCCATTTTGCTTCGAGCCAGCGCTCGCGGTCGCGTTGCAGCAGGGAATACGGCGCGATCACGATGTCGTGCTCGGTCATGGTATCAGCGGCCTCATGACGGTCTTTGCCGTGCAACACCAGCGTGCGCAGTCGAGGGCAGAAGCGCGCGGCCTCACGCGCCCAGTTACCCATCAGACTCACCGGCGCAATAATCAGCGCGGGGCAGGTGAGGCGTCCGGCGTCTTTTTCAACTTGAATATGCACCAGAGTTTGCAGGGTTTTGCCCAGGCCCATGTCGTCGGC
>CAWUUY010000412.1:0-4582 GCA_963924885.1 uncultured Burkholderiales bacterium | reverse complement strand
CCATGATCGCCAGGTGAAAGTTGCCGTCGCCGACGTGGCCGAAGAGCGCGATGGGCAGTGGGGAGGCTTGCACGTCACGGTCGGTTTCAGCGATGCATTCGGCGAGCCGCGAGATCGGCACGCACACATCGGTGGCCATCGCGCGACCGCCGGGTTTGAGGCGCAGACACGCGGGATACGCATCGTGGCGCGCTTGCCACAGGCGGGTGCGGTCTTCCTGTTTTGTGGCCCACTCGAAATCCATGCCGCTTTGTTCGCGGGCGATGGCCTGCACGGTTTCGGCCTGCTCTTTGACGGAGGCCGGGCTGCCGTGAAACTCGCAGAACAGCATCGGCGACTCGTGTAGTCCCAGCTTGCTATAGGCGTTGACGGCCTTGATGGTGAGCGCGTCCAGCAATTCGCACCGCGCGATGGGCACGCCGAGTTGGATGGTTTGAATCACTGTGCGCACGGCGGCGTCGATGGTGGGGAAGGTGCAGGTCGCCGCTGATGCCGCCTCGGGCTGCGGGTAGAGCCTGAGCGTTACTTCGGTAATCAACCCCAGCGTGCCTTCCGATCCGACAAACAGCCGCGTGAGGTCGTAGCCCGCGGCAGATTTACGCGAGCGACCGCCGGTTTTAATCAGGCGTCCGTCGGCAAGTATCACGGTCAACCCTAAAACATTCTCGCGCATGGTGCCGTAGCGCACGGCGTTGGTACCCGACGCGCGCGTTGCGGCCATGCCGGCGAGGGTGGCGTCCGCGCCGGGGTCTATCGGGAAAAATAATCCCGTGTGTTGCAGATGCAGATTCAGCTGCTTGCGCGTGACGCCGGCCTGCACGGTGCAGTCGAGGTCTTCCGCGTTGACCGCGATGATGTGGTTCATGCGGCTCATGTCCACGCACACGCCGCCGTGGATCGCTAGCACGTGGCCTTCGAGCGAGGTGCCTACGCCGTAAGGGATGATATTCGTGCCGTGCGCCGCGCAGAGTTTGACGATGGCGATGCATTCCTCGGTGGATTGCGGAAACACCACTGCGTCTGGCGGTGCAAGCGGGAAGGCGGATTCGTCCTTGCCGTGGTGCTCGCGGATGGCCTGCGAAGTACTGAGCCGCTCGCCGAATTGGGCGCGCAGCGCGGCGATGAGGGCGGGCGGGCAGGAGGACGGGAGAAAGCTGGGGATGTTCATGCTTGGGCGCTGCTCGTTGGTATCGATGGCATCCATTCTAACCATCCCGTCATTCCCGCGCAGGCGGGAATCCATAACCCCGTGCCACTTGACGCTGTGTTATGGGTTTCCGCCTGCGCGGGAACTACGGTGGTGGTGGGGCGCTATTCCGGTACCACGCCCGCGTCGCGTGCCGCCTTCATCCACTTATCGATTTCGGTGCTGATGTAACGAGCGTGTTCTTCCAGCGTGCTGCCCATTGAATCGGCGCTGCGTGCCGTAAGCAATTTGCGATTGGCGGGTTCGCGCAGCGATGTGACCAATGCGTTGTTGAGTTTTTCAACCACGGCGCGCGGCATGCTGGCGGGGCCGAGAAAGCTGAATCCGCTACGCACCACGAAGCCCGGCAGACCGGCCTTTGCCATGGTGGGCGTTTGCCCGGCGATGGGTGAGCGTTTTGCGCCGGTTTGCGCCAGCAGGCGCAAACGGCCTGACTCGACATAAGGCAGCAGATTAGAAATGCTGGAGAACTGGAACTGGATGTTGCCCGACATGACATCGATCAGCGCCTGATGCGAGCCTTTGTAAGCGACAAACGTGTACTGCGCCTTGGCCATCGAGCCGAACAGCGTGCCGGCCAAATGACCGACGGTGCCGCGTCCGCCCGACGAAAAATTAATTGCGCCAGGATGCGCGCGTCCCAGCGCAATCAGTTCCTTGACGGTTTTCGCGGGCAGCGACGGGTGCGTCACCAGCGCGGAGGGGATATCGGCGATCAGCCCCAGCGGCGTGAAATCCTTCAACGTGTCGTACGACAATTTTCTCACCAGCGCGGGATTCATCACGTGGCTGGCCGCAACAAACATCGTGGCGTAACCGTCCGGCGCGCTTTTCGACAGCAGTTCCTTGCCGACGGTCGCACCCGCGCCGGGGCGATACTCCATCACCAGTTGCTGACCGAGCAGATCGATCATCTTCGGCGATAGCACGCGAAACAACAAATCGCTGTTGCCGCCGGGCGCGGCGGGGTTGATGACGCGGATGAGTTTGACCGGATAGTTTTGCGCCAAGCCGCTGCCGCTCATTGCCATGAGCAGCAAAGTAGTCTGGTATTAGCGCATGGCGTGCCCTATTTTGCGACCGGATGATTCGCCAAAGTTTCCAGCGCCTTCACCATCGCCGAGTGATCCCATTTCGCGCCGCCTTGCGCCACGCAGGCGTTGAACATTTCCTGTGCCGTTGCCGTATTCGGCAGCGACACGCCCATGGCGCGCGCGCCGGCCAGCGCCAGCGACAAATCTTTTTGATGCAGCTCGATACGAAAGCCGGGGTCGAAGGTGCGCTTAATCATGCGCTCGCCGTGTACCTCCAGGATGCGCGACGCCGCGAATCCGCCCATCAGCGCCTGGCGCACCTTGGCCGGGTCCGCGCCGGCCTTGGAGGCAAACACCAGCGCCTCGCTCACGGCCTCGATGTTGAGCGCGACGATAATCTGGTTGCACACTTTGCAGGTTTGCCCATCGCCGTTGCCGCCGACCAGCGTGATGTTCTTACCCATCAATTCAAATAGCGGCTTTACTTTCTCGAATGTGGCTGGATTCGCGCCGATCATGATGGTGAGCGATGCGGCCTTGGCGCCGACTTCGCCGCCGGACACCGGCGCATCGACGTATTCGCAACCCAAGTCGTTGATTTTTTTTGCGTAGACCTTGGTTTCGATGGGCGAGATCGAACTCATGTCGATGACGATTTTGCCCTTGCCAGTGGTACCAAGGCCTTCTGCGACGCCGTTGGCGCCGAACAACACCTTCTCAACGTCCGGCGTGTCGGGCACCATGATGGTGATGATGTCGGCCTTCTGCGCGACTTCTTTTGCGCTAGCGCAAGCCGTGCCGCCGGCGTCGGTGAGTTCTTTCGCCACGCCGCTGCGTGATGTCAAACACAGCGTGTGGCCGCCCTTGATGAGGTTTGCGGCCATGGGTTTTCCCATGATGCCAAGTCCGATGAAGCCGATGTTGCTCATGCTTGTCTCCTGTTGGGTGTGGCGGCAATTTTGCCACAGCAATTGCGGCATGGGTAATATGCCGTTGAGCCATGCCTTGAATACGAGCTTGCGAAAGATTCATGCCCTCAACTGAAATGTATAGAATCAGGGGAGCGCGTCAGTCTCCATGCCTTGCGCTTAAGACAGATTAGGCGCGACACCACACCTCTGTCGTTTCCACCTGCGCGGGGCCTACAGGGGTGGTTTTCAGATTAAGGATTTTCAATGCACGAGAAAATGCGCGTCATCAGCCCCGAAGGTCTGCCAGTGAGCAAATCCACCGGCGTCAGCCGTCACCTCGATACGCTCGAAGGCAAAACCATCGGCGAGGTCTACAACAACCACTTCAAGGGCGAGCAGATGTTTCGCGCTTATCGCCGGTTGTTGAAAGAAAAATTTCCTGGCGTGAAGATCATTCCCTACGACAAGTTCCCGACCATTTACGTCGGCGGCGATCCGCTGTCGCAGCACGCGGATGCCAAACGCGCGGCGGCGCTGGCGAAGGAATGGGGCTGCGACGCCATCATCACCGGAAACGGCGGGTGAGGCACCTGCACTCCGGCCTCGGTGAGGCCGGCGGCAGAAGCCGAGAAGCTCGGCATTCCCAGCGTGGTGATTACCACCACCGGGTTTACCACCATCGCCAAGGCGGCGGGCAAGGCGCAGGGCGTGACGGGCTTGCGCGTGGCGGAATATCCCGGCGCGGTGGGCGTGCATGCCGAGTCGCTGGTTGAAGAGAATGTGGAGAAGGTGCTGTTCGCGCGCATCGTTCATGAACTGACACAGCCGCGTGCGAGTGAGGCGCCGAGCGTGGCGGCCCGTTCGAATACCGCTGGCGCGATTGTGTTTGAAGGCACGTTTGATGAAATCAACGATCACTTCAAACAACAACTGTGGTCGGACGAGCTGCCGATTATTCCGCCGACGCCGGAACGGGTGGCCGCGTTTTTGAAACACACAACGCGCCAGCCGGATGAGCAGATCGCCGTGCTGCCGCAAGCGAACCTCGCCGCGACCCCACGCAACATCGCTGCCAACGCGGTGATGGCGGGCTGCAAACCCGATCTGATGCCGGTGCTGATTGCCGCTGTTGAGGCGATTGCCGATAACTCGTATAACTTGAACAACATCGGCAGTACCTGGGGCGTGCTGCCGTTTTTGCTGGTCAACGGGCCTGCCGCGAAAAAACGCGGCATCGAAAACGGCGCGCAGTTGGTCAACAAGGGCGCGAACCCCGCGCTCGGCCGCGCGCTGGAGGCGCTTGAACGTTGGCTCGACCTTGGTGCTGCCGATTTTGAAAGTCGAGTGCAGACAGTCATGACCGAAGTCGGTCTTGCCGATGCAACGCTCGGTTCGATGATGACCACGTTGTCTGGTGGTCAAGTCGCCCG
>CAWUUY010000411.1:0-15040 GCA_963924885.1 uncultured Burkholderiales bacterium | reverse complement strand
ACCACCCGCCGCGCCATCCGCCTCGTGCTGATGATCGTGATGGCCCATGTGGTTCTGCCCGGCGGCCGTCGTCTCATGCTTGCAATAGGCCGCGACAGCCGATGCCGTCCACGACAAAGGCAGGACAACCAACAAAAACAGGGCGAGCCATTTACGCATGGCCGGCAGTTTACCTGATTCCAGTCCGCTGGTTCTTTATACCGAAGCCTGATCGACACGTCCGTGAGCTATCCGATTTTCAGCGGCGCGTTGTTGGCTGCATATTCACTTCCGCACGCCGCGGCATGCGCTTTCTGCTAACGTAGCAACCATCCAAGTCACGCCGCCGCACGCGAAACAGATGCCATCATATAAACATAAGTATTTGTTTTTATTGATATTTTTTATAGCCCTTGGAGTCGCGTTCGCGCACGCGCAACCGTATCCCGCCAAACCCGTGCGCGCCATCGTGCCTTATCCGCCCGGCGGCGGCACTGACATCATGTCGCGCGCGATCTGCGCAAAGCTCTCGGAAATGTGGAGCGTGCAAGTCGTAGTGGATAACCGCGGCGGCGGTGGCACCATCATCGGCACCGAAATCGCCTCGCGCGCACCCGCGGATGGCTACACGCTGCTGATTAGCTCGCCGAGTTTTGTCATCAACCCCACCACGCGCAGTAAACTACCGTACGACACGGTGAAAGATTTTCAGCCAATCACGCAATTTGGCTCGCAGGCGTATCTGCTGGCCCTGCACCCGAAGGTGCCTGCGCGCGACGTGAAGGAATTCATCGCGCTCGCCAAGGCAAAACCGGATGCGCTGAACTTTGGCTCCACCGGCATCGGCAGCGGCTCGCATCTTGCCGGCGAATTGTTCAAACACATGACCGGCACCGGCCTCACGCACGTGGCCTACAAAGGCATGGGGCCGGCGATTGCCGATCTGCTCGGCGGGCAAACGCAATTTGTGTTCGCCGCGATATTGCCGGTGACGCCGCATGTGCGCTCGGGGCGGCTGCGCGCGCTGGCGGTGACCACCGAAAAACGCGCGGCCATCCTGCCGGACTTGCCGACCATCGCCGAATCGGGCGTGCCCGGCTACAGCGCCAACTCGTGGAGCGGCCTGTTCGCGCTCGCCGGCACGCCGCGCGCCATCATCGAAAAACTTAACGCCGACGTGGTGAAAATCATTCATCAGTCCGATACGCGAGAGCGTCTCGCCGCCGACGGCGCGGAACCGGCGGGTACCTCGATCAAGGAATTCGAAGCGTTCATCCGCAATGAAATCGCCAAGTGGGCGAAGGTGATACAAGCGGCAAAGATCAGTGTCCAATGATGGACTCGGCAGTGACGCGCGGTTGATCGAAAATCGCCCCGGCGCTATATTCGCCACTCTCCAAGTCGCATAACTACGCGCAACCACAATCCAGCAAGGAGCAACACCATGGGCCGCATCCAGCATCTCGCCATTGCCAGCCAGGACCCGGAAAAACAAGCCGAGTTCTACAAAAAGGTTTTCGGCTGGGAAGAAATCCGCCGGCTCGACAATCCGCGCGCGCGCGGCGTGGTGTTGACCGACGGCGCGATCAACATCTCGGTGCTGTATTTCAAGCAGGATCAGCTCGACCGCGGCATGGACTTCACCGGGCCGCATCATTTCGGCGTCTATGTCGAAGACCTCGAAGGTACAGCCCAAAAATGTCTGGACAACGGCGCGGTGGCCTACTCCGAATTGCCGGAAGAAGCCACCGAAGTGAACTACCGTTCCAAGCGCTCGGACAAGTTCAAGGGCTTTGAAAAAGGACTGTTCGACATCGCCGATGAACCGTGGATCGGCGCCAAAGTAACAATGGCGGCCAAGGCCGCAGCGAAGTAAAGGTCGGGGGCGCGCTGCTCCCCGCGTATCAAATCTTTGGATAAGCGTGCCGCGCCACCATCACCTCCACCAGCGCGGGCTGCGTTTTGGTGGCAGCAACGCCCTGCCGCATTGCGGCTTCAATGTCGCCGGGGTTGCTGACCCGTATTCCCTTGGCGCCGCAGGCGTTGGCAATCTCTGAAAAGTTCGGACTGGTGAACGCCGTGCCGTAGGTGTGGCCGTAGATATTGGTCTGCTGCATATACGTTTGACCGAACGCGCCATCGTTCAGCACGACCATCAGCACATTCGCGCCGTATTCCGCCGCCGTGGGCAAATCACCGATGGTCATCAGAAACGCGCCGTCGCCCGCCAGCGCCACCACATCGCGCTTGGGAAACTCCATCTTCGCCACGATGGCCGTCGGCAAGCCGTTGCTCATCGCGTTCCACACGCCCGACTGCATGAATGACTCCGGCGTGGCGATTCGGCGAAAGGTGCGCGCCCACATCTGGCAGTTGCCGACATCGCTGGCCACCACTGCGTTGTCATCCAGCACGGTGTTCATCGCCTCCATCAGCAGGCCAGGATAGATGGGGTTGTCGTTGCGGTGCGGTTCGACATTCGCCGCCAGCGCGCGCCGCACGGCGGCTTTGTCCACCGCCATTTTTTGAATCAACGCGTCGTTGCGCGGGCGTTGATAATCACCGATGCGCTCAAGCAGCGCATCCAGAAACAGCTTGGGATCGGCCACGCGCTCATCATCGCCCTGATAGCGTTCGTTCTGCGCGTCGTCAAAGCCGACAAGGATCATGTTCTTTTCCGGCGCGCGCCCTTTCAGTTCGGACATCTCCGCCGCGCCCGCGCGCAGCCCCACGCCAAAAATCAGATCGGTGTTTTGCAGCGCATCGACGCACAGCGGATGACTGCGCGCCTTCTGAAAATACCCGGCGAAAAACGGATGCTCTTCAGGGATGACGCCGATGGCGTCCTGCGCAAACACCACCGGCGATTGCAGCTTCATCGCCAGCGCTGATAATTGCGCCATCGCGCCCTGCCGGATGATGCCCTTGCCCGCCGCCAGCACCGGCGCATACGCGCCCATCAGCCGCTTGGCGCACTGATCGACAAATCGCGGATCGGGCCGGGTCACCGTGGTAGCGATGCGCTGATACGCCGGCAGCACCGCCGGTTCTTCCTGCAAGATGTATTCGCTGTAATCCGAAACGCGCGGCAACTCCACATGCACCGGCCCCGGTCGCCCGCTGCGTGCGATGTGAAACGCCTTCGCCATCACCTCGGGTATGTCCTCGATGCGCTCAACGCGAGCGCTCCACTTGGTGATTTTCTTGAACATCTCATGCACAAACGCCGGATCGTCAACGCCGTGAAACGCCTCAAGGTCGGCCTTCAAGGGCACCGCACCGCCCAGATGCACCATCGGCGAAGCCGCGCCATACGCCTGCGCCACACCCGCCATCGAATTCAATCCGCCGGGCCCGGCGGTAACCAGACACACGCCCGGCTTGCCGGTCAGCCGCCCGTACGCATCCGCCATGATCGACACGTTTGGTTCCTGCTTGCAGGTGACGAAACGGATGGATTCAACGCGGCTCAAACCGTCGTAGATCGGGTGGATGTGCGAGCCGGGCACACTGTAGACGCGTTCAACACCTTCTTCGCGCAAGGCCTCGGCTACGGCTTCGCCTGCGTGCATGGGTTTGCGTTGAGTCGTCATGGCGTGCTCCTTCAAAGTTGTGGTGCCGTGCTATCAAAGCAAGATTTGTGATCTGAACAGGCGGCGGTCGAAATCGTCAAACCGGGCAACCGGTAGTTTATGGTTATGAGCCGGCACCGTAGTGACACTCGCAATCCTGTCGAAAAATAGATCTTCAACGTCGTGCTCTGCGGCGGGTCAACGCAGACGGTTCGTTTGGCGCGGTACTGGCGGCCCGTCCGCAGCAGCTAAAGTTAGGCGGACATTTCGTCATATTGGAGCAGCGCCCACGTAAGGTAGTACGCATCGAAGCTACCCCCTTTCCCTTCCCAAACGCGGACGTAGTCCCGGTGAGCCTTACCCAATGCAGGGGGAACAGTCCGTCTTCCCGCTGTGCTGCCTGACTTCCACACATCGGCGACTTTTTGACGCCAACAATCGGCTCCAAGGAAAACCCAGGGGCGACGTCGCCGCTTATCAAAAATTTTCTACGTATCTCCTGCGCGACCGGACCCTGAAGTCGTGCTAAGTCACGCGTGAGGGCATCCCAGTGACTTTGAGCCCACGCAACTTTGAATTCCGCTACAACTACCTCACGATCATTAAATACCAACGCGTCAATATGATGGTCTTGATTGCTTCCGCGCTTACCGGTCACCGGTACCTCGAGAAAGACGTTCGCGCGAGGTAACGCCATAGCTATTGCACGGATGTAGTAGTCGCTGACCATTCGCTCCGGATAGTTGCCAGCCGTCGACTCAAAGCCTTGCTCCAGCGCATGATTGAATTCCTTTGTCGTGATCGCCAGCGCTTGGTGGAGTCTTTGTTTGAGGTCCATGGCTGATCTCTTGAATGTGGACACGTCGCTTAACGAAAATTGGGCTTCCGAAACGCAGTGTATCAGCGCCACAACGGAAACGGGATCCGGGTATTATGTCGCAGCGAACAACTTGGAGTGGACATCATGGCCCTACTCACCCGTTGTGTGGTTTGTGCAATGCATGCAATTGCCGGCGCAGCCGTGTTTGCGTTCGCCCCTCTCGCCTCAGGCCAAACCTGGCCCACCAAACCCGTCCGCCTGATCGTCAATTTCCCCGCCGGCGGCACCACCGATCTGATGGCGCGCGCGTTTGCGCCCAGGCTCGCCGAGGCGCTGGGCCAGCCGGTGGTGATCGACAATCGTGGCGGAGCCGCCGGCAACATTGGTCTGGAAGTCGCCGCGAAGGCCGCGCCCGACGGCTACACCATCCTTGCATCCTCCGGCAGTCCCATCGTCGTCGGCCCGCATCTTTACAAATTGGGCGTCGATGTCGGCCGCGATCTCGCGCCGGTGGCGCCGCTGGGGCGCATGTTGTACGCGGGCAAGCTCAAGGCCACGCATATTCCGTACAAGGGCGCGGCGCTGATGGTCACGGCGCTGCTCTCCGATCAGGTGGATTTCGCTTTTGATTCGGGGCTGTCGATCCAGCATGTCAAATCCGGCAAACTGCGCATGCTGGCGGTGGCGGCCGCCGCGCGCTCACCGATGTTCCCCGACACGCCGACCATGGCCGAAACCAGCACGGAAGTGAACGACGCTTTGTTCGGCGTGTATGCGCCCACCGGCACGCCGCGCGCAATCGTAGCGCGGCTCAATCGAGAAATCGGCCGCATCATGCAAACGCCCGATGCGCGCGCGGTGCTCGCCACCTTTGCCGCCGAAGTGTTTACCGCATCGCCCGAGGAATTCGCCGAGATACAGCGGCGCGACCGCGAGCGTTATGGTGAGTTTATCCGCGCGGCCAACATACGCGCCGATTGAGGTCTTCAACATGACGCATCGACCTGTTGTCACATTCGCCACGCTTCTCATCACCGCGCTATCTGCCACGGCACACGCGCAACAAGACAACTGGCCCATCAAGCCCATCCGCGTGGTGGTGCCGTTCAGCCCCGGCACACCGATCGAGGTGCCCACGCGCGCGGTCACGCGCAAGATGACGGAGACTTTCGGCCAGCAGTTTGTGTTCGACTATCGCACGGGTGCGGGCGGCACCATCGGCACGGCCATGGTCGCGCGTTCGCCCAAGGATGGTTACACCCTGCTTGCCACCAACTGCTCCCACAGCGCGAACCCGTCGTTCTACATCAAGCTGCCGTACGACACGCTGAACGAATTCGCGCCGGTTTCGCAGATCAATGCCACCTACGGCAATTTACTGGTGGTGCATCCGTCGCTGCCGCCCAAGTCCGTGAAAGAATTTATCGCGCTCGCCAAATCACGGCCTGGCGAAATCAAGTATGCCTCGGGCGGCGTGGGCAGCCCGCCGCACGTGAGCGCGGCGCTGTTCGCCGCCATGGCGGGCATCCAGCTCCTGCACGTGCCGTACAAGGGCACCGCTCCCGCTATGGGCGATCTTCTGAGCGGGCAGATGGAAAGCATGGTGATAAGCCCTACTATCGCCGTGACGTACCTGCACGCGGGCCGGCTGCGCGCGCTCGGCCTCGGCGGTCTACGCCGCCAGCCGCAAGTGCCTGACGTGCCGACGTTTCATGAAGCGGGACTGACCGGCTTCGACATGACGTGTTATCACGGCCTGTGGTATCCGGCGGGCACGCCGCCCGACATCGTGCGCCGCGTAGCGGGCGAGGTCGCGAAAGCCGTCGCGCTACCTGAGACGCGCAAACATCTCGCGGACAACGGACTGATCCCCGTCGGCTCTTCGCCGGAGGAATTCGCCGAGTTTCTGCGCAAGGATCTCGCGCGGCAGGCGGACATCGTGAAGCGGATCGGCCTTCAACTACAATGAGGCCTCGGTAAGCGCATCGCACGCATGGCGCGGGGCAATTGCGCCACGCGATGCTGGTAGGATCGACGTTTCCCAATTCTGGAGTTGTCGCAATGAGTAGGCCCGTGTGCGTACTGTGGTTAAACGAAGCCAAGGTGTTTGTGGAAGCGCTGGCGCGCGCGGGACTCGCCGATCAATTGGAAGTACACAGCCCCGCGCCGGATCAGCCGGTTCCCGCTGATTTGGCTGCGCGCGCGGACGTGCTGGTGGCGTGGCGGCCAGGCGGCTATTTGAAGCAGATGTCACGGCTCAAATACGCGCAGGCGATGACCGCTGGTGTTGAAGCGTGGCTTGAAAGTCCGGATGTGTGCGCCGATATCGTGCTGTGCTGCGCGCGCGGCACGCACCGCGTGTCGATGCCCGAAAACATCCTCGGCGCTATTTTCCATCTTACCAAGCCCTATATGCAGTGCGCGCTGGATCAGCGCGACAGCCGCTGGGCAAAGCGCCAGTCCACGCCGCTCGTGGGCAAGACGCTCGGCATACTGGGGCTGGGCGCGATTGGTCAGGAACTCGCGCGCAAGGCGGCGGCGCTGGAAATGCGTGTGATCGGCACCAAGCGCCGGGTTGAGCCGCTGTCGCATGTGGCAAAGGTTTACCCGCAGGAGGCGACCGACGAAGTACTTGCGGCTTCGGACTTCGTGCTGCTGCTGTTGCCGGTCACGCCGGGCACCGAGAATTTCATCAACACCCAGCGGTTGAAAGCGATGAAGTCGACGGCGTGGCTGCTCAACTTCGGGCGCGGCGCGCTGATCGTGGATGACGACCTGATTGCCGCGGTCAAGGCCAAGACCATCGCCGGCGCGGTGCTCGATGTGTTTCGCGAAGAGCCGCTGCCGGCCACGCACCCGTTCTGGCAAACCGACGGCATTCTGGTGTTGCCGCATATCGGCGGCGGGCACCCGTTGCGAACAGCGGCGGTAGCGGATCTTTTCACCGAGAATGCGCGGCGGTTTCTGGCCGGGGAAAAACTTTATGCGGTGGTCGATCGCGCGGCAGGTTATTAGCGTTCAGGATTGAGGATTGAGGATTGAGTGTTTAGCGGCGTTTAATAACCAAGGGAGGCAACCATGTTCGACATCAGGCTGAGCGACGAGCAGCGGGCGTATAGGGATCTGGCGCGGGAGTTCGCGCAGAACGAGATCAAACCCATCGCGCTGGAACTGGACAAGAAGCCGAATTGGGAAGACCGTATTCCGTGGGAGGTGCTGAAAAAAGGCTCCAAGCTCGGCTTTCGCACTTTTGCGCTGAAAGAAGAAAACGGCGGTGCGGGCGCCTCCGATCACCTGACCGCCTGCCTGATCGCCGAGGAACTCGCTGCCGCTGACATCGGCACGGCGTATTACTACATGCTCACGGCGCGGCGCGCGCGCGACTGGTTCGAATTGCGCATGACGCAGGAACAGCGCGATTATTTTCTGCCGAAGTTTTTGAACGACGATCTTTTTTTCACCACGGTGGCGATTCACGAGCCCGACACCGATCTGGGTTTTGACTACTACACCGAGACGCCGGATACCGCACGCTTTAAAACGCGCGCGGTCGAGCAACCCGACGGCTCGTGGCTCATCAACGGCGCAAAAAATTTTCAGACGGTTGGTTATCTCGCAAAACTACTGGTGGTGATGGCGCAAACTCCCGCCGGGGCCAGGCCGTTTTTGGTCGAAGGCGATTCACCGGGCCTGGTGCGCCATCCGATGTCCAAGATTGGCCGTCGCATCGGTGACAACGCGGAAATCTTTTTCGACAATGTGCGGGTACCCAAAGGCCGCATCCTCGCGCCCAATCCGCCGGGGCGCACCGATATCGGCACGCACGTCACCATCGCCGCGATCACCCTCGGCCTGGGACGCGCCGCGCTGGAAGAAACCATCAAATACACGCAGGAGCGCGTCTCCGGTGGCAAGCCCATCATCCAGCATCAGGCAGTGGGCCTCACCATCGCCGACATGGCGATGAATCTCGAGGCGGCGCGGCGACTGATCTGGACAGCCGCATGGGCGAAGGATCACCCCGAAGCGTTCGCCGACGGCACCGCTGAAGCCCAGCCCTACGAGATGATGGCGCTGGCCTTCACCGGCACCGCCGTGCAGCGCCTGACCGAACAGGGCATGGAGTTCTTCGGCGGCATGGGCGTGGTGCAGGGCATGCCGATTGAAAAATACGTGCGCGATGCATTGGTGCAAAAACACATCTCGTTTCCGTATCCGTCACGCTACAAGATCACTGAGTCGCTGGTAGGCTACAAGCGGAAGGTGCTGCCGTTTTTGGGGAATACCTGATTTTGATCTGCGTCAGAAAAAAACCTTCTTCGCGGTGGCTTTTTCAGATCTGTAGGGTGGGAAAAGCGTAGCGTTACCACCCTACGGGTACCTACGTCAACTGGATCGGCCGGATCGCCACGCCATCCTCGATGATGCGCTGATTCACCATATTGGCGCATGCAGCGATCACTTCCAGGTTGGGCGTTGCCACGTCGGTGAGCGTGCCGACTTCGAGCAGCGAATTCAGTATGGCATTGAGTTCCAGCGTACGGCCCGCGCGCACGTCTTGCAAGGTGGATGATGCGAGCGACACGCGCTGGGCGGTGGCGGCGACCAGCGCTTCGGCATCCACATCGAGCGGGCTGCCTGCGGCAGCCGCCAGCGCGATCACCTCGCGCGTCATCGCCACCGCCAGCCGCGCCGTCAGCGCATAGCTCGCCGCTTGTTTGGGCGAGGCCTGCGTGATCGCGCCTATGGTGTTCCACACCGCGTTCGACAGCAGCTTGGTCCATTTGGCCTTGCGAATATCCGCCACGGGCTTGCCTGTCCATCCCGCCGCCGTGGTGATGCTGGCGATGGTTTGCAGCCGCTCACTCATGCGGTTGTCGATCTCGCCCAGCGTGAGCGAATCGGCATCCGAGTCGGCCAGCCGGATGTGCGCCGGCCCCAGCACTTCAGTGGGCTTGAAGGCGATGGCGCCGATGAGGTTTTGCGCTTCAAAGGCGCGCGATAGAACGCCGTCGGGATCGAGCGTTTTCAGGGGCGTGCCCTTGTAACGCGATTCAATGCCGTCGAAGTACCACCACGGCAAACCGTTCTGCGGAAACACGAACATCGAATCCTCGCCGCCCAGCGCGCGCAGGTGCGGCGCGGCGGCCACCAGTTGATGCGATTTCAAGGTAACGAAGATTAAATCGTACGGCGGCTTTTCTTCACCCGGACGCACCGCGCGCACCTTGATCGGGTCAGGGCGACCGCTTTTCGGCCCCTCCAGTATCACGCCGCGCGTGGTCATCGCCTCATAGGTCTCGCCGCGCGCCACCAGCGTAACGTCCGCGCCTGCCGCCGACAATACCGCACCCAAGTAACCACCTATCGCACCGGCGCCATAGACCAGAATTTTCATTATTCGACCTTGATTTTCGCTTCACGTATCGCCTTGCCCCACTTGGCGATTTCTTCGTTGACCGTCTTTGCAAACTCCTGCTGCGTGTCGGCAACGATATCGAAGCCCAGCGCTGCCATGCGATCTTTCACATCCGGCAGCTGCATGAGCTTCATCACTTCGCGGTGCATGCGGTCGATAATCGGTTTGGGCGTGCCGGCGGGCGCGAGGAAACCCTGCTTGGTGTCAGAGTCGATGCCGGCCACGCCCGACTCGATCGCGGTCGGCACATCGGGAATATTCGCCGAGCGTTTGGGCGCCAGCACCGCGATGCCGCGCACCGTCCCCGCCTTGATATGCGGCGCCACCGGCGGCACGGCGGTAATGCCGGTGGTCACCTGATTCGCCAGCACCGCCTGCACCACCGGTCCCGCGCCGGTGTACGGGATGTGCGCGATATCGATGCCCAACGACAACCGCATCAGCTCGCCTGACAAATGCGGCGTGGTGCCCGCGCCCGGCGAGGCATAGTTGAATTTGCCCGGACTCGCCTTCACCGCCGCAATCAGCTCTTTGGCATTGCGGAACGGCTGCGACGCATGCGCTGAAATGATGTTCGCCGAGGCCGCGACGCAAGTGATCGGAATAAAATCCTTGATCGGATCAAACCCCGGCTTCGCATACAAACTCGGGTTCACCATCAGACTCGAGCTCACCAGCAAAAACGTGTAGCCGTCATTCGCCGCGCGCGCCGCCATCGCCATGCCGATGTTGCCGCCCGCGCCGCCACGATTGTCGATCACCACTTGCTGGCCCAGCGCCTCGGTGAGTTTCGCCGCCATCACGCGACCAATGATATCGGTGGGGCCGCCGGGCGCGAATGGCACGATCACGCGGATGGGGCGCGTGGGAAAGTTCTGCTGCGCGGCAGCGTGCTGCGCACCCGCGCAAGCGGCGAACGCCAGCAGCAGTCGCGCAGTAGTGCACATAGGAAGAGTTATCATAAGTATTTGTTTTTATTGAATATTTATTTTCCGGCGGCCAGCTTGAGCACGCCCGACACATCGGCACACTTCTCGATATTCATCACCGCTATCGCCAGCGCCGCCGCGCGGTCCGCGCCGATCACCGGTATGGCAAGGCGCGCAAATTTATCCAGCAATTCCTGATCGTTCATCGGGTTTTGAATCGAGCCTTTCGGATAATCCACCTGCACAGAAAATTTGCGCTCGTCCTTCAATGTGGCGACCATTTTGCACGACACGCCGCGCGGCAACTTCGCATCCATCGCGATGCTGGTGATATTGCTCAAGTGTTTGACCTTGGCGTTGCGGATATTTTTGTCACTGTATTGTTTGAGCAGCGCCTGGCCTTCGAGCAGCGCCACCGCCACCGAGAACGGCAGCGACACCTGCGCCTCGTGATAGGTGCGCGGGGATTTGTTTTGATGATAAAGCGCCCAGTCGGGATGGCGCGTGAACGCAATCGACTTGACCTGATTCACGTCGAAGCCCAATTGCGTGCGCACCTCCAGCGCGCAATCGATGGCGTTGTGGATGGGGCGCGCGCACGAGTACGGCTTGAACTCGATCAGCAGTACGTAGGGCTTGCTGATGCCCTTCACCAACTCCTGCGGAAAATTCTTATCGGTGAACGCTTTCAAAAAACCGCGCTCGCCCTCAAAGATGGTGTCCGCGCCGGTAAACCCAAGCTGCGCCATCAGCGCGGCAGTCACGCCATTGCGCGCCGTCGGCCCCGGGTTAAAGCGTTTTTGCATCGACGGGCCATACATCTCCATCAAGCCCGAAGCCTGCGCGCCCGCCATGCCCAGCGCGTTGGTGATCTTCGCCGGGTTCAATTTCAGCAGCTTGGCGGCGGCAACCGTCGCGCCGAACACACCGCAGGTCGGCGTGGTGTGAAAGCTGCGATTGCGCAGCGAGTTGTTCGCCGCGCGGCTGACGCGCTCCATCATCTCGCAACCAGCGGCGAGCGCCGTGATGAGCTCCTTGCCATTGGCCTTGGTGGCATCCGCCACCGCCAGCGCCGACGAATACACCGGCGGACTGAAGTGAAACAGCGCCAGCACGTCGATGTCGTCAAGCTCGATGCTGTGTGACGAAATTGCGTTGGCAAACGCGGTGGTGGCCATCGAGGATTTGGCCTTGTCGCCGATCAGTTGCGCGCCCGTCTTGCCGCCCTGCTCGCGCGCGAAACGGCGCGCGATTTCACCGCTTTCGCTTTGGCTGCCGGCCAGCGCCACGCCCAGGTAATCCAGCAGCAGGCGTTTGACCGCGTGGCGTGATGCCGGAGCGATGTCGTTGTAGCTGAGCTTGGCGAAGCGGGTGGCGAGTTGTTGAGCGTGGGTTTGTTGGGGCATAAACACTTTTCCTATATTCATATCGTCAAAATTCAAAACAGCCGTAGGTTGGGCTGACGCAGGAAGCCCAACAATGTTGGCGCATCACCGCGAGCGTTGGGCTTCCTGCGTCAGCCCAACCTACAGAAATGAGGTCTTTATGCGGCGACCGGCGCCGCCATCAACGCGGTGAGTTCATTGGTGCTGTCCGCCTTGTCCAGCCCCGCAACAAGCTTTACCGCCTTGTCGATGTTTGCTTTCGACAGACAACCACCCACCACGTGGCGGAATTTGTATTCGATGTCTTCGGGCGTCATGGGGTTCTCAGGACTGCCGCGACGATGATGCAAAAATTTCTCGATCACCTTACCATCCCGCGCCGTCACGCGCACGCGCGCGGCGTGGCGAAACGCCGCACCCATCTTTTCAATTTCCGGATCAACAAATGCACTGACACGCGAAATAAAATCAAATATCGCCGGATCGCGCAGGCGGGATTCTTTGTACTGCTCGGTGAACGCCATGCCGTCCAACGCCGTCACCGCCAGACCGTAATACAGATTCATCTGCGCTGCCGTGACACCCTGCGCCTTGTATTCCCATGCGCAATGCACATGCGTCATCGGGCTTAAACCGGTTTCGAGTTTGGCGATATCGCCCGCCTTGAGATGGTTCTCGCACATGATCTCGCTCAGCCCATCCAGCGCGGTGTGAATGCTGGTCACGCTGGCGTGCGGTTTGTAGCCGACGTTGAGCGTTTCCCATTCTTTACCCAAGCCATCGGTCAGCCGCGCCGCATTGGGCGTTTCCGAATACACCGCGAGGTAGCCGCCATACGCCGCCTCCAACACATCGGGGATGCCGGTAAATCCGTCACGCGCCAGCAGCGCCGCATACACGCCGCGTTGCGCCGCGCGTCCGGAGTGCAGGCGCTTGACCATCGCGCCTTCCTGCGCCGCCATCAGTCCGCCCGCCTGCGAGCCGGACATGCCGAGCGCGTGCTGAAATTGCTCCGCGTTCAGATTCAGCATGCGCGCGGCGGAGGCGGAGGCGGCAAACACGCCTGAGGTGCCCTGCGGATGAAAGCCGCGAAAAAACAAACCCATGGTCGCGGCGTTGCCGACGCGCGCGCCGATTTCGTAACCCGCCACCATGCCAGTAATGACATCCCGCCCGGACATGCCGCCCGCGCTTTCGGCAAAACCCAACGCCACCGGCGGCGCCAGCGAACCGATGTGAACGATCGATTCCTTGTGAATGTCATCAAGCTCAAACGCGTGGCCCGAGGTGCCGTTCACTAACGCCGCCAGTGACACCGAGGTTTTTTTGCCCATACCGAAAATCGACGCCACGGGTTTGGCGCCCTCGGCCATGGCGAGTGCGGCGACCTTTTGCGTCCACGGCAGCGTCGCGCCGTAGAGCGCGCAACCGATGTGATCCAGCACCGAGAGCTTGATGCGCTCGATCACCTCTTTGGGCAAATCACTGAATTGAATGGCAGACGCAAAACGCGCGAGATCGCGCGTGGCGTTTTCGAGTAACGGAGGCTTGGCACTGCTCATAATGAATTCTCAATAAAATCAATAGTTTGGCACAACATCAAGACGCACCGCGATGTCCTTCAACTCATTGGAGGCTGCCGGATAACGCTGCATCACCAACGGATCATGGCCCGGCACGATGTGTTTATCCGAATCCGCCAGTTGCCGCAGGCGCGCGTAGCCATCAAGCGTGTCGCCCAGATGAAATGTGGTAGCGAACACGCGGCCTTGCTCGAAGTGCTCGTAGTAGTGGCTGGTGTCGGAGGCCACCACCACCCAGCCGCGCGCGGTATGCACGCGCACGCATTGCAGGCCGGCGGTGTGCCCGCCGATGTGGTGCAGGCTGATGCCGGGCGCTAGCTCCGCGTCGCCTTTGTAGAACGTGACGCGATCTTTGTAGACGAGGCGCACCATGCCGATCACTTCTTCGACTTCGTAGCCGTGGTTGAACTGCTTGTGGCGCATGTGGCGGCCCGTGGCGTAGACCATTTCGGCATCCTGCAAATGAAACTGCGCCGCGGGGAAATCCTGAAACGTGCCGACGTGATCGTAATGCAGATGCGTGATCACCACGTTTTTGACCTCGGCAGCCTTGCAGCCCATGAGCGCGAGGCCTTCGGCAGGTGAGCGCAGAAAAATGCGCTTTCTTTGCTCGGCCATGGATTTCGTAAAACCGGTGTCGATGACGATGGTGCGTTCGGCATTGCGCACCAGCCACACGAAGTAATCCATGGGCATCGAGGCATCGTGCGGATCGCCGCCGACAAAGTGGTTGGTGCGCTTGGCATCGCGCCAAGCGTATTTGATGGCGTAGATTTCGTAGTTGGGTAGTGTCATGGGAGTTCCTTTAAAAATTAACCGCAAACGCTTTTTTGCCGAAGATTAACGCAGTAGCCGTAGGATGGGTGAAACCCATCACAACGCAAGGTGGTGCGCCAGTGTTTGTGATGGGTTGCGCTACGCTCCACCCATCCTACGGTTACTGTCACGAAACCGGTGATCCACGCTCAACGCCGCCAACCAGCCATCGCGCAGGCAACTTAAAAAATCCCCCGGCCGGTAGCAATCTCCGGCCAGTTCGTATTCAACACCGGCGGCTTCGAGCAGCGGCACGACATCGCGCACGGGCGCGGGCCCGGTGGCGAAAATCAGGGCGTCGCCTACGTCGATCTCCTGCGTTTTTCCGTCATCCGCGCGCAGGGCTAGCGTATTACCGACGGCCTGTTCCACTTTCACGCGCGTCAACATCCGTGTGCCGCGCGCGGCGAGGCGTTCGACGAGTTCGAGGCGGTTATTGCGCGCCATGCCCGTGGCTATCGTGCCGAGCATTTCAACGATCACGCATTGCTTGCGCTGCACCGAGAGCAAATCCGCCGCTTCCGCGCCGACCATGCC
>CAWUUY010000410.1:0-12872 GCA_963924885.1 uncultured Burkholderiales bacterium | reverse complement strand
GCCGATGGCCGCCGCCAGTGCCGCGATCAAGCTGTAGCGCGCAAACAGCGCAGTGCGTGACGTCGCGGGCGTGGTGTGGGTGAGCAGGGTTTGCTCCAGCGGCAAAAACACGCTGACATCGCCGCTGGAAGGATTTAACGTGCCGATCAAGGCAATGATAAGCAGCGGCCAGAAATCCGTCGCCAGCGTGATGCCCAGGCCCGAGGCCGCCATCAGCAGCGACGCCACTGCCAGCAGACTGCGGCTACGATAGCGGTGGGCGATCGAGCCCGCGCCCAGCGTCATCGCACCGGAGCCGAGCAGCGTCGCCGTGATGAGGATGCCGATCTCCAGCGCGTTGTAGCCCAGCAGCGTCAGGTAGTACGGCAGCAGCAAGGCTACATAACCGTCGGCAAACGCGCGCAAGGCACGCGCCGCAAACAAGCGGCGCGCATCGATCATGGTACCGGCGGGCAGCAGCGAAAAGTTGAGCAGGGACATGGGTTAAAGCAGCGTAGCAGAAATGGTTGGCGCGCAATCGTGCGTGCAAGTTTGGCGTTGGGCGTTTAGAGTTCGGAGTCACTGCATCCGTGGCATGCTACGAACCCACGCCCAACGCCCAACGCCGAATTCTCGACTGGATATGATAAATATCAATAAAAACATAGGCTTACTGTCAACATGCCAGGCGCTGTTGATGACCAACAACTCGATCATGATCGCCACTACCGGACTGGCGGGATTGGCGCTCACGCCCGCGCCCGCGCTGGCGACGTTGCCGGTCACGGGTTATGTGTGCGGCGGCGCGCTGACCACGATGGCGGCGTCGGTGATGATGAGGCGCTTCGGACGGCGCAACGGTTTCATGGCCGGTTCCACTATCGGCATCGTCGGCGCGCTGATTTGCGCGCTGGCGATTTACCTGCAAATTTTTTGGCTGCTGTGCGCGGGAACGATGGTGCTGGGTGGTTACAACGCCACGGCACAGTATTATCGTTTCGCCGCAGCGGACGTGGCCAGCGTGGATTTCAAGTCGAAAGCGATTTCGCTGGTGCTGGCGGGCGGCATCGTCGGCGCCATTGTCGGGCCGGAGACGAGCAAGCTCACCAAGGATTTGTGGGCGCCGGCGTTCGTGGGGTCGTATCTGTCGCTGACGCTGTTTTGCGTGCTGGCGATCGCGGTGCAAAGCCGGCTGAACATCCCGCCGCCCAGCGACGACGAGAAAAAAGGCGGCGGGCGTAATCTGACAGAGCTTGCACGCCAGCCTGCGTTCATCATCGCGGTGACCACCGGCGCCATCAGCTACGGCGTGATGAATCTGTTGATGACCGCGACGCCGCTGGCGATGCACGCCTGCCAGTATCCGTTCAAGGAAGCCGCGTTTGTGATCCAGTGGCACATTCTCGGCATGTTCGTGCCGTCGTTTTTTACCGGGGCGCTGATTAAACGCTTTGGGCTGATGACGATCATGGTGACGGGTGTCGCGCTGAATCTGTTGTGCGTGGCGATTGCGCTGCACGGCGTTGAAATCTGGAATTTCTGGCTGGCGATGGTGCTGGTCGGCGTCGGCTGGAATTTTATGTACGTGGGTGCCACCACGCTGTTGACGGAAACCTACACGCCGGCGGAAAAAGCCACCGCGCAGGGGTTCAATGAATCGGCCATCTTTATTACGCTGGCGATGAGTTCGCTGTTTTCGGGCGCGTTGTTCACGCTGCAAGGATGGGAGCGCCTGAACCTGCTGGCGATACCATTTCTGGTCGCCGTTGGCGCGTCGCTGGTGTGGCTAGGCGCGCGGCGGCGCATCGCAAGCTCAACATAGCGGACGGCGCGACAAATCGGGTAAAATCGCACCCCTGACGTAGTGCCCATTTTGCAGAGCGAGCCCTCGGTGACATCACAAGAGTTCGCTTTGCCATTGTTTTTTAACGATATTTAATAACCGAGGAGGGACGGCCATGACGCCCACCGCCGCCACCGCTGCACGCCCAACCGCCACCGAGGCACCCGCCTACGTGAATCACGCCAAATTGAAGGCATGGGTCGCCGAAGTCGCGCAACTCACCAAGCCCGACCGCATCTACTGGTGCGACGGCTCGCAAGCCGAATATTACCGCCTGTGCAGTGAAATGGTGGCCACCGGCATGCTGATCCGGCTGAATCAGGAAAAGCGTCCCGGCTGTTTTTTGACCCGTTCCGATCCGGACGACGTGGCGCGCATGGAAGACCGCACGTTCGTGTGCAGCAAAAACAAGGAAGACGCCGGCCCCAACAACAACTGGGTCGCACCCGAAGAAATGCGCGCAACGCTGACCAAAATCACCGATGGTTGCATGCGCGGGCGCACCATGTATGTGATCCCGTTCAGCATGGGGCCGCTGGGTTCGCACATTTCGCACATTGGTGTCGAGTTGACCGATTCGCCGTACGTGGTGGTAAGCATGCGCGTGATGACGCGCATCGGCCGCGCGGTGCTGGATTTGCTGGGCACGGATAAATTCTTTGTGCCGTGCCTGCACAGCGTGGGTGCGCCGCTGGCGCCGGGCCAGAAGGACGTGGTGTGGCCCAGCAACAAAGAGCACAAATACATTGTGCATTTCCCCGAAGAAAAACTGATCTGGTCGTTTGGTTCGGGCTACGGCGGCAACGCGCTGCTGGGAAAAAAATGTTTCGCGCTGCGCATCGCCTCGATCATGGCGCGCGAGCAAGGCTGGCTCGCCGAGCACATGTTGATCCTCGGCATCCAGCCGCCAGGTGGCAAAAAGCACTACATCGCGGCGGCTTTCCCCAGCGCCTGCGGCAAAACCAATCTGGCGATGCTGATTCCACCAAAAGAACTGCAAGGCTGGACAGTCACCACCATCGGCGAAGACATTGCGTGGATCAAACCCGGCGCCGATGGGCGGCTGTATGCGATTAACCCGGAAGCCGGCGCGTTTGGCGTGGCGCCCGGCACGTCTGAATTCACCAACCCGAACTGTCTGGCGGCGCTAAACAAGGACACCATTTTCACCAACGTGGCGATGACGCCCGACGGCGATGTGTGGTGGGAAGGCCTGTCGCAAACCCCGCCGATGCACCTGACCGACTGGCAGGGCAAACTGTGGGATCCGGACGGCGAAAAACCCGCCGCGCATCCGAACGCGCGCTTTACCGTGGCCGCGTCGCAGATTCCGTGTATTGACCCGGATTGGGAAAACCCCGCCGGCGTGCCGATCAGTGCGTTCCTGTTTGGCGGTCGTCGCACAACGACGGTGCCGCTGGTGGTGGAAGCCAAGGACTGGACGCATGGCGTCTATATGGCCGCCACCATGGCATCCGAGACCACCGCCGCCAGCGTCGGTAAAATGGGCGTAGTCCGCCGTGATCCGTTTGCGATGCTACCGTTTTGCGGCTACCACTTCGGCGACTATTTCAGCCACTGGCTGAAAGTTGGCAAAATGCTGACGGCAGCCGCCGCGCCGAAAATTTTCGCGGTCAACTGGTTCCGCCGCGACGAACACGGCAAGTTCATGTGGCCCGGTTTTGGCGAGAACATGCGCGTTCTGAAGTGGATCATCGAGCGCTGCGAAGGCAAGGGCGGTGCGGTGGATACGCCGGTCGGCAAAATGCCGCGCTACGAAGACATGGAACTGGCGGGCATCGACGGCTTCACCAAGGCCGCGTTCGAGGAACTGACCAAGGTTGACAAGCAATTGTGGCAAGCTGAGGTCAAGGACCACGGGCGTCTGTTCGGCGAACTGGCGGCGCGCATGCCGGCGGAGATGATCGAGCAGCGCAAGCAACTGGAAAAAGCGCTGTAATTCGGTGATTCTGTCGCAAAAAAGCCGCGGCTACATGCCACGGCTTTTTTGTTTGGCTCGTCTGACTTTTGCGTGAGGGCGTCAAACCCCAAGCTCAACTTGAAGGACGCGAGGCGACTTGATCCTCGAAATTGTCTGATGAACCTTTTGTTGTAGGTGCTCCGTTCAGTAATACGCCACAAACTCGCAGCCGTTGCCGGTGGCGAATGAGCCGCTCACCGTGCCGGTCGCCAGATCCAGCCGCGACACCACGCCGTCATCGTGATTGCATACCAGCGCGCAGTCCGGCTCGGCTGAAAATCCAAATCCCATCGGCGCCTTGCCGGATTTAATCAGCGCGGTTTGATCGAGATCGGGCAGTTTGAATACGGCAACCTCGCCATCCTGATGCGAGGAGAACAACAACCAACGCTCATCCGGCGAGATACGCACGCGGCGTAGTTGGGTTTTGTCCTCGCCCGTGCGCTGGATGCGGATGCTCTGAATCAGTTTGTCGTTGCGGGTGTCGATCACATTCAGTTCCGCTGCGGCATGTGACGCCACATATAGCCTCGCACCATCTTTGGATAGCGCCACGCCTTCGCAGCGGTTCGGAATCGTGACCTGACCGGTGACCCGCCGTTTGACCAGATCGATAATGCCCAGACACGGTGTTTGTTTGTGGGAGGCGTAGGCGCGCGTGCCGTCAGGTGAAAGTGTTAGCCAATGCGCTGCGCCGCCGATGTCGATGGCAGCGACCACCTTGCGTTGCGCAACATCAATGCCGAGTATCGCGTTGTTCAGTTCCGCCGTGACCCACAACAGGCCATCCGCGCTGAACATCAGGCCGTGCGGCGCGAGATACGTGCCCGCATCGATATAACCATCAATGGCGCGCGACGCGAGATCGATCACCACCACGCGATGATCCGGGTTTTTGTTTTTGCCGAACACGCCGCCGCCGAATACCGAGCCGTAGGCCTTGGCGCCATCGGGCGATAACGCGAGTTCATGCACCGGCGCAGGCATCTCCAGCATTCCGAGCGGCGTATGGTTGGCGCCGTCGTAGAACTCGACGCGTCTGTCGTTCTTGGCGGTGAGTATGATGTGGCTCATGTTGCGGTGAATGTGATCGAAGCGGTAACAATGACATCGCGTGCAGCCGCTTGCCGCGCGCGGCGCTGGGCGGGGTGCGCGGTCAGGCCGCGGGTGATGTGAGTGTTGGTCATTTCAGAAATCTGTGTCGAGGCTCTTGACGTTCAGTGTGTACGCCCGCCCTCGATGGATTCGTAGCCGGCAGCCTCCAGCGAGCCGGCGCCGCTCCAACCCCAGGCCAGCACCACGTCTTCGGTCGAGTTGTTTTTGAAGCCGTGCCAGTGGCCGCGTGGAGTGAACACCACGTCGCCCTTGCTGGACGGAATTTCTTCGCCGTTTTCGCCGTACATCACGCCGCTGCCTTCGATGACAATCCAGAATTCGTCGCAGTTGAAATGGCGATGCTGGTCATGTTGCGCGCCCGGCGGCAGCACGGTCCAACCCACCAACAGTTTGTCGGAGTTGCAGGTTTTCTGGTTAATCAAAAACTGCACCTGCATGTTGATCCAGCCGTCTTTCTCCTTGAGGCCGCCGACCTTGGGCACGTCTTTCAGGCTGGTTTTGTAGGGTTTCAAAGCAGTGTATTGATCGGGTTTCATTATTTCTGTCCTCCCAGTTTTCGGTAAGCCTGATGTGCGATAACAAAATCGTAATGGTCGAGTCCCAAGCCGCGGCAGGCGTTCATCATTTCATTGGCGGCTGCCGCCAGCGGCGTGGGCGAGCCCAATTTACGGCCTTGTTCCAGCACCAGCAGCATGTCTTTTTGTTGCAGGGTCACGTCCGCCAGCGGCACCGCAGGCATCTTACCTTCAAGGATGAACGGCCCGCGATAGCCCAGCACCGGCGACGCAGCGACACTTTTTAAGATGGCATCCACCGCGATCTCGCGCGATACACCGCCTTTTTCCGCCAGCGCTACCGCCTCGCCAAAGGCAATCACTTCGATCATCAACAGCGAATTGACCGAGAGCTTCATCTGCACCGCGAGGCCGTTGCCGCCGATGTAAGTGCATTTGGGTCCGATGGCGAGGAGCACCGGCAGCACGCGCTCGTAAGCGGCTTTGTCGCCGCCGACCATGGTGGAAGCGTTGCCTTGCACCAGTGTCACCGGGCTGCCGGAAACGGGCGCGTCGAGCATGGTCAAACCGGCCTTGGCGAATTCGGCGGCGATGGCGCGGCTGGGCTCCGGCGCGATGGTGCTCATGTCGAGATAGATGCCGCCTTTTTGAAGACCCGCAATAATGCCATCGGGGCCAAGCGCCACGGATTTCACCGCATCGGCGTCGGTGACAATGGAGAATACGATCTCCGATTGCGCGGCCACCTCGCGCGGCGTAGCGGCCCAGCGCATGCCGTTCTGAATGAGCGCCTCGGCCTTATCGCGCGAGCGGTTCCAGCCGGTGACGGCGTGGCCCGCCGCCATTAAACGCGACACGATGATGGCGCCCATGGCGCCGAGGCCGATGAATCCGATTTGCATGGGGTGATTCCTTGTTCAATAGCCGAAAGTGACCGTGACAGGCATGTGATCCGAGCCGAGGTCGGGGCCGATGACTCGCTTGACCAGCGGCAGCGATTGGTGCGCAAAGCTGTGATCGATGGCCAGGCCGATATGCGCGTTGTTGAAAGTCACCGGCCAGGTGTGATCGAAGCGGCGCGGCGTGCGTGCGTCTCGCAGACCGCTGTCAGTGATGAATTTCTGGAAATACGGCGACCATGGCGTGAGGTTGAAATCGCCCACGACGACCGGCGTGCTTTGCGGCTGCGCGGCGGCCTGGCGCGCGATGTGCTCCAACTTACGGTTGCGCTCCTCAACCATCTTCGCCGAAATCGGCGGCGGCGCGTGGACGGCATACAGCGCAAGCGGCGTGTCGCGTCCCGGCAGTTTCAGCGTTGCTTCGATATGCGCAAACTGGCCGGTAGGCGCTTTGGAGATGGCGCCGAAATCGATGGGATGTTTGCTCGCCAGCGCGATACCGAAGGGGGAGCTTTCGTGGTGCCGGATCTGGTAGGGATAAAGTTCTTTTAATTCATCGAGCACGACGGCGAAGACTTCTGTTGCTTCGAGCAAAACCACCACGTCGATATGCTTCGCCTGGCGCAGCAGGTAGGATGTGATGCGTTGCGGCTGCTCGTGATTTAGATTGGCATTGAAGTGAAATACGGTGAATTTTCGCGCTGCTGCTATCGCGGGTGGATCGCCCTGGAACAACGAACGCGCCACCGGATAGCCGTTCCACAGCGCCAGCGCACAGGCCAGCAATGCCCAGCGCCATGCGCGCAGCAGCGCGAACGCCAGCAGGAAAAATAACGAAAAAACAGCGCAATGCGGCGCGAAGTGGCTGAACAGTTCGGCAAACCAGTGCAGCGTGGCGAGCGCGGCGAACACAGTCGCCGCGAGCAGCAGCAGGGTCAGAATGATAAAGCGACGGGCGACGCCTTGGCGGAAGGGGGTTGGTGTCATGGCGTGAATTAATCGTTGCGATTGAAAAACGTATTGCACGTGCGCCACAGTTTGCGTGCGAGCCAAGGCAACAGAATGAACCACTGAAAGTAACCCAACACCACCATCGTCGTCCACAAGCTAAGGCATTCGGACAGAATGCTGGGTTCAAACCGGGCATTTAGGTAGAGCGCCAGTTTGATTTTCCCAATGGCCACCACCGCGATGTGTGCGGACGGAAAGCCGAGGAAGTAAACCGGCACCAGCCGTGACAACGCACTGCGTTCCTCCACGTAGATATCCGGTTTCAACAGTGTCCACATCAGGAATGCCACGCAGGCGAGCAGCCAAAGCAGCGCCGCGATGCGTGACGCGGGGTGTTTGGGCAGCAAGCTCATCGAGCAGTATGACGCCCGCGGTTAGCGGAACAGATTCAAATCGACAAAATCGCCCATCGCCCGATAGCCCGCGGAGTTGGGATGCGTACCGTCGCAGTTCCAATCGTCGGGCATGGCAGGAGCATTGTTCCCGTCAGCCAGCCTGACCAGCGGCCCCCGCTTCATCAGCGCGTCGAAATCGATCACGCCATCGAAGCCCGCCTTGGTGCGTATCCATTCGTTGAGCGCAAGGCGCTCCTTTTCCATCGACCCCGACCAGCCGGTCTCGGGAGCGGGACGACCGCGCGGCACCGCCGTGACGCCGACAATCTTGAGGCCGCGTACGCGCACCAGCGCGATAATCTGCTGCACACCGGCACTGACCTGCGCGGCGGTAAATCCGCCCGCGACGTCATTCGTACCCATGAAAAACACCACGTGCGTGACGCCCGCGCGGTCGAGTACATCACGTTCGAGGCGCTCGAATGCCGAGGGGCCGTTGCCGCGTCCGAGCACACGGTTGCCGGAAATGGAGGTGATCGCAATCGCCTTGTAAAACGCGCGGTCTTTTTTGGCGCGCTCGGCCAGTCGTGCGATGACCCCATCGCCCCAGCGCTGATTCAGATTGGGACGAACAATGCCTTTTTCGTCGCGCGTGCTGCAACGTCCGTCGGTAATGGAGTCTGCGAACATGACAATGCTGCCGGTCGCTTCATCGGATTTAACGTCCAGCGCAGCGACCCAGTAGAAAGGCCACTGTCCGGTATTTGCGGGGGGCACCTCCGGCAGCGGATCGAATCCTGCCGGCGAGATATCAAACGCACGCGCACCTGGCGTCGACCAGTTGATGCGCAGGCCGACATGGTGTGTACTGATGTCGGCGGCGGATTGCACCTCCAGGCTCAGCGTGAGCTGTTGTAGTGCTCCGAACCTGAGTGACACTGGGTCGCTGTAGGCGCCCGCGCCCGGTGCGAGGGTGATGCCCGCCTGTCCTCCAAAGGTGAGCCGTTTCAGGGTGCCTTCGCGGATCGCCGCGCCTTGCGCGGTGAGGCCGATTGACGCACCGGAGAACGTTACCGGCGCTTCGCCCATGGTGTTTTCGATCTTTACCCGGACACTTTCACCCGCAATGCTGGGTGTGAGAATTTGGCGGACGGTGCGTCCACTCATGTTCGCGGCGACGCGCGCATTGTGCGACATGGCCCACGTGGAGTACCAACCGGGGTCGGCAGATTTTTGGCCGGGAGGGTTGGTGGCGCAACCTGCCAGCGTGAGCAGCAGGCCCAGTGTAGCAATAGCGGAAATTTTCATGGTTGATTCAGGGAAAGCTTGATGTTGCCGCGAAGTTTAGCAGTAATCTCTGCGGTGAAAGCAGCAGGCGATGAGCGCCTCGCGGCAACGCATTCTCCGGCTGACCAGACGCATGTTTACAATCGGGCGTAAGCGCGAGCAGAATGCAATAATCCGCACATGAAAATCCAGCTGATCTCTGCCGTGTTGGGGCTGGCCGGCGCGAGCACGACGTTGTTCGCACAGTCTCCCCAAACTTATCCGTCGAAACCCATCCGCATGATCGTTGCCGTTCCGCCCGGTGGTCCGGCCGATACATTGGCACGCATGGTAGCGCCCAGGCTCACCGAATCGCTGGGGCAAATTGTCGTGGTGGATAACCGCCCCGGCGCCAACGGCAACATCGCCTATGATACGGCGGCGCGTGCCGCCCCCGACGGCTACACCTTTGCGCTGTCGGCGGCGGGGGTGGCGATCAATCCGAGTTTGTATCGCGAGGTGCGCTTTGATCCGGTGAAGGATTTTGCCGCGATCACGCACGGCATTTCTGTGCCGAATATTCTGATCGTGCATCCGTCGGTGCCGGCCACGTCGGTGAAGGAATTGATCGCGCTGGGCAAAGTAAAGCCGGTGAATTTTGCCTCGGCGGGCAACGGCTCGTCGGGGCATCTGGCGGTGGAGCAATTTAAAATTGTGTCGGGTATGCAGCTCACGCACATTCCGTATAAAGGCGGCGGCCCGGCGCTGGCGGAACTAATCGGCGGACAGGTGCAGGCGTTGTTCAGCCTGGCGCTGGTGGCGACACCGCAAGTGAAGGCCGGCAAAGTGCGCGCGCTGGCGATTACCAGCGGGGCGCGTTCGCGCGTGGCGCCTGAACTGCCGACGGTGGCTGAGCTGGGCTTTCCCGGCTTTGAAGTGGTCGGCTGGTTCGGCTGGCTGGCGCCGGCGCGCACGCCGAATGAAATCGTCACGCGATTGAATTCTGATATTGTGAAAGTGCTGCGCGGCACGGAAACGCAGGATCGCCTTCTGGCGCTGGGCTGCGAGCCGGTGGGCAACACGCCCGCGCAATTCGCGGCGTTTGTCAGCGCGGAACGGGATAAGTGGGCGCGGGTGATTAAGCAGGCAGGGATTAAACTGGACTGAGAAACGGAATTACACAAGGAACGCAAAATGAGCAAAGCCAAGGGAGTCAGGGAAGTCGCTTACATGGACGTGCGCCAGGCAGGGGCCGTGCACGATCACGCGCACACGCACAATCAATTCGGCAAGCAGGCGTGGTTTGACTGCGCGGGCGGCGGACAGGTGGTGGTGCAGGGCACGACGGCTTACATCGGCAATATGCGCAACCCGGCGGGCACGTTGATAATCGACGTGGCCGATCCGAAAAACCCAAAGCAAATCGGCGAGATCAACATGCCGCCTGGCACGCATTCGCACAAGGTGCGGGTAGCGGGCGACATCATGATTACCAACCGCGAGGTGCTTGGCGCGCATGCGTTGAAGGGAGAAACGCCGCCACCGGGCTATACTGGCGGTCTGTCGATCTGGGATATTTCCAATCCGGCCAAACAAAAACTCATCACGCATTGGGACGCGACGGATAAGAGCGCGGCCAACTACGCGCGCGGCGTGCATCGCTTTGATTTCGATGGCCGCTACGCCTACATCTCGCCGACGATGGACGGCTATATCGGCAATATCGTGGTCATTCTGGACCTGAAGAACCCCGCCAAGCCGGAGGAAGTTGGTCGCTGGCACATGCCGGGCCAGTGGGCCGCGGGCGGCGAAAAGCCCACCTGGAAAGGCTCGCATCACAAATGCCATCACCCGCTGCGCCAGGGCAATCGCCTTTACACCAGCTACTGGTATGGCGGTTTTGTGATTCTGGATATCGACGACATGAGCAAACCGAAACTAGTTTCGCACGTCGATTGGAGTCCGCCGTTCCCGTGGCCGACGCACACCTGTCTCAAAATGCCGTTTAAGATCGGCGGGCGCGACATCATGGTGGTGTCCGACGAAGACGTGGGCCGGCTCGAAGGCTGCGACACGCCGTACCCGGCGGCTTTCTTGTGGGTGGTGGACATCAGTGACGAAAAAAATCCGGTGCCGATTTCATCCTTCCAGTTGGAAGACATGCCCGACGAACCGCAACCCGTGATGACCGGCTGCCATCAGCCGTGCGAAAAAGTCATCGGCACCGAAATCCCCGTCGCGTGGTTCGCGCACGGCCTGCGCATCATCGACATCGCCAAGCCCCACGCTCCGAAAGAAGTGGCGTCATTCATGCCCGACGTGCCGCCCGGCTGCCCGCGCGTGCAAAGCAACGACGTGACGGTGGATAATCGCGGGTTGATTTATCTGCTGGATCGGGTGCGGGGGTTACATATTTTGGAGCGGGTTTGACGTCATGTTGTGAATGTAGTAACGTAACTACTTTCGCACGGAGGCCATCATGGGCATGACAACTCTCTCTAGCCGCGAATTCAATCAGGACACCAGCGGCGCCAAAAAGGCTGCCAAGCGCGGTCCGGTCGTTATTACGGATCGGGGTCGTCCGGCGCATGTGCTGTTGAGCATCGAGGAGTATCAGCGGCTTACCGGCAAGCAAAAGACGTTGCTGGAGGCGCTTGCACAAACCAAGGGTGGAGATTTCGACTTCAAGCCGCCCCGCATGCGCGGCCCCATTCTCAAAGTGCCTGATTTCTCCTGATGTTTGTTCTGGATACCAATGTCGTCTCGGAGTTACGCAGACCGGATAAAGCAAATGCGCACGTAGTTCAATGGGCGGATAGCATGTCGCTGGATCAGCTCTATCTTTCCGCACTGACTGTAATGGAGTTGGAATTGGGCGTTTTGCGCATGGAGCGCAAGGACAAACGTCAAGGCGCTGAGCTGCGCACGTGGATGGAAGAACAAGTGCTGCGAGATTTTTCGGGCCGTATTTTGCCATTGGAAATTACGATTGCGCGCCGTTGTGTGAGCTTGCACGTGCCCGATCCCATGCCCGAGCGTGACGCCATGATAGCGGCCACGGCGTCAGTGCATGGAATGACGCTGGTGACCCGTAATATCGACGATTTTCAGCGTGCAGAAGTTAAGTTGTTTAACCCGTGGCTGCACGATTGATGCGCCATACGTAAAATTTCAACCATCGTCGTTCTGGCGTAAGCCAGAACCGAGTGCTTCACGTGTGTTTTTTCTTACTAGCTTTTTCCGGCTTGCGCCGCGGAAGCAGCAACGACCTGGGTTCTGGACTTCGCCAGAATGACGGTTGTGGTAAGTATCTGTTTTAAAATGATATTTAACAATTAAAATCTCATGAACATCACTGTCCTCGACGACTACCAAAACGCCGTCCGCAACCTCGAAGCCTACAAACTGCTAGCGGGTCACACCGTAACCATCTGGAACGATCACACCAAAGATGAAGACAAACTCGCCGAGCGGTTGAAGGACACGGGGGCGCTGGTGCTGATCCGCGAGCGCACGCCTATCCGTGCGCCGCTGATTGCGCGTTTGCCTAAGCTCAAACTGATCAGTCAGCGCAGTGTTCACCCGCACATCGATGTGCCAGCGCTGACGGAGTGCGGGATTTTGTTGTGCTCGGACATGCATCCGGGCAAGCCCTCGTATGCGACGGCGGAGTTGACTTGGGGTTTGGTTCTGTCGGCGATGCGCAAGATTCCTCAGGAGGTGGCGGCGTTGAAAGCGGGGCGCTGGCAATCGACGATGGGTTTGGGGTTGCGCGGTAAAACGCTGGGGATTTACGGTTACGGGCGCATCGGCGCGGTGGTGGCGGGTTACGGCAAGGCGTTCGGCATGAAGGTGTTGATCTGGGGGCGTGATTCGACGATCGAGCGCGCGAAGGCCGATGGGTATTCGGTGGCGCGCAATAAGGAT
>CAWUUY010000409.1:0-10406 GCA_963924885.1 uncultured Burkholderiales bacterium | reverse complement strand
TTCCCGCCTGCGCAGGAACGACGGAGTGAAGTTAGTCACGCTTGGCTCACATCGTTAACCAGTATCGATTGGTATTCAATCACGACGCAATCGCATGCCGCCGCACAAACCCAAGCAACGTCTGCGCACAAACATCCGGGTCCGTTGCCGCCGCGTGAAATGAATCGCCGGACAGCACCACCAGTTCCGAATGCGGCACCTGCTCCTGCCACGCGCGTGTTTGCTCCACCGACGCGAGGCCGCTTTCCTGCGTGGTGATCACCAGCACCGGGCAAGCAAGCTTGGCCACATCCGCACTGATATCCGAAAAATTGATCGAGCCGGCAAACCCAACTTCGGTGGATACCGCCGTGCGGCCCATGTATTTGATCCACCACTCGATTCCCTCTTTCGGGAACGCCGTACCCAGCCGCGCACTCATGCTGCGCCGCGCCCAATGCTCGATGCCTTGCTCGATCACTTCTTTCACGCGGGCTTCGCGCGTGGCCTTGTCCGCGCGTACCGGCGGCGGCGAGCCTACGACCGTCAGCGTATGCACGCGATCGGGATGCCGCGCCGCGAACGCGCGCCCGATCACGCCGCCAATTTTGGCACCCACCAGATGAAATTTTTGGATACCCAGATGATCCATCAACTTGAGGTAGTCGTTAATCACCACGTCCAGCGTCCACGGAAACTCGCGCGCCATCGGCGTTGAGGCGCCAAAGCCGCGCATGTCTGGACGCACCACGCGGTAATGCCGCGCCAGATGCGGCACACAGCCGTACCATGCCTGGTGGCTTTCGTTGTTGCCGTGGCACAGCAGAATGGTTTCGGGCTTGCGCCAGGGGTCGGTGAAATCATCGACTGTGTAAAAGAGGTCGGTGCCGGGGGAGACTTGCAACGTGGACATACTGCGTTCCTTAATGTGGATGCTGCCGAGAATGGCCAGCATGTTACCGCAACACGCCGCAGGCCCAACGCCAAATCCTGCTATGCTTTTCACACACCACACATCAACAAGGGAGCCTCCATGCCAAAAATGACCGGACACCGTTACTTTGCCGAAGCCATGAAAGGTTATGGAGTGTCGCATTTGTTTTATGTGAATACGATTATTCCGCCCGCGATGGTCGAGGTCAGCAAACTCGGCGCAACCCAACTCGTCATCGCGCACGGCGAAAAAGCCGCCGCCTACATGGCCGACGGCTACGCGCGCGCGTCCAACAAGCCCGGCGTTTGCCTGTGTCAGGACATCGGCAGCACCAACCTCGCTGCTGGGCTACGCGATGCGCACATGGCGGGTTCGCCGGTCATCGCCATCAGCGGCGGACAAAACGACATGCCGCGTTATCGTCATGCGTATCAAAACGCCGAAGACCACACCGCGTGGGATGGCGTGACCAAGGCGAATTATTCGGTAGATGCGGCGTCGCGTTTTCCGGATTTGCTGCGGCAGGCATTTCGCGACGCCACCACCGGCGCGCCCGGCCCGGTGCATCTGGAGTTGCGCGGTAACGCCGGCCAGATGCTCGACAAAGAAGCCGATTACGACCTCAATGTTGAAGACCGCTACACGCGCTACCCGCCGTTTCGCCCGTGCGCAGAGGCCGCCGACATCACTGCTGCGCTAAAAGCATTGAAAGTGGCCGCCAAGCCGATTATCGTGGTCGGCGGTGGTGCGGTGAAGTCTCTCGCAGGGCCGGAAGTGGTGGCGATCGCCGACAAGCTGCAAATTCCCATCGCCACCAGCCTGCACGCGCGCGCGCTGGTGCCCGACGATCACGCTCTGGGTGTCGGCGTCCCCGGCAGCTATTCGCGCTGGTGCGCCAACAAGGCGGTGGCTGCGGCAGACCTGGTGTTTTTTATCGGCAGTCACACCGGCGGACAAGTCACCAACGGCTGGCAGATTCCGAAAATCGGCACGCGCGTGATTCAGCTCGATATCGATCCGAATGAACTCGGCCGCAATTACCCGAACCTGGTGTCGCTGTGCGGCGATGCCAAGGCCACGCTCACCAAGATGCTGGAAATGTTCGCACAGGCCGGCGGCCCCACGCAACGCGCCGAGTGGCTGGAACAATGCCGCGGCTACGTCGCCGACTACTGGGCCGAGAGCGATCCGCTGCGCAACTCCGACGACGTGCCCATCCGCCCCGAGCGCATCGCCAAAGAACTGGGCGAGTGGATGCCCTCGAACGCCGTGCTGGTGGTCGATACCTTTCACGCCGCGCTGTGGACCGTACAGATGACCAAAATGAAAGCCGGCCAGCGTTACATCCGCTGCGGCGGCTCGCTCGGCTGGGGCTTTCCCGGCACGCTGGGTGTCAAAGCCGCGCTGCCGAACACACCGGTGATCGGCTTCGCGGGCGACGCGGGGTTTTATTACCACATGGCTGAAATGGAAACCGCCGCCCGCGCAGGCATCAACGCGGTGATGGTGGTGAACAACAACTACTCCGGTGGAGTGGCGGAAGCCGCGATGTTCCAAAAGGAAGTCAATTTCGCCAACATCGCAAACTCGATGGGCTGCGCGGGATTCCGCGTGGAAAAACCCGCCGAAATCCGCAACGCGCTCGACCGCGCGCTCGCTTGCGGCAAACCTGCTATTGTTGAAATCATCGGCAATGCGGCGATACGCGCCAAGCGCGGTTGGGCGCCGGCGGGGATTACGGGGGAATAAGCACGAAGAAGTAAGCAAACAACCAGAGGGGGCGGCAATGCATCAAGCAACTCGATTGTTGGCACTATCGTTGTTGACGTGGCAAGGCGTAGCGCAGGCCAACTACCCGACCAAACCCGTACGTCTCATCATCCCCTTCGCGCCCGGAGGCCCCAGCGATATCATTGGCCGCCTTGTCGGCCAGAAACTCGGTGACGCGCTTGGACAATCGGTGGTCTCTGACAATCGCGGCGCCGCCGGCGGCATCGTCGGCTTTGAACTTGCTGCACGCGCCGCACCCGACGGCTACACGCTACTGCTTGGCTCGGCGGGCGGACTGACGATGAACCCGAGTCTGTATGTCAAACTGCCGTACGATCCGCAGCGCGATTATGCGCCGGTGACGCAGCTCACCGTCGGCCCCAACCTGATGTGCATTCATCCTTCGGTGGCTGCGAAGTCGGTGCAGGAATTCATCGCGCTCGCCAAGGCAAAACCCGGCGCAATCAATTTTGCATCGGCGGGCACCGGTAACCGCCTCGCGTCGGAGTTTTTTCGTATCGCCTCCGGCATCAACATCGTCAACGTGCCCTACAAAGGCACAGGCCAGGCCATCGGCGATCTGATCGGCGGGCAGGTGCAAATGATGATGATCAATCCGGTCGCGGCCATTCCACAGGTAAAGGGCGGCAAACTGCGCGGGCTGGCGGTCACGGGGTTAAAGCGCGCGTCGATCATGCCGGAAATTCCCACTATCGCCGAATCGGGACTGCCCGGCTTTGAATACACCTCATGGCACGCGATCCTCGCGCCCGCACGCACGCCCGACCCCATTGTGAAGCGCCTGCACGCAGATCTGGTCAAGGTGCTGAATCAAGCGGATGTGAAAGAGCGCTTCGTCAGTCAGGGGCTGGATACCGTCGGCTCTACGCCGGAAGATTTCAGAAAGCTAATACGCGAAGATGCGGTCAAGCAGGCGAGGCTCATCAAGGAAGTCGGCATCAAACCGGAGTAGGCTATGCGTGTTTGGTACTGGGCACTGCCCTACATCGCCTGCCTGATGAATCAGGCGCTTGCGCAAGACGCCTACCCCAGCCGCCCGGTGCGCATCGTCGTGCCTACCGCGCCCGGCGGCCCCAGCGACAACTGCGCGCGACTGATGGCGAACGAATTCACCAAGCGCTGGGGCCGGCAGGTGATCGTGGACATACGCCCCGGTGCGGGCACCATCATCGGCACCGATATCGTCGCCAAGGCCGCGCCCGACGGGCACACACTGCTGGTGGCGCCGAGCGCGATTGTCATCGTGCCGTCGAGCTACAAAAAGCTGCCCTTCGATCCGATCCGCGATTTTGTGCCGATCACGCAGACGTACTTTGTGCCCAACCTAATCATGGTGCATCCCTCGCTGCCGGCACGTTCCGTGAGGGAACTGATCGCGCTGGCCAAAACGCGTCCCGGCGACATTCTCTACGCCTCGTCGGGCCACGGCACCAATCCACATCTGACGGTGGAGTTATTCGCCAGCATGACGCAAATCAAGCTGATGCACGTACCGTATAAAGGCACCATGCCGGGGCTGATCGATCTGCTGGCGGGACGATCCGCGCTGATGGCCACGAGCTCCATGCCGCTGACCGTGCCGCATGTGCGCACCGGCAAATTGATCGCGCTCGGCATCACCAGCGTTAAGCGCTCGGCGGCCCTGCCGGACATCCCCACCATCGCCGAAGCGGGTGTGCCCGGTTATGAGGCCGTGCAATGGTCCGGGTTTTTCGCGCCCACGGGTACGCCGCCGGATATCGTCAGCCGCCTCTACAAAGAGGCCGTTTCGACGCTGAATCTGCCCGAAGTGAAAGAACGCCTCGCCGCGGACAGCGCCGAAGTCGTCGCCGGCACGCAGGAGCAATTCGCGGCCCTGATGAAATCCGAGTTGGCGAAATGGGCCAAAGTCGTCAAAGCAGCGGGGATACAACCGGAATGAAATCACTACGGATCGCATTCACCCTCACGGCCTGCCTGCTCGAGCAAGCGGCCACCGCCGCCACCCCGGCGTGGAAACCCGATCAACTGGTTGAAATCGTGGTCGGCACCGCGCCCGGCAGCGGGCCGGATCGCAGCGCGCGTTTTATCCAGAGCTACTGGCAACAAAGCAAACTCGTCGATGTACAAAGCGCCGTGGTCAACAAGCCGGGGCCGAGCAGCACGGTGTCGGGCATTTACGTCAACAAGTTCGAGGGCAACCCGCACTACGTGCTGCTGTCAGGCAAGGCGATCATCACCAGCGACATCGCGGGCCGGCTGCCGTTTCGGTATTCCGAGCTGACGCCGATCACGCATTACCTCGACGAATACATCGGCGTGGCGGTCAAGGCGGATTCGCCGATCAAATCGGGCCGCGATCTCATCGAACGTATGAAAAAAGACCCCGCCGCGCACAGTATCGCAGTCGCCACCAGCATTGGCAACGCCAATCATCAGGCGGTGGCGGCGGCGCTGAAAGTCTCCGGCGTGGATATCCGCAAGACCCGCAACGTGGTGTTTCAATCCGGCGGCACGGCCATCGCAGCGCTGCTCGGCGGACACGTCGATATGGTGCCGGTGTCGGTGGGCCTGCTGGTGAACGAGCTGCAAAGCGGACGTATACGCATCATCGCGGTGTCGTCTCCGCGCCGGCTCACCAACGCGCTGGCGGAAATCCCCACCTGGCGCGAACAGGGCGCGGATTCCGTCACCTCGGTGTGGCGCGGCGCGTTCGGCCCCAAGGGACTGACGGCAGCGCAGATCGCCTATTGGGAAAATATTTTTCAGCGCATGATGGCGTCGCCAGAATGGCAAAAAGAAATCGAAAGCACCTACGGCTTCAGCGAGTTCATGGGCTCGGCACGCACGCGCAAATTCATGGAACATGATTATGCGCAGGAACGAGCGTTCCTCACGGAATTGGGCTTGATTAAAAAATGATGCATCAACCTGAGAGTGCGCAATCATGAAACTGATATTCACACTGGTTCTGTCGCTTGCGAGCCAGACTGCATTTGCGCAACCCTACCCCAACAAACCCATCCGCATCGTTTCCCTCGGCCCCGCGGGCGGCGGCACCGATGTCGCGGCGCGCATCATAGGGCAAAAGATGTCCGCCGAATGGGGACAGCCCGTGATCGTTGAAAACCGCGGCGGCGCGGGCGGCACCATCGGTATGGAAATCGTCGCCAAATCCGCGCCGGACGGTTATTCGCTAGTGCTGATCTACGGCAGTTTTTTCATTGCACCGGCGGTGTATGCCAAGCTCGGGTTTAATCCGCGCGCAGATTTCGCGCCGGTGATTCATCTGTTTAACGCGCCGATCATCATTGCGGCGAACCCCTCGGTGCCCGCAAAAAGCGTCAAGGAGTTGATCGCGCTAGCCAAAGCCAAACCCGGCGCCGTCACCTACGGCACGCCCGGCGTGGGCAGCGGTTCGCATCTGGCCGGTGAGCTGATCAATAACCTGGCGGGCGTCAAGCTCATGCACGTGCCGTACAAAGGTACAGCTCCGGCGATGGTGGATGCCATCGGCGGACAGGTCAATCTGGTCATTACCGCGGTGCAAAACACCGTGGCACATATCCGCTCGGGACGGCTCGTGCCCATCGGCACCACGGCGTTAAAACGCACCACCGTGCTGCCCGACGTGCCGGCAATCGCCGAATCTCTGCCGGGCTATGAAGTGGTGTCCGCCTACGGCATCCTCGCGCCGGCGCGCACCCCGCGCGATATCGTCGCCAAACTGAATCAGGTGATCGCCAGCGCACTGGCGCAGCCAGAATTCCGCAAGCAATTCGAGCAGGACGGCGTTGAAATCTTCGGCGGCACACCGGACGAATTCGCCAAGCGCATGATTGAATACTTCCCGTACTACGCGAAGCTCGTCAAACTGGCCGGGGTGAAAGAAGAATAGCCTGCGCCGCCAGCGGCACATCAATCGTCGTCACCCGCCGCAACTCGCGATGATGCTTCGCGTCATCAAACGCCGTGGCGCGATGCATGGTGGCGAGGTTGTCCCAGATCACGAAGTCGCCGTTTTTCCACACATGGCGATAGACAAACTCGCGTTGTGTCGCGTGTTCGGTCAACTCCATCAAAAATAGCCGGCCATCCGCCACCGGCCAATCGATGATTCGTGTGGCGTGCGCGGCAAGGTAAAGTGACTTGCGACCTGTGCGAGGGTTGACGCGCACGATGGAGTGTATCGCGCCCTTCAATTTCTCTTTTTCTTCTTTCGAAAAATCAAAGCCGAGGATTTCGCGTGAGTGCGTGATGGTGTGATGCACCTTCAAGCCTTCGAGCTTTTGTTTCGTGGCAGAGTCCAGCGTGTCATACGCCGCGCGCATGTCGGCGAATTCGGTGTCGGCATTGACCTCGGGTATCACCCGCGCCGACAGCGTGGAGTAGCGCCCCGCCGGATCCTGAAACGAGGCATCGGTATGCCACAGCCGGTTGCCGAGGCTGTACATGCGCTTGCGGTCATCGGCCTGGAGAATATTGCCGCAGTTGTCGACGTTGGAAATATCGGCGATGGCGTCGTTGCCAAAACGGTTCGCCGCCAACGCGGATGCGCCCGGCTTCTTGTGCAACGTGCCATCAAAACGCTCGGCAAACGCCAGTTGCTCGGCGTCGGTGAATGGCTGATCGCGAAACACCAGCACGCCGTGCGCATCCATGCCGGCGCGCAATTGTTCGAGCGTGGCGCGGTCATGCACCTGGCGCAGATCGACAGGGCTGACTTCGGCGCCGACGTGCGGATGCAGTTTGCGGAAAGTGACCGTCATTTGTCGCACTCCTCATGCGCCCTAGCGTGCGCCATGCGCAGGACAACCCCATTGAACAGGGCAAACCAGCGTGGCCTGCCACCTTGGTTTGTCGTGCGCATGGCGCACTCTACGAGCTATTTGTTTTTCATTAAAAATATCGTTTAAAAACGAATACTTACAATACTACGCCGTCTGCGCCGGAATACCGCCCCGTTGCACCCAGCGATACCGATCCGTCAACGACTCCGCGAGCGGACGACGCTTCGCATCATCCACCGCAATCCACATTCGCAGCAAGTGCCGCTCGCGCCCCGGTTCGGGAAAATCCTCATACGCCTCGCGCGCGTGCAGCATCGTGTGGTTGTTGACGAGTTGAATATCGCCTTCCTGAAAATCCATGGTGAGCATCAGCTCCGGGCGGTTGGCGATCTCCTGCACTTTCACCAGCGCCTCTCGTTGTAACGGCGTGGGCGCGAATTGCGTATCATCGTGACCATGGCGCGCGGCGGATTCGTAATACGGCAGGCTGTTGATGCGCGCGGTGATTTTACCTCGGCACTCGCTGAACATCGGCAACGTGAAAAACCCTTTTTCGCCGTCGGGTTCCTCACCACGCCAGTCGATAAAAAAATCGCCGTATAACGCATCCAGCAAATCAGGCCGTTCTTCGCGCAGCAGGTTGTGGATGGTCAGCGCGCTGGTGATTTTGCTCGAGCCGCCGCGCTTGGCCGTGCGTAGGCAAAAGAGCCCCAGCAAATCCATCGGCAGCATGTCGGTATGAAAATCCATGCGCTGGCTGGTTTGATACGCACGTGCATTCGGGTCGGCCTGCGTGCGGCCTTCGTCACGTACGTGGCCCAGCAGATGCCCGCGCGCGTTCTGCGAGATCGGCGTGCCCAAGTGCGCGGTCAGCCCCCAGTAAATCAGCTCGCAGTCGGCGTCCGAATAACGCCCGCGCGGAATACCGCGCAGCAACTTGAAGCCCTGCCCGTTCTCCACGTCATCAAGGATTTTTTCCATCTCGCGCGCCACGCGCGGCAGCGGAAACGCCGCCGGCGCGAACGGCACGCGCGCGCCAGCATGCTTGGCGTGCGCCAGGGTAATATCGATTTCGGCCAGTGCAGCGGCGTCGAATTGATATATCCATGAAGTGTCGTTCTGGATGGAGGGACCGATCCAGGCGGCGGGGTCGGTGATGATGGGATAAGGGATCATGAGACCACTATACCAACATTGCCGCGCCAGTTGCACACACTTGGCCGATGAATTACAGTTTATAACAATTTGTAATTCATTCCCGAATCAAAGCAGGAGGCATCATGCGAAGCACCATTACCGAACGCGGGCAGACGGTCATTCCCGCCGCCATCCGCCGTCAGTTTCATTTAAGCCCGGCAGACCGTCTGGAGTGAGTGCTGGACAATGGCACGATCCGCGTGGTGCCGGTGAGCGGGAATCCGGTGGAAGTGTTTCGCGGGCAAGGCAAGGGCGGCGCGTTTAAGCGCCTGCTTCCCGAGCGCCGCGACGAACTGGCGCGTGAACTGGCGCGCGAATGAAGCGTTACCTGCTGGACACCTCGGCCCTGCTCACGCTGCGCGATGACAAGCCAGGTGCGGACCGGGTGGCCGAAGTCTTGCAACTGGCCTCCAAGGGCAAGGCGCGTTGCTATGGCTGCTTTATCTCGTTGATAGAGGTGCTGTATTGGGTGTGGCGCGACGAATCCGAATCCAACGGGCGCATGGCGTATCAGCAGTGCCTGGCACTGCCTATCGAATGGGTGCGTGACAGCGAGACCTTGTTAATCCGGGCCGCCGGCATAAAGGCGCAGTATCCCCTGTCTCTCGCGGATGCTTGGATCGCCGCTTGCGCCCAGGAACGTGGCGCGACGCTACTCCACAAAGACCCCGAATTTGCTGCGCTGCCGTTGGAGCAGGAAACCCTGCCGCTCAACGCCAAGAAGTCGAAAGCGACGTAGCCTGCCTACCCCAAGTATCGATCACGGTGTCCACACAACAGCATCGTCTATCGCGTACAGCTTACAGGCACCCTTGCCCATGCCCTCGCAAACTGTCAACGCTCGCTCCGCTGGATCAATCGGTACATTCGGCTTCGGCGGACGCACGCCGGATGAATAACCGCAAGTGCCCGCAGGGCTTACGGCAAATCCCTTTGGCGACGCATTCGTCAGCCATTTACGTACAGCTCACGGCAATTGTCGCGAATGTGCGGCACGGCAGCTACATCCTCAAGGGCGGCAAACCCGGTTGGCGGATGTCCTTCACGCAATGGCGCGTTGATGCCCGGCCCTGCCCCAACATCAGGACGACGAATCACGTCGGCAGGCATGTTGATACCACGCAAAAACTCCTCAACGGGTTTTAGCCAGATACCCCGTCCCGTGCGTCGGCCAAACATCGCATGGGCATCGCCGTCTTCAAATACACCAAACGACACCATCTTGGCGTTGCCGCCCGCAGAGACGTAACGAGCGTGCATGAGCTTGGGCAACTCAGCGCCCCAATAACTATCGTTGAATCCATAGAACCAGATGCTCGGCAGGGTAGTTTTCTTCGCATAGTCCTCAAAAGCATCCGCCAAGGATTTCTCCCATCTGCAATAACTCGTCCCACTTTCAACACGCAGGCCGCCCGCAAAGTTTACCAACCCGCGCACGCCAGGAAAATTAAACGTGCCGAGCGCCATGGTGGTCAGTCCGCCGTGAGACTGCCCCATTACGAGAATGCGCTGCGCATCCACGTCCGGCCGCTTGATCAACGCGGCGAGCGCTTCGCGTATGCCTTCGGCTTGCACCATCCCGTTACTGGAAATATTGCAACCGGGACTGACATACCCGCCGCCTGATTTTGAAAATCCACGTCGCATGGGAACCGCAACGATATAGCCACGTGCAACAAACTCCTCAGCCGCCACCACATAGCGCGCCCGTGCCTGGAAACGAGGATTCCCACTCT
>CAWUUY010000408.1:0-3124 GCA_963924885.1 uncultured Burkholderiales bacterium | reverse complement strand
GTCGATGCCTACCGCGTCACCGAAGACAGCAGCAGCAAAAAACCCAAAGGCAAGTACTACGCCTGTTCCATGCTGCCCTACCCCAGCGGCAAGCTGCACATGGGCCACGTGCGCAACTACACCATCGGCGACGTGCTGACGCGTTATCACCGCATGAAGGGCTTTAACGTGATGCAGCCGATGGGCTGGGACGCGTTTGGCCTGCCCGCCGAAAACGCCGCCATGGCCAACGGTGTGCCGCCTGCGAAGTGGACCTACGACAACATCGCCTACATGAAAAAGCAGTTGCAGTCGCTGGGCTTCGCCATCGACTGGAGCCGCGAACTGGCCACCTGCAAGCCCGAGTATTACCGCTGGAACCAGTGGCTGTTTTTGCGCATGCTGGAAAAAGGCATCGCGTATAAAAAGACGCAGGTGGTGAATTGGGACCCGGTGGATCAGACCGTGCTCGCCAACGAGCAGGTGATCGACGGACGCGGCTGGCGCACGGGCGCGCCGGTGGAAAAGCGCGAGATTCCCGGCTACTACCTTGCGATCACGAAATACGCCGATGAGTTGCTGAGTTCGCTCGACAAGCTGCCCGACTGGCCGGAGCGCGTGAGCACCATGCAGGCCAACTGGATCGGCAAATCGTATGGCGTGCGGTTTGCCTTCCCCTACACGATTGATGGCAAAGCCGAAAAACTGTGGGTCTTCACCACCCGCGCCGACACCATCATGGGTGTCACCTTTGTCGCCGTCGCCGCCGAACACCCGCTCGCCACGCACGCGGCAAAAAATAACGCCAAGCTCGCCGCCTTCATCGACGAATGCAAACGCGGCAGCGTAATAGAAGCCGATATGGCGACCATGGAAAAGAAGGGCATGCCCACCGGCATTTTTGTCGAGCATCCGTTGACCGGCGAAAAAACCGAGGTGTGGGTCGGCAACTATGTGCTGATGAGTTACGGCGAAGGCGCGGTGATGGCGGTGCCGGCGCACGACGAACGCGATTTCGAATTTGCGATTAAACACAAGTTGCCTATCAAACCTGTAATCGCGCCTATAGATTGGCCGATTGGAGTGGTTGTGACCGACGTCGATGTTGGCCATGCTGATGACGGTAGTGGAGAACGCAGGTTTTCTGTAATTCGAGTAGATGGCGCTGAGCCCGACCTAACGCGGAGATTATCTTGGTGGACTTGGCGCTCAGCGCATGCCGAACATGGTCGCTGCATAAACTCCGGGAAATACAACGGACTGGATTATCAACAAGCGGTTGATGCCATCGCCGCCGATTTGGCCGCGAAGGGTCTGGGCGAGAAGCAGGTGTTGTATCGCTTGCGCGATTGGGGCGTGTCGCGCCAGCGTTACTGGGGCACGCCGATTCCGCTGATTTATTGCGGCACGTGCGGTGATGTGCCGGTACCGGACAAGGATTTGCCGGTGGTACTGCCCGAAGACTGCGTGCCCGACGGCAGCGGCAACCCGCTCAACAAGCGCGCGGATTTCGTCAACGTGCCATGCCCGAAATGCGGCCAGCCCGCACGGCGCGAAACCGACACCATGGATACCTTTGTCGATTCGTCGTGGTACTACACGCACTTCGCCTGCACGGAACGCGCGCAGGGCATGACCGACAAGCACGTGAACTACTGGCTGCCGGTGGATCAATACATCGGTGGCATCGAACACGCAATTCTGCATTTGCTGTATTCGCGCTTCTGGACCAAGGTGATGCGCGATCTGGATCTCGTCACCATGGACGAGCCGTTTTCGCGTCTACTCACGCAGGGCATGGTGCTCAATGAGATTTTCTTTCGCAAGCCTGACACAGGGCGCATCACGTATTACAACCCGCTGGATGTCGAGATCAAAACCGACGACAAAGGCACGCGCACGGGCGTGGTGCTGCGCGCCGACGGGCAGCCGGTGGAATCCGCCGGCATTGGCACCATGTCGAAATCCAAAAACAACGGGGTTGATCCGCAAGCGCTGATCGAGGAATACGGCGCGGATATCGCGCGTTTTTTCATGATGTTCACCTCGCCGCCCGAAGACACGCTGCTGTGGAATGACGCGGGCGTTGAAGGCGCCGCGCGTTTCATGCGGCGGTTGTGGACGTTTGCGCACGAGGTTGCGCAAACCAACAGCGCCGCAGCCGTGCCCGCATCGCTGCCGCCGGAACTCGCCAACGCGCGCCGCGACATCCATGCCGCGTTAAAGCAGGCGAACTACGACATGGCGCGCCATCAGTTCAACACCGTCGCTTCGGCCGGCATGAAAATGTTGAACGCGCTGGAAGCGGCGCACAAGTGCAACGCTGATGCCGCGACGAAACACGCCATCACGCGCGAAGGCTTGTCGCTGCTGCTGCGCCTGTTGTCGCCGATGACGCCGCACATTGCCCATCAACTGTGGATCGACCTCAACTACGGCGACGACATCCTCGCCGCGTCCTGGCCGGAACCCGACGCAGCCGCGCTCACGCAGGACGAAATCGAACTGGTGGTGCAGATCAACGGCAAAAAGCGCGGCAGCGTGCGCGTGCCGCGCGAGGCCGATGCCCAGGCGATTGAAGTGATCACGCTGGCCGACCCGGAAATCGCGCGCGCCCTCGACGGCAAGCCGGTGAAAAAATTCATTGTGGTGCCGGGCCGCCTGGTCAATGTGGTTGCATAAAAACCTTTTATAAACATATAGTTATATACGGGCTGTCACACCACCCCGGTAGCGAATAAAATGCGCGTCATGAGACCCCTATTGATTACCCCGCTGCTGCTGGCCTTGTGTGTCGTGGCGGGCTGCGGCTTCCAGTTGCGCGGCGCGGCCAACCTGCCGTATGACACCCTGCATGTCGCCGCGGCGCCCACGTCCGCCTTTGCCACGCAGTTGCGCCGCGCGGTGATCTCCGGCAGCCAGACCAAGGTGGTGGACAATCCCAAAGAGGCGCACGCCACGCTGCACGTGCTGGCTGAAGCGCGCGAAAAAACGATTCTGTCGCTGTCGGGCGGCGGCCGGGTACGCGAGTTTCAGTTGATTTACCGTGTGCAGTATCGGCTGGCTGACAAGGACAATAAGGAACTGCGCGCGCCGACGCAGATACGCCTGCATCGTGATTTCTCGTTCAACGATACCGACACGC
>CAWUUY010000407.1:0-5070 GCA_963924885.1 uncultured Burkholderiales bacterium | reverse complement strand
GGTGGAACACCCTGCATCAAGGCGCATCGGTCAGTCTGAAAAGCGCGCCCACCATGGCGGCGACCATGTTCACCGGCATGATCGTGATGGTGTTCGCCTGCTGGGCGTATGCGATTGCGGCGGCGCTGTGGCGTGTGCGCTGTATCATTCTGGAGCGAGAGCGGCGCAGCGAGTGGGTGACGGACTATCTGGAGACGCAGAAATGAACTGGGGCAGCCAATGAACTGGGGTAGTGCCGGCGAATTTTTTGCCATGGGCGGTAAGGGGCTGTATGTGTGGGGTTCGTACGCGGTGACGTTTTTGTGTATCGCGATTGAGCTGGCGTCGCTGAATCTGCGCCGTCGCGCGGCAGGTAAAAAACCATGAAGCCGCGTCATCGCCGCATCGCTCTGATCGTCGCCGGTGTCGCCGGTCTGGCGCTGGCCACGACGCTGGTGTTGCAGGCGTTTCAACAAAACCTGGTGTTTTTTTTCACCCCCTCGCAAGTGGCGGCGAACGAAGCGCCGCAAGGGCGCGCGTTTCGTGTCGGCGGCATGGTTGAAAAAGGCAGCGTCAAGCGCCAGCCCGATGGTGTCACCGTGCAATTCAATGTGACCGACACCGCCAAGACTATACAAGTGGCGTATAAAGGCGTGCTGCCGGATTTGTTCCGTGAGGGCAAAGGCGTGGTGACGCAGGGGCGGCTTGAAAACGGCCGGTTTGTGGCCAGCGAAGTGCTCGCCAAGCATGATGAAAATTACATGCCGCCCGAAGCCGCCGATGCGGTGAAAAAAGCGCAGGCAACGAATCAAAAGGCGGTGAGCACCGTGGTGAATAAATGATCCCCGAACTCGGTCAATTTGCCCTGGTGCTCGCGCTGATACTCGCGGTGGCGCAGGGCACGCTGCCGCTGGCGGGCGCGGCGCGCGGCGTGCGCTCGTGGATGCATCTCGCGCGGCCCGCGGCGCAGGGGCAGTTGGTGTTTATCGCCATCGCGTTTGGCTGCCTGACCCATAGCTTCGTGGTGAATGATTTTTCAGTGCTCTACGTCGCCTCCAATTCCAACTCCGCGCTGCCGGTGTACTACCGCATCGCCGCGGTGTGGGGCGGACATGAAGGCTCGCTGATGTTGTGGATGCTGATGCTCGCGGGCTGGACCACGGCGGTGAGCGTGTTTAGCGGCCATCTGCCCGACGATATCGTCGCGCGCGTGCTCGGCGTGCTGGGTCTGGTCAGCGTGGGATTTCTCGCCTTCACGCTTTTTACCTCCAACCCGTTTGACCGCTTGTTGCCGGCGGCGATGGATGGGCGCGATCTGAACCCCTTGTTGCAGGATTTCGGTATGATTATCCATCCGCCGATGCTGTATATGGGCTACGTGGGTTTTTCGGTGGCGTTCGCGTTTGCGATCGCCGCGCTGTTGTCGGGCCGGTTGGATGCCACCTGGGCGCGCTGGTCGCGGCCATGGACCACGCTGGCGTGGGCGTTTCTCACGCTGGGCATCGCGCTCGGCAGTTGGTGGGCGTATTACGAATTGGGCTGGGGCGGCTGGTGGTTCTGGGATCCGGTGGAGAATGCCTCCTTCATGCCGTGGCTGGTGGGTACCGCGCTGATTCATTCGCTGGCGGTGACCGAAAAACGCGACGCCTTCAAAAGCTGGACGGTGCTGCTGGCGATTTCTGCGTTTGCGTTGTCGCTGCTCGGCACTTTCCTCGTGCGCTCCGGCGTGCTGACCAGCGTGCATTCGTTTGCCACCGATCCCAAGCGCGGCGTGTTCATCCTCGCGTTTTTGGTGGTGGTGATCGGCGGCTCGCTGGCGCTGTTTGCGTGGCGTGCGCATCGCGTGGGCCTCGGCGGGCGTTTCGAGGTGGTGTCGCGCGAATCGTTTTTGCTCACCAACAACGTGCTGCTGGTGGCGGCCGCCGGTTCGGTGTTGCTCGGCACGCTTTATCCGTTGTTTTTGGACGCGCTGGGCATGGGCAAGATCTCTGTCGGCCCGCCGTACTTTGAGGCGGTGTTCGCGCCGTTGATGGCGCCCGCGCTGTTTTTGATGGGCGTGGGGCCGATGGCGCGCTGGAAGCAGGCAAGCCTGCCTGAGATGGCGGTGCGTCTGAAATGGGCATTCGCGGTGTCGGTGGCGGGCGCGTTGCTGCTGCCGCTGACCATGGATAAATGGATGCCGCTGGCGAGCTTCGGTTTGTTGCTGGCGCTGTGGATCGTGGCGAGCAGCGTTACCGCGCTGTGGTCGCGGCTGACACTCACGCCGGGCGCGGGCATCGTTACCCGGCTGCGCGCGCAGTCGCGCAGCTATTACGGCATGCTGCTCGCGCACCTGGGCGTGGCGGTGTTTGTGGTGGGTGTCACCATGGTCAAGACCTACGACGCCGAGAAAGACGTGAAACTGTCGGTGGGCGAATCGGCGGAACTCGGCGGCTACACTTTCCGTTTCGATGCGCTGAACGACGTGAAAGGCCCGAACTACGCGGCGGTGCGCGGCACGTTCAGCGTCACGCGCGGCGGCTCGCAGGTGGGCATGATGTATCCCGAAAAACGCGTTTACAAGGTGCAGAAAAATCCCATGACCGAAGCGGCGATCGACACTGGCTTTACGCGCGATCTGTATGTGTCGCTCGGCGAAGCAGTGGACGGCGGCGCGTGGGTGGTGCGCGTGCAGGTCAAGCCGTTTGTCGATTGGATCTGGGCCGGCTGCGTGCTGATGGCGCTGGGCGGATTGCTCGCGGTGCTCGACCGGCGCTATCGGGTGGCCGCGCGTAGGCGCGAAGAAGTCGTGCCCGCTGGCGCGGCGCCCGCGAGGTAGCGCGCATGCAACGCTGGCTGTGGCCCTTGGGCATTTTCCTGGTGCTGGTGGTGTTCCTCGGCGTGGGACTGACGCTCAACCCACGCGAGGTGCCGTCGCCGCTGATCGGCAAGCCCGCGCCCGCGTTTCAGTTGCCGCAATTACATGACGAGCAAAAAACCTTTTCGCAAAAAGACATGGCGGGCAAGGTGTGGCTGCTGAATGTGTGGGCGTCGTGGTGCGCGTCGTGCCGCGACGAACATCCGGTGCTGGTGGATCTGGCGAAAAGCGGCGTGGTGCCGATCTACGGATTGAATTACAAAGACAAGCGCCCCGACGGCATCGCGTGGTTGCAACGCTATGGCGATCCGTATGTATTGTCGGCGTACGATATTCAGGGCCGCATCGGTATCGACTATGGCGTGTATGGCGTGCCCGAAACCTACGTGATCGACAAGCAGGGCGTGATTCGCTACAAGCAAATCGGTCCGGTGACCCCCGCCGTCCTCAAAGACAAAATCCTGCCGCTGATCGCGAAGTTGAATGTCGATGCGTAACTATTTGTTTTTATTATGGTTTTTGTTTTTCGGCTGGGCGCCTGCCATGCCAGTGGTGGCCGCTGAAGACCCCGCGCTGGAACGCCGCGTGCAGGTTTTGTCCGAAGAACTGCGTTGTCTGGTGTGCCAGAACCAGACCATCTCCGATTCGAATGCCGATCTCGCCGTCGATCTGAAAAACCAGGTGCGCGAGAAACTGAAACAGGGCGCCAGCGAAAAAGAGGTGATCGCGTTCATGACCGAACGCTACGGCGATTTTGTGTTGTATCGCCCGCCGGTGAAAGGCACGACGCTGCTGTTGTGGTTCGGGCCGGGTCTGCTGCTGGCGGGCGGGCTGATCGCGTTGTTCCTGCGTCTGCGCCGCCGCGCCGATGCCGCGGCGGAACCGGCGCTCACGTATGACGAGCGTGCGCGCGCCGCCGCGCTGCTGGACACACACGAGACGCTGCCACGATGATCTTGTTCTGGAGTCTGGCGGCGGTGTTGATCGCCGGCGCGTTATTATTTGTGTTGCCGCCCTTGCTGCGGCGCGCCGCCAAGCCGGGCGCGTCAGCGCCGGAAAACGCGGCGCTGAACATCGCGGTGTATCGTGATCAGCAACGCGAACTCGAAGCCGACCGCAACGCCGGCGCCATCACCGGAGAGCAATACGAACGCGCGCGCCTGGAGTTGGAGCGGCGCTTGCTGGACGACGCGGCGTCGGACGCAAACACGCCCGCCGCGCCAGTCACGGCGCGAACCACGAGCCGCGCCCCAGCGGTCATTGCCGGGCTGGCCGTGCCGCTGCTGGCCGTGGGGTTGTATTTCGCCGTGGGCAATCCACGGGCACTGGCGCCCGTGGCGATTCCCACCGATACCAGCAAGGGCGTCACCGCCGAGCAGGTCGAGGCGATGGTGGCCAAACTCGCCGAGCGCATGAAACAAAACCCGGATGACCCGCAGGGCTGGGCCATGCTCGGCCGTTCGTACGCGGTGATGAACCGATTTGAAGACGCCGCCGCGGCTTACGGCAAGGCCGTGGAGCGCGTGCCCGACAGTCCGCATCTGCTCGCCGATTACGCCGACGCGCTCGCGATGGCGCGCGGGCAAAGCCTGTTGGGCGAACCCGAAGCCTTGATCCAGCGCGCGCTAAAAGCCGATCCCAATCACGCCAAATCACTGGCCCTCGCCGGCACCATCGCCTTCGAGAAAAAAGACTACGCCGCCGCGATTCAATATTGGGAAAAACTCGCCGCACAGATTCCGCCCGACAGCGAGATGGCGCGCGGCGTGCAGGCCAGCATTGCCGAAGCGCGCGGTCTTGCGGGTGGAAAAACAACCGTCGCCGCCGCCACGGCAGGCGTGAGCGGCACGGTAACCCTCGCCCCCAAATTAAAAGCCAGGGCCTCGCCCAACGATACCGTATTCATCTTCGCGCGCCCCGCATCGAACGATGGGGGGCCGCGCATGCCACTCGCGATACTGCGCAAAAAAGTGAGCGACCTGCCGATCACGTTCACGCTCGATGAAAGCACCGCGATGTCGCCCGCGACGCGACTGTCTGGCACGCCGCAAGTCATCATCGGCGCACGTATTTCCAAGAGCGGTGATGCCATGCCGCGGGCGGGGGATTTGCAGGGCGCGAGCAAACCGGTAAACAATACGGCCCAAGGCATAATGATCGTTATCGACACCGCAGTACCTTGAGTGCGCTCATCAACGAAATTTTGTAATTAAAACAATTACTTACAAAGGTAT
>CAWUUY010000406.1:0-2717 GCA_963924885.1 uncultured Burkholderiales bacterium | reverse complement strand
GCTCGACACCGCTAGCGCGCGGATGCGACCCGTGCGCACGTGCTGCATGGCGGTAATCATGTTGGTGAGATTGAGTTGCGTTTGCCCCGCGAGAAAGTCAATCATCGCCGGGCCTCCGCCCTTGTAGATGATCTGCTGGATTTTGATGCCGCTGCGCTGTGCAAACCATTCCATCGCCAGATGCGGCCCGGTGCCCGCGCCGGCGGAGGCGTGATTCAGTTCACCGGGACGCGCTTTCGCCAGTGCGATCAGTTCCTTGATGGTTTTCACCGGCAGCGATGGATGCACGTTCAGCGTGTACGGCGTGGCGGCCAGCAGCGACACCGGCGTCATGTCGCGCTCGTTGTCGTATGGCAGCTTGCGAAACATCGCGGGGTTGAGCGAAATAGTGTTCGATACCAGCAAAACCGTGTAGCCGTCGGGCGGCGACTTCAGCCCGATTTCGGTGCCGATGATGCCGCTGGCGCCGGGGCGGTTATCGACAATCACGTTCTGGCCGATCACTTCGCTGAGTTTGGGCGCGATGATGCGCGCCGTGGTGTCGCTGGGGCCGCCGGCGGCGAGCGGCACGATCATGCGGATGGGCTTGGCGGGGTAGGGCGCTTGCGCGTGTGTGTGTGATGCGGCTAGCGCGGCCCACGCAGCGTTGGTTATAGCGATCAGACGTAAGGTATGCATGCGACACCTCTATTAAAAAGTGTTTAAAAACAGATGCTTATGATAACCCTCTGCGTGCAGGCCTTTATCCGCGCTTGCCCATCAGCTTGAGCGCGGTCTTGCTGAAAATCTGTTCGCGATCTTTCGCGCTGAGTCCTTTGACCTTGGCAATCATTTCCACCGGATGCGCTTCACCCATGTCGAACGGCGAATCGGTGCCGATCACCACGCGATCCGCGCCGACCAGATCGATCAGGTAGCGCAGGGCACGCGTGTCGTGCGTGAGCGCGTCATAATAAAAACGCCGCAGCAGCGCATTGGGTTTAGTTTTGGTCAGCGCGCGAGTTTCTTTGCGTACTTGGTGACCGTGATTAAAGCGCCCGATTTGATAAGGCACATAACCGCCGCCATGCGCGAGACAGATTTTGAGTTTTTTCAGTTCGTCGAACACGCCGCTGAACATCAGGTGCGCGGCCATGATGGTCGATTGCAGCGGATTGCCGATGAGATTGGAGAGGTAATAATCGTCGAGATTACACACCGCCGAATTCGAATACGGATGCGCGAAGATAAACACATCCAGCTCCTGCGCGCGCCGCAGCACCGGACGAAAGCGTGGGTCGGCGAGTTGTTCGTCTTCCACCGAGGTGCCGATTTCCACCGAGCGAAAACCGTGTTGCCTGACGATGCGCTCCAGTTCCGCCACGGCGGCATCCGGATGTTGCATCGGCAGCGTGCCCATGCCCATCAGGCGATCCGGAAACGCGCGCGCCATATTGGCGATGCCGTCGTTGACGATTTGCGCCGCCTCCAGTCCGGCATCGGCGTCGAGCCAGTAAAAATACACGATCGGCGCGGGCGAAATGATCGATACGTCGAGCCCTTTGCGATCCATGCCCGCCACCTTGGCGGCGGGATCGAAAAACTCATCAAAAACCGGCTGGCCGCCGCCGCCGTCCTTGGCGAGGCGGCGGTGTTTGTCATCGGCGATGTAACGCATCTGGAAATGCTCAGGCCGCTGCGTAAGCGCGTTCAGCATCTCCTGGGGTACCACGTGACTATGGACATCAATGCGTTTGGACTTGTGCTGGGGTTTTTTCTTGATTGCCATGGTGGTTCGCCGATGAGTATGAAATTTAAACGCGTTACTCCAGCCGTATGCGCGCAGCCTTGATGACTTTTCCCATGCGCGCCATTTCCGAGCGCATGGTGTCGGTCAGGCCTTCGGGGCTGGTGCCGATGATTTCAGTGCTGGCGGCGAATAGTTTATCCCGGATTTCGCCGCGCTTCAGATGGCTCACGATGTCCTGACTCAAGCGCCTGACAATGGCGGCGGGTGTCTTGGCCGGAGTGAACACGGCATACATCGCCACGCTTTCATAGCCGGGCAGGCCCGCTTGCGCCATGGTCGGCAGGCCGGGCGCGAGGGTCGAGGGTAACGCGCTGGTGACCGCCAGGCCGCGCAGCCGACCAGATTTGATGTGTGGCAGCGCGGCGCTGGCGTTGGGCATCATCAGTTGCGTGCGTCCGCCGATCAGATCAGTCCCCGCCGCGCCCACGCCTTTGTAGGGCACATCCACGATATTGATATCGGCCATATACTTGAACAGTTCCGCCGACAAATGCGGGATCGCGCCGGACGGCCCCGACGCAAAATTCAGTTCGCCCGGCTTGGCCTTCGCGAGCACGATCAGTTCCTTGACCGTGGCGGCTGCCACGGACGGATGCGTGACCAGCACCATTGGCGAACTGCCCGCCAGTGTCACCGGTGCGTAATCGCGCAGTGGATCGTACGGCGTGTGCGCGCGCATCAGTGGTATCAGCCAGATCGTGCTGCTAAAGGTGAGCAGCGTGTAGCCATCGGGCGGCGCTTTGGCGGCGAGTTCAGCGATGAGTACGCCGCCCACACGGTTATCCACCACCACTTGTTGGCCGAAGCTGGCCGACAAACCCTGCGCGATGATGCGTGCGATCAGATCGCTGCCGCCTCCCGATTCGGCAGTGAGCATGCGCAGCGGTTTGGTCGGGAAAGTTTGGGCATGTGCCGGCAGCCATATGCA
>CAWUUY010000405.1:0-5157 GCA_963924885.1 uncultured Burkholderiales bacterium | reverse complement strand
GGCGGCGACAAGCCGCACGCCAAGGATTACGCCGCGTTACTGGCCAAGGTGCGTGACCGGCCCGACGCGCAATTGCTGCAAACCGTGATGCTGCGCTCCTTGAAGCAGGCGGTCTACAGCCCGAAAAACGCCGGGCATTTTGGCCTTGCCTACGAGTCGTACACGCACTTTACCTCGCCGATACGCCGGTATCCCGATCTGCTGGTGCATCGCGCGATCAAGTCCGTGCTGGCGAAATCCCGCTACGAACCGGGCGACTGGGGCGCGCTGGGAGAGCAATGCTCGATGACCGAGCGCCGCGCCGACGAGGCCACGCGCGATGTCACCAACTGGCTGAAATGTTACTACATGCAGGACAAGGTGGGCGAGAGCTTCAGCGGCAGCATCAGCGGCGTTACCGGCTTCGGCGTTTTTGTTGCGCTGGATGATATCTACGCCGAGGGCCTTATACATGTATCCGATCTGGGCAAGGATTATTTTCACTTCGATGCGGCCAAACACCAGATGCTCGGCGAGCGCACCAAACGGCGTTTTCGCCTGGGCGACCGCGTGCGCATCAAAGTCGCACGCGCCAATCTGGATACGGCGCGGATTGATTTTGTGCTGGATGAATCCGATGCTCGATAGTCTATTTGCATAAGTATCTGTTTTTATTGAGTAATATATGATTGAATCCAGAATCATCTACGGCTTTCATGCCGTCACCAGCCGTCTGCGCAGTGCGCCCGACGCGATACGCGAGATTTATTTCGACGCCACGCGCAAGGATCATCGCGGCGCGGATTTGCTCGCGCTCGCCAAATCAAAAAACGCGCGTGTGCTGACGGTCGATGCGCGGCGGCTTGATGGCATGACCGGCAATGCACGGCATCAGGGTGTCGCCGCCAGTGTTGCTCCGGTCAAGCTCGCCGCGCACATCGACGACGTGCTGGAGACGCTGACCGAGCCGGCATTGCTGCTGATTCTTGATGGCGTCACCGACCCGCACAACCTCGGCGCGTGCCTGCGCGTGGCCGATGCGATGGGCGTGCATGCCGTGATCGCCCCCAAGGATCGCGCGGCGGGCATCAACGCCACGGTATCCAAGGTCGCCAGCGGCGCGGCGGAAAGCGTGCCCTACATCGCCGTGACCAATCTCGCGCGCACCATGCGCGAACTGAAAGAGCGCGACATCTGGATCACCGGCATGGACGAACACGGCACCACCGACCTTTTTGCCGCGCAACTCGACGGTGCGCGGGCACTGGTGCTGGGGGCGGAAGGCGAAGGCATGCGCCGGCTTACGCGCGAGAGCTGCGACGAACTGGTGCGCATCCCGATGCGGGGCACGGTGGAAAGCCTGAACGTGTCCGTGTCGGCGGGGATTTGCCTGGCGGAGGTGCGACGGCAGCGCGGCAAGTAATCGTCACTGGCGAGTTGTTATATAAGTATCTGTTTTTAAAAGATATTGTTTGATACCGGCAAGCCATTCTTACGGCCACCGCTGATCCACCCGCTATTCAGGTCTGTGCCGCTGCGCATGCCGTCGCGCGCAAATGCACTTGATTCCCTCGAATAACTTGTCGCCGGAGCACACGGAGCACAACAACCCATACCCAAAGTATCGAAATAGTTATTTTGGTATGTTGTGTAAAGCGTGAAAATACACGATGATACGTTTGGCTTGGCTAGGTTTGTCAGGCTTGGACAGTTGTCAGGCTGGGACTTGCCTCGCAGGCGCATAGCTGATAGGTGCATAAGCTGGAAAGTGCATTACAGGGGAGGTAAGCATGAGGAATACCACGGTCCCGCCCGCCGGAACACTTTGCGCATTGCACAACGGTTTTCGTGCCACGGTGGCGGCGCTCGCGGTAGCAGCTTGCTTCGGCGCAAGCCTGGCGCAAGCCAATCCCACCAACCCGGGCGTCACCCACGGCGCGGCCAGTTTTATGCAAAGCGGCAATCTGCTGACGATTACCAACAGCCCCAACACCATCATCAACTGGGGCAGCTTTAGCATCGGCGCTAACGAGATCACGCGCTTCATCCAGCAAAGCAGTGCCAGCGCCGTGTTGAACCGCGTGGGCGCCGGTGGTGATCCGTCGGTCATACTCGGCTCGCTGCTCTCCAACGGGCGTGTGTTTCTGATTAACCCGAACGGCATCGCCTTCGGCGCGGGCAGCCAGATCAACGTTGCCGGGCTGATCGCCAGCACGCTGAACCTGAGCGATGCGGATTTTCTCGCTGGACGCATGCGCTTCACTGACGGTTTGGGTAAAAGCCTTATCAACGATGGCAACATCACCACCGGCAGCGGCGGTAGTGTTTACCTGGTCGGCAGTGCCGTCACCAACAACGGCATTATTACCAGCCCCAAGGGCGAAGTTATTCTTGCCGCGGGCAACAGCGTCGAACTGGTCGACCCCGGCACGCCCGACCTGCGGGTGGAAATTACCGCGCCGGATAACGCGGCGCGTAACCTCGGCCAGATCATCAGCGACAGCGGCCGCGTCGGCATCTACGCCGGGCTGATTAACCACAGCGGCACGATTAACGCCAACAGCGTGAGCATGGATGCGGCAGGCAACATTACTCTCAAGGCAAGCAAGAACATCGACTTGGCAGCGGGCAGCAGCATCACCGCCAACGGGCCGCAAGGCGGCAGCGTCACCGTGCAATCGGGCGATACCACGCTGGCGGCGGGAAACATCGAAGCCAAGGGCATCGCGGGGCAGGGCGGCAACATCAACGTGCTGGGTAATCTGGTGGGGCTAATTGGCAACGCCAGCATGAATGCCAGCGGCGACACCGGTGGCGGAACGGTATTGATCGGCGGTGACTTTCAAGGCAAGAACGCGGCGATACAGAACGCGTTTCGCACCTACGTTGGGCCAGATGCGACCATCGCGGCAGATGCGCTGACGAACGGCAACGGCGGCAAGGTGATTGTGTGGAGCGATGATTTGACGCGCTTCTTCGGAAACATTAGCGCAAGAGGTGGAGGCCAATCGGGCAACGGTGGATTTGTTGAGGTGTCTGGCAAAGGGTATCTTGATTTCAGAGGAAGTGTTGATGCAAGGGCACCGAACGGGAAGGTTGGCACATTACTGCTGGACCCCACGGATATCTCGATTCAGGCCAATGGAACAACTGACATCGAAAGTTTCAGTGATTCCGACGACTACTGCTTCTACTGTAATATTCAATTCCAGGTAACGTCGACCACCACATTCCAGGAAACGTCGACCACCACGTCTATTCTGAACGCTGCGGATTTAGTGGCGGCCTTGGTTAGCGCTAATGTGGTGGTAACTACTGCATCCGGAGCGGTAGGAGGAGTCGGCGACATCACGGTAAATACGCCTGTTACCTACAACTCCGCTAATTCGTTGAGCCTGATTGCGGACCGAAATGTCACTATCTCTGCAGGCAATGCAATAACCAACAGCGGCGCTGGTGCGCTCAGTATTAGCGCCATGAACAACATTAATGTAAATGCTGGCATTACGTTGAGTGCGTTCAGTGGTGCCAACCTCACATTGACTGCAGATTCCGATGGCGTCGGCGGAGGGGTCACAACTATTGGTGCAAACATTAACGCCGCCAACATATTCGCAGGCAGCGGATCTGGGATTGTGAATTTTTCCGGGTCGCCCACAATTACAGGTGATGGGTCGTTAAGCGCGAAAATCATGAATGTGGCAACAGGCAACAACGTCACACTTAACATTGACGCATTTCCAGATACATTGATCGTCTCTGGCGGCGTGCTGGGCGGTTCGGGCCGAATCGAACCTATTAATTTTACCTGGTCGGGCGGTACCATCAGTGGTACTGGGTTGCTTACCATTGATGCAAATCCGGTATCAATTACCGGCCCCGTGACATTGCAGCGCGATATGAAAAGTTATAACGGATTCAATGTCACGGAGACTGGTAGTATTAGCATTGCCTCCGGCGCTACCTTATTTAATCGCGGCGGGTCATTTGCTACCGCGATCACTGGTGTCGTGGTTTCCGGTGCGGGAACATTCGAAAATGATTTCGGTGGCGACATCGATAAGTCTGGCGCGGGTACTTCCGTCATTTCGTCGGTTTTTAACAACACTGGCACGGTCAACGTCAACGCCGGCACGCTGCAGTTGTCCAATGGCGGCACCGACAACAACGGGACTTACAACGTCCTCCTCGGCGCTTCGCTGCATTTTAGCGGCGGCACGCGCGCGCTCACGAATGCGAACATCAGCGGCGCAGGTGGTGTGACATTCGATGGTGCAGTAGTCACGATGGACTCCACCAGCACCTATACGCCAACCGGTTTGACAACCGTTTCTGACGCATCGAATGCGGCAAGCCGCGTGACCTTCAATCAGGCGGCGGTGAGTCTTGCTTCGTTGCAGATGTCGGGCGGTGTGATGGCTGGTACTGCCAATATTTCAGTTCCGGGTGCGTTTACCTGGTCGGGCGGAACTATCGGTGCAGGTGGCGGAACGCTGAGTAGTTCAGTGACGGGCGGCGCGAGCATCACCGGGCCCGCGATTTTGCTGCGCAACTGGACGGCCAGCAGTGGATTAAATCTCTCCGGCAGCATTGATATTGCTGCAAGCAGTACGCTGAATTTCGGTGTAGGCAATACGTTGAATATCACTACACCCAGTGGCGCTGCGGTATCGGGCGGTGGGACGCTATCGTTGCAAGAGGTCACCTTGAATAAGAGTGATGCGGGCACGGTGAGCATTCTGCCAGCGGTATTCAATACATCAGATGCCTCCGGACCGACCGTGATAAATGTTAACGGCGGCATACTGCAAATTGGCGAAGGCACGGATACCAACACGGTGTATCAGGGCGCAGGCGGGCTGGAGTTCCTGACCGGGACGAGGGCAGTGAACGGCACGACGCAGATTGCGACGACGGGCGTCAATTTCAGTGGTGCAAACGTCATCTTTGCAAATATATCGACGTACAACCCCACGGGTACAACAAACGTTTCAGGCGGGGCCGTCACGTTCAATCAGGCGGGTACCGTGGCATTTCCCAGTCTGACCATGGAGGGCGGCGCGCTCTCGGGGCCTGCGTCGCTCTCGGTGAGCGGCGCATTTAACTGGAGCGGCGGTGCGATCAATAATACCGGCACGCTGTTTACCAGCGGCGTGAGCAATATTTCTGCCAGCGACA
>CAWUUY010000404.1:0-6106 GCA_963924885.1 uncultured Burkholderiales bacterium | reverse complement strand
ACCAGCGCGGCGATGCCGCCGGTCAATAACAAACCGGGATGGGTGAAACCTGCCGACACGATCATCGCGCCCAGCGCATGATCCAGCCGCGTGATCGGAATCAACACCCCCACCGCGATCACCGCGCCCGGCACCGCATAGCCCAATCCGGCAATGCGGTTCGCCGCGCGCACCACCACGCTGGAGGCGCGCGCGGCATAACCCACCGCCAGCGCCAGCGTCACCGCGAGCAATGCCGTCAGCGCCGCCAGCGTGACGGTGTTGACGGTGAGATTCACATAACGCGCGCCGAACTGCGCGTCCCCCGACGTGAGCGCCATGTGCAGCATCACGCCCGCTGGCAACAAAAATCCAAATGCCACGGGAATCGCGCAGAACACAAACGCCAACGGCACCCAGCCGCCGCGCAACTGATACACATTGCGCAATTGTTTGCGCTGCGAACTGCTGGAAAAACTGGCGCGCGCGCGCGACACGCGCTCGATCAGCAAAATCAAAAACACAAAACCCAGCAACGCCGCCGACAGTTGCGCGGCCGCCGTGTGATCGCCGAGCGAAAACCACGCGCGGTAAATGCCGGTGGTGAATGTCTGCACGCCGAAGTACGACACCGTGCCGAAATCCGCCAGCGTTTCCATCAGCGCCAGCGCCGCGCCCGCCACAATACCGGGACGCGCCAGCGGCAGCGCCACATGCAAAAACGTGCCCCACGGGCTGTAGCCCGACACGCGCGCCATTTCGAGCATGCTGTCGGATTGCTCCAGAAACGCCGCGCGCGCCAGCAGATACACATAAGGGTATAGCACCAGCGAAAACATCAGCACCGCGCCGCCGAGCGAACGCACATCGGGAAACCCGTATTGCCCAGCGCTCCAGCCCATCACCTCGCGCAGCCACCCTTGCACCGGCCCGGCAAATTGCAGTAGATCGGTGTAGGCATAGGCCATCACGTATGCTGGCATCGCCATCGGCAACAGCAGTGCCCACTCGAATACGCGCCGCCCCGGAAAGCGGCACATGGTGATGATCCACGCCGTTAGCACGCCACCGAAGATCACACCGAACGCGACACCCGCCATCAGCAACAAAGAGTTGACCACGTAGTCGCCCAACACGGTTTGCGCGAGGTGGTCCCACGTGCCTCCGCTAACCTGGGACGGCACAAAAATGTTTTCTAGCACCACCAGCACCGGTAGCGCGATGGCGCACGCCACCAGCACCGCGATGACCGTCAACCAGGTGGGACGAGGCAGCGCTGGAAAGCGGGCGACGGGCGAAAAAATTGGATCAACCTGCGCGCTAGCCATAAGGGAATAATTAAACTAAGTATAGGAAATAAAACAATAATTTATTGTAACAAGAATCATTATCATCGACAATCTATTATAATTAGCCGATGTCCGGCACCCTTGAAATCAACCATGTCAGCCAGTCGTACGGCGCGCGCGATGTCCTCAAAGACATCAGCTTTCGCCTAGGTGACGGCACCATCGCCTGCCTGCTGGGCGCTAGCGGCTGCGGCAAGACCACGGTGCTGCGATGCATCGCCGGCTTTGAATCCGTAGCCGCCGGTGAAATCAGCATCAACAACGTGGTGATGAGCCGACCCAGTTTCAGCGTGCCGCCCGAAGCTCGGCGCATCGGCATGGTGTTTCAGGATTACGCGTTGTTTCCGCATTTGACGGTGGCGCGCAATGTCGCCTTCGGGTTGCACAATGTCACGATTGATGCGCGCACCACGCGCGTCGCCGAAATGCTCGAAGTGGTGGGCCTCGCCGCGATGGGCAACCGCTATCCGCACGAGCTATCCGGCGGCCAGCAACAGCGCGTGGCGCTGGCGCGCGCGCTGGCGCCGCGCCCCGCGTTGATGCTGCTCGACGAACCGTTCTCCAATCTCGACGTGGAAATGCGCGAGCGGCTCTCCATCGAAGTGCGCGACATCCTCAAAAGTCAGCACACCACCACCATCCTTGTCACCCACGATCAAAACGAGGCGTTCACCTTCGCTGACGAGATCGGCGTGATGATGGAAGGCCGCATCGCGCAATGGACGCCGTCATACGCGCTGTACCACGAGCCGGCGAACCGCGAGATTGCCGAGTTCATCGGTCGCGGCACGTTTCTGCCCGGCATCGTGCTCGCAGGCAATCGCGTCAAGCTCGAACTCGGCGAGTTACAAGGCGACACGCCCATCGCCGCCACGCCCGGCGCCACGGTGGACGTGCTGCTGCGCCCCGATGACATACTGCACGACGACGCCAGCCCGATGCAGGCGACGGTAATCACCAAGGCGTTTCGCGGTGCGCAATTTATTTACACGCTGGAGCTGCCCGGCGGCGGGCGCGTGATGTCGCTGGTGCCGAGCCACCACAATCACGCCATCGGCGAGAAAATCGGCATCCGGCTGGAGATGGATCACCTGGTGACGTTTGCGCGCGGATAAACGACCGATCGCCCGCCAGCCGTTACGCCTTACGCCATACGCCTCACGCGCGGACTAATTCCAGATTTGCCACCACGGCGCGCTGCGCCCGGCGCCGCCTTTCAGATACTTGCTGTTCGGATAGTTTTTCATCATCACGCGCTCGGCATCGGCGCGCAAATCCTGCATGCCCAGCGCGTCGTAGGCCTTGACCATGATCAGCAAACCCTCTTCGTTCGCGGGCGCCTGCGGATAGGTTTTCATCGCAAACTGCACGCGATTGGCGGCGGCAAGATAGGCGCTGCGCTTCATGTAATAGCGCGCCACATGTATTTCATACGACGCCAGCGCATTCACCAGATAGTTCATACGCGCGATAGAATCCGGGGTGTATTTGCTATTGGGATACTTGGTGACCAGTTCCTTGAAGGCATCAAAGGCATCCTTGGCCGCCTTGGGATCGCGCTCCGACATATCCTGGTTGCTGATAAAACCAAAAATGCCCAGATCGTCGTTGAAGTTCGCCAACCCCTTGAGGTAATAAAGGTAATCCACGTTGGGATGGTTGGGATGCAACTTGATAAAACGATCCGCCGCTGTGGTCGCACCCGCCACGTCCTTGTCCTTGTAGTAGGCGTAGGCCAGTTCAATCTGCGCCTGCTGCGCGAAACGCCCGTAGGGAAAGCGCGCTTCGAGCTTCTGGTAATAACCGATCGCCTTTTCGTAGCTGCCTTCATCCAGCAAAACGCGCGCCTCGGCATAGAGCTTTTGCGCCGACCAACCCTTGGTTTCGTCGGTCTTATCGCCCAACATTCCGCACGCAGCCAACTGCCAACCCATCAGCAGTGCCACGATTATGGTTAAACTATGCCGAATCATATGAATATTATCCCTAAAAAGCTGAAAAATTATAGCTCAATAACGGTTGCGCCGCCGGATGTGCCGCCGATCGTACTGCCAGACGCATCGGCAACCGCATTGACCGTGGTGATTCCCGCGAACAGCGCGGGCATACGTTTCGACCAAGCTTTGGCGAGTTTGTTTCCTGAACATTCGCGCAGCCGGTTGACCGCTTGGATCAAAGCCGGCCGTATTACGCTGGACAGTAAAACTTCCGCCGCGAGTCACAAGGTGTGGGGCGGTGAAAAAGTCATCGTCACACCGATGGCCGACCCGCGCACGACCTCGTTCCGCGCGCAGGATATCCCCATCGACGTGGTGTATGAAGACGAGCACCTGATCGTCATCAACAAACCGCCCGGCCTAGTGGTACATCCGGGCAGCGGCAACTGGGACGGCACGCTGCTCAACGCATTGCTGCAACACGCGCCTGAGCTGGAAAAAATTCCGCGCGCGGGCATCGTGCATCGCATCGACAAAGACACCAGCGGCTTGCTGGTGGTGGCGAAAACACTCATCGCGCAAACCGCGCTGGTGCGCCAGTTGCAGGATCACAGCGTGAGCCGTGAATATGTCGCGGTGGTGCATGGCTTTGTCGCGCACGAAGGCACGGTGGACTCCCCCATCGGCCGGCACAAAATCCAGCGTACGCGCATGGCAGTGGCGCCCAACGGCAAGCCCGCGATCACGCACTACGAACCCGAAGAACACCTCGACAAAACCACGCTGGTGCGCTGCCGCCTCGAAACCGGACGCACGCACCAGATCCGCGTGCATATGCAATCCATCGGCCACCCGATCGTGGGCGATCCGGTGTACGGCGGCAACCGAAAAATTCCCGCCTTCGTCCGCCAGGCGCTGCATGCCGAAAAACTCGCCCTCACCCACCCCGCCACTGGTCGTCGCCGCGGCTGGAGCGCGCGCATTCCAGCGGACATGCGCATACTGATTGCCAGCCTGAAGAGCAGCCGATGAATCACGACTGGAACACGGACTGGATCAAACCCGATTGGCCCGCCCCGGCACATGTGCACGCCTTTATCACCACGCGCAGCGGCGGCGTCAGCACTGGCCCGCACGCCAGCTTCAATCTGGGACTGCGAGCGGATGACGATCCGCGTGCCGTCGAACAAAACCGCGCGCTACTGCAACAGCATTTGCCGCAGCCGCCGAAGTGGCTGCGGCAGGTGCATGGCGCGCGCGTGGTGGATGCGGACGCCGTAGATACCACTGGAGAAAGCCTGGAAGCCGATGCCAGCATCGGACGCCAGGCCGGCACTGTGTGCGCCATCATGATCGCCGATTGCCTGCCGGTGCTGTTCACCAACCGCGCCGGCACGCGTGTCGCCGCCGCGCACGCGGGCTGGCGAGGTTTGGCGGGCGGTGTCATCGCCAACACGGTGCAGGTATTAAAAGACGCGGGTGACGACCCGGCGGATGTGCTCGCCTACATCGGCCCCGGCATCGGGCCTACCGCGTTTGAAGTCGGCAAGGACGTTTATGACGCCTTCACCTTGGCGGACGCGCACGCCAAGGCAGCCTTCGTAGGGCACGCCCCCGATAAATGGCTCGCAGATTTATTCACCCTCGCGCGGCACGCCCTGATACGCGCCGGCGTGACGCAGGTGTACGGCGGCAGCCTTTGCACTTACACCCATCCCGCGCGCTTTTTCTCCTATCGCCGCGATAAGGTCACCGGACGCATGGCGGCGTTGATCTGGCGTCAATAAGTCCTTGAATTAACGTATAATCACACGTTCCCTAGTGCTTTCCATTAGGTCGATACCCTTGCGTGTCGACTCGCGCATTATTCATGACTACGCTTACTTGGATTCTCGCAGCGACCATCGCCGGCGGCGTTGCGTCCGTTTTCGGCGCTTGGCTGATTGCCTCGCGCGCCAGCGCGTCGCAAGTCTCGGTCCTCATCAGCTACGCCGTCGGCGCGCTGCTGGGCGCGGTATTTATCGAGTTGCTGCCGCACGCGTTTAACACCTCGGACAATCTGCAAACCACCGCCGCCACCATTCTCGGCGGCTTGCTGTTGTTTTTCATCCTCGAAAAACTCGTGCTGTGGCGGCATTGCCATATCGAGGAATGTGAAGCGCACGATCCGCACGACGGGCACCCCCACACACCTCCTCCGGCGGTCAATGTCGCGCACCAACACGACCACGGTCGCAGCGGCACGATGATCCTGATCGGCGACACGTTTCACAATTTCGTCGACGGCGTGCTGATCGCGGCGGCGTTCATGGCCGACACGCAACTAGGCATCGTGACCGCGCTGGCCATCATTGCGCACGAGGTACCGCAAGAAGTCGGCGATTTCCTGATTCTGCTGCATTCCGGTTACACCAAAAAATACGCGTTCATACTCAATCTGTTGTCGAGTGCGGCGATGGTGGTGGGCGGTTTGCTCGCCTACTTTGCGTTGCAAACCATGCAGCAATGGGTGAACACGCTGATCGCGCTGGCCGCCGCCAGCATGCTCTACGTGGCCGTGGCGGATTTGATCCCCGGCCTGCACCGGCGGCCCGAAATACGCGCCACCATCCAGCAGGTGCTGCTGATCTCGCTGGGCATCGCGACCATCTGGCTGGTGGGCGAGTTCACGCACGGTTGATGCAATAGCACGCAACGAGTTCTCATCAAGCATCGCGCCATGCCCGGCCCGCAAGATATCTGGCAAGCCCTTTCCGGCATTCAGCAGCAACTGCTGGCCGGCATGATGCAGCCCTTCAAACAAGGCGTGGGCTTCCACTTCCATCACGACACTTCCATACA
>CAWUUY010000403.1:0-23151 GCA_963924885.1 uncultured Burkholderiales bacterium | reverse complement strand
CCGTGCGCGAGCGCGAATTGTTTTAGTTCGTCTTCACTGACTGTCTTACCCGCGCGCGGCACCACAAAGGCGTAGGGCACTTTGTCCTTCAGCGCGTGCGCGAAGGGCATCACGTAGGCTTGATGCACCGCCGGGTGTTTTTCCAGCAGCGACTCGACTTCAATCGGAAAAATATTCTCGCCGCCGCAGACAAACATGTCGTCGGTGCGCCCGACAAAATAATAAAAGCCCTCCGCGTCTCGCCGGGCAATGTCGCCGGTGTAGTACCAGCCGTCGCGCACGCGCTTGGCGGATTCGGCAGGCAAGTTGTGATAGCCGAGCAGGATGCCGGGATTTTTCAGCATCAGCTCGCCTTCCATTTCATTCGGGCCATTCACTAGCTTAGCCTCGGTACCTCGATACGGCGCACCGATGGAGCCGGGCGGACGCGGCTTGCCCTCGGGGTGCGGACCCAGCGGCACCGGGCCGCCTTCAGTGACGCCATATACCACCAGCGCCTCGGCGTTGGGGAACACGGTTTTAAGTTCTACCAGCAATTGCGCGGAGGAGGGCGCGGAGCCCATCATCACTGTGCGCACACTGGAAGTGTCGATTTGCGCCAGCAAATCACGCCGCGTGAGAATCATCGACATCATCGTAGGCACGCCAGAGATCACCGTGGCGCGGTAGCGGCCCATAGCCTCAATGTAACGCTCGATATTGAACTGTGGCAACAGCACCAGTTGCGCTTGGGCGGTGAGGCCCTGCTTGACAGCGTTCAGCGCGTTCTTGTGATAGAGGGGCGCTGCCACCAGAATCACGTTAGTCTCATTCGTGCCGCGTGTGTGCGCAAGGATCAGGCGGCTCCAGTTTTGGCCGTAGTGCGTGAGCAGCACGCCCTTGGGACGACCGGTGGAGCCTGAGGTATACGGTTGAATGGCCACCGAATCGGGCGCGGGCTCAAACACGGTAAAGGCACCGGGATCAAGAAACGCCTCGAACGCGCTGCCGTATTCAATCGTAGTCACATTCGGCGGACAGAGTTTGCGATAGGCGCTTTCGAGAAACACACATGTCGCGCCGGCGTCGTTGAGGATGTAATGCGCTGTATCCGCCGCAAGCTTGATGTTGACCGGCACCGGAATCACACCCGTGCGCATCGCGCCCAACAGCGTAGCGACAAACTCAACGCGGTTCTGCGACAGAATGCCGATACGATCGCCGGGTTTGAGGCCCGCGCGCACCAAGCCGCGCGCGACGGCATTGCAGAGGCCATCGAGCTCCCGAAAACTGACGGTACGCGGCTGATTGGGGTCACGCAGGTCAATGATCGCGGCCCGTTCGCTGGCGGCATGCGCGGCAAACAGCAGACCAAGATTGCCTGCATGCCCGCGCGGCTCGGGGCAGGCGATGGTTGGCGCGTTCATAGGCATTGCAAAAATAACGTTTTAAAACAGGTAGTTATGGTTTTATGATGACCTTACCAAACACCTCGCGATTCTCAATCAGCCGCAATCCCTCGGCGGCGCGTTCCAGCGGCAGCACTTCGTCGATCACCGGTTTCATCGTGCCTTGCTGAATCATGTCCATCAGCGCTTTCAGGTTGTCGTCGTAGAAGCTGTTGGAGCCGATGATTTGCAGTTCAAAGCTCCACACGTAGCGCAGGTCTTCTTTCGGGTCGTAGCCTGCCGTTGCGCCGCACACCAGAATTTTGCCGCCGCGTTTGACGCAGCGCAGCGTCGGCCCCCAAGTGTCGCCGCCGGTGAAGTTAATCACCACGTCCACGCCGCCTTCGTTGTTACGGCGTTGCGGCTTGCCGAATTTCTCAATCGCCCATTTCGAGAAGTCGGTGTCTTTGTAATTGATGACGTGATCCGCGCCGAGGTCTTTCAGGCGCTGGATTTTGTCCGCGCTGGAAGCGCAGGCAATCACTTCCGCACCCCGTTGTTTGGCGAGCAGCACGCAGCCGGTGCCGACACCGCCGCTTGCGCCCAGCACCAGCACCTTGTCGCCTTTTTTGATCGTGTTGTGCGTGACAATCATGCGGTGTGCCGTGCCGTAGGCCACCGGAAGCGATGCCGCCTGCTCGAAGCTCACATTGGACGGCATGGCAATCAACTGATCGGCCGCCACTAGACATTTTTCCGCCAGGCCGCCGTGCATCATCTCGCCCATCAGGCCCTTTTTCTTGTTCAGCGGATTGACCAGCACGCGGCCGCCTTTTTTCCAGCCGGTCACGCCATTACCGACTTCGAGGATTTCGCCCGCGATGTCGAGGCCGATAATCATCGGGAAAGGCACCTTGATGCCCGGCATGCCGCGCACGGTGAATACATCGTGGTAGTTGAATGAGGTGGCGCCGACGCGAATCACCACGTGGCCTTCCGTAACTACGGGATCGGGGAAATCCGTCACCAGTTGCAGTTTGTCGAGACCACCGTGTTCGTGCAATACAACTGCTTTCATCTGCTGACTCCATGTCTTTTCGTGGACGTGCGGGAGGTTCGCATTATCCGGGCTTTTGCGGGCTGACTCAATGGCGACAGTATGCGATGATCGTGCTTTACCGATAGCGTATTTCAGGAGAATAGAACATGGCCCAGCAACCGGTGGTCAAGGTGGACGACATTACCAAGATAGACTTCGCCTCGCGCCGCCCCGGCTGCGACAAGGGCATCATGCACGAAGACGGCGCGGTGCAAACCGCAGTTTTCAAGGTGGCGCCGGGATCGGGCGTGCCGCGTCATCTGCATTCGCGCGTGTATGACCTGTTCGTGGGTGTCAAGGGACTACTGGAGATTCGTTACGAAGGCCAGCACGGCCACGGCATTTTTGAATTAAAGCCCGGTGCGTTCTGCGCCATGCCGCCGGGCGTGCGGCACGAGGTGTTTAATCCCAGCAAGACCGACGAGGCATTTTTCCTGATCGTACATGCGCCGCACGACGGCTATGATTTTGTGCCGGTGGAGTTTAGGCAGATGCAGCCGGCGTTGGTGGATGTGTCCTATTACGGTGCGACGCCGACTGAGCCGCGGCGTTGACCCCGCTACAGTGAAACTTCGGCCAGTTCCCAGCGTTCCCGCAACGGATAGCTGCCAAGGCCTGAACTATTTCTGTTTATTTGGCGCTTGATGAATTGACGCACTTGTGGAGCGTAATATAGCAACTCGATGAATGTGCCGGATGCTGTCCTAAAACGATCCGAATTATTCAGCCGCCAAAAGCCGCGTATTTCGATTTTAACCACGTCAAAGGTTCCTGCGGGCACTGTTAATTTTTCCCAGCCTACGATGTGCCCTGAGTTCTGTTGTCGCCACTCGACGCCGTTGTTACGGATAGTTCAACTCGCTAGTCCATTTTTTTCCGCTGACCAGCGGAAACTGCAAATTCGGATAAGCGGCCGAATAGTCCGTGCCACCGCCCCGCATCAGATTCCAGTGACGATCCCAAACCTGAATACCGCCATTGCCGAGTTGTGTGTAAATGCGACTGCTGATGATGGACTGCACCTCTACGGCCATGCGTTGCGCGATGCCGGTATAAAGGTCGGTTACCTGATAGTGCCATCGGTTACCTATCGCCAACTCCGGAAGCTCGATGGGTTGCCCGACTGAAACCGGCGCGGCCAATGCCAATTGCAGTGGTGCGGCTGGTTTGGGCGTTGCGGCAATGCCGGATGTGATACTGGGTGGCGTTGGCGTCGAGGTGGGCTGGGCTTGTCGTGCGGCACGCAAATCCGCCAGTTCCTGGTTAAGCCGCTCAATCGCGACACGCGCGGCTTGTGCCTCCTGTCCTTGCCTGGCGCCTTGCCCGGTTGCTTCCTCTTCGCGTTTTCGCAGTGCCGCTTGCACGGTGCGTTCGATTTCCAGTTGCTCTGCTTGTCTGCGTGTGGCTTCGTCCTGCTGGAGCTTGGCGAGTGCGGCGGAAACCGCGCTTTCAACATCAGCGCGCGAAAGTCCTGGTGCGGCAGCGCCCGCCGGAGCGGCCTGAATATTCAACGTGATATTGGTGTTGAAATAAAACTCGCCTTCCAGCGACGTATTTTCCCACGGCGTTTGTTTGCCGCCGGATTCCTGCCGCACGCTGGCGCGGACATTCTTGAACACGTCCTCGATTTTGAGACTAGATACGCGCATGTTCTGCAGCAGGTGCTGGGTGTAAAGGCCATTTTCACCCGGGCCGTCGCTCGCCACCTCGCCCGGCGCGTTGGCATAGGCCAGCAACGTGCCGGCCGGCGCCGGCATCGGCCCGAGGCCCACTGTTGAGTTGCGAAAACTGCGCGCAAACGGATTATTGCGGCAGGCATCAAGGATCGCGATGTTCACCCGCGCCCGCGCGCTTTGCATCATCGACAATACGCTCTCGGCATCGACGGATTGGTCTTCGACCGCATACTCGCGGCGGATGTCCGTGCCCACCGGGATCAGAAAATTTCGGCTATTGATCTGCACGCCGTGCCCGGCAAAGTAAAACAGGCCGATATCGCGGTGAGTATGCAGTGCATCGCCGAATTCACGCACCGCCTGGCGCATCTGGCTTTGCGTGGCATTGGTGCGCAGGATGACTTTGAAACCCAGGCCTTGCAGCGTTTTCGCGATAGCGTTGGCGTCGTTGACCGGATTGGCGAGCGGTGAATCCTTGTAGCTGCTATTGCCGATGACCAGAGCGAGGCGGGTTTCTTCGCCGGTGGCGGCGCGTGTTTGCGCCTGCGCCGGCAAGACCGAGTACACGAGCAGCAAAGCGAACAGGTATCGAATGAGTGTCCGCATTCTGTGAAGATCATAGCAAATCCCGCAGGCCGCAGAGTGCTGCGCACGGCTATAATCGTTAATTTTTAGGGTTTGCCATTCTCATTTTCCTCCATCGTGCCCACTGAACCCGTCCTATCCGACAATTCGCGGGTTACGACAGGCATGGTCGTCACTGTGGTGGCGCTCACCACGCTCGCGCAAATCGGCACGGTTATGGGCATTGCGGTATTCCCGGTGATCGCGCCCAAACTTGCCGCCGAATTGGGCGTTGAGCCGTCGCTGGTGGGCTACCAGATGAGTTTGATCTACGGCGCGGCCACGCTGACCTCGCCGTTTCTCACCTGGATGGTGACGCGCCATGGCGCCTGCCGCGCGATTCAAGCTGGGCTGCTGTTGAGCGTGGCCGCGCTGGCACTGGCCTTGATGAGCGGCATCACGGCACTGGTGATCGCCTCGATATTACTGGGGGCGGCGATGAGCGTGATGACGCCGGCGGGCGCGCATGTGTTGTTTCGTTTTAGCCCGCCCAAGCGGCGCAATCTGGTGTTTTCGATCAAGCAAACCTGCGTGCCGGCGGGGTGGATGCTGATGGCGCTGATCGCGCCGCCGGTGACGCTGTTCTTCGGCTGGCGCTGGGCGATTGTGCTGGTAATGATTTTTGCGATGTTGATGATTGCCGCGCTGCAAGTAGTGCGTGCCACCTGGGACGACGATCGTTCGGCGCAATCGGGCGGGGCGCGCGCGCAGGCGCGCGAAGGCATGACGCTTTTGTGGAGCATGCTGCAATTGCGTTGGCTGTCGGCGGCGTCGTTGTTCATGTCGGGCGTGCAGCTTTGCCTGAGTTCGTTCGCCGTGACCATGCTGGTGGGAGAGGCGGGCTACGGCTTGGTGGCGGCGGGGGTGATGCTGTCGGTGGCACAGGGCGCGGGGGTGACCGGGCGCATCGCGTGGGGCTGGATCGCGGATCGCTTTGGCAATTGTCTCGGCCTGTTGATTAAACTGAGCGCGGTGATGGTGGTGTGCTGCGCGGTGATGGCGCTGGTCACGCCGCAGTGGCCGCGTGCGCTGATGGCGCTGCTGTTTCTGGTGTTCGGCGCGTCGGCCATCGGCTGGAACGGTTTGTTTCTGGCGGAAGTCGCACGGCTCAGCCCGCCGGGCAAAGTGAGCATCGCCACCAGTGGCGCGATGGTGTGGAACTTCGCGGGCATCCTCATCGGCCCGGCGTTGTTTGCACTGATCTATCGCATCAACGGCAGTTATGCGATCACCTTTGGCCTGCTCACAGTGTTCGCGCTCGGCGGATTTTTGTTTTTGCTGCTGAGTGCGGCCAGCGCGCGCCAGACGGCGGCGGGTACGGGCTGATATGGATACATTTGGCGTCGCAGATTACGCGTTGTTCGTGATTGCCGTGACGCTGGGTTTTGCGGTGCGCGGCGGCGCGGGATTCGGCGGCGGCATCGTCGCGGTGCCCTTGCTGGTGCTGATCGCGCCGTTGGCGACGGTGGTGCCGTTTACCTCCGCACTGAACACCATCGCTTCGGTGTTGTATGGCGGCACGCATTGGCGCAAGGTCGGGTGGCGGGAACTCGCGCGTATTGCACCGTATGCGGTGGTGGGCGCGGCCATCGGCATTGCCTTGCTGGCGCATATCGATTCAGCGCCGTTAAAGCGCGTCTTCGGCGTTTTTATTCTGGCCTATGCCACGTACATGCTCTACTCATCGGGAGAAATGCCGGCCATCCCGCGGCGCTGGTTGACGCCGCTGGCCGCCGTGCTGAGTGTTGTGGGCGGGGCTATCGGCTCGTTGTTCGGCGGCGCGGCGGGGCCGGTGTTCGTGATGTATCTGAACGCGCTGAAGATCGAAAAAGACTGTTTTCGCGCCACACTGACTATGTTGATGATAGCGCTGGGCTTTACGCGTATCACCGGCTACGTTCTCATGGGACTGTATACCGAGACCACGTTGAAGCTGCTGCTGATCGGCCTGCCGCTGATGTTGCTCGGCGGCTACCTGGGCAATCGCGTGGTGCAGCGCTTTAATCAGCGCCGCTTCAATCAGGCGGTGGGCTGTGTCATTTTCGTCAGTGGTATCTTGCTGGTTTTTAAATAACATGCTCGATGCTTTTTCCATGATGCAACTGGCGTGGGCCGCCGGCATTGTGTTCGGTGCCTACGTGGTGCGCGGCATGTCGGGCTTTGGCGCGGGACTGGTCGCCACGCCTTTTCTCGCGTTTTTGTTCCCGATGACCATCGTGGTGCCGGTGACGGGCCTGATTGTGTTCGTGCTGTTTATTCTGCTGACCCTGCGTGACCGGCACCAGGTGCTGTGGGAGGAATTCCGGCGCTTGTTGCTGCCGACCCTCGTGGGTGTGGTCGGCGGATTGTATCTTTTTACGATATTGGATAACCGCCTGCTGACCAAGCTGCTGGGCGGATTCCTGGTGTCCTATGCGGCCTATATGCAGATCACGCAATGGATCGGCATGCGGCAATTGCGGCTATCGGAAAAGTGGGCTTGGCCACTGGGTTTTCTGGGCGCGTTTATCGATACGCTGTTCGGCGGCGGTGGCGGCACGCTGGTGGTGATTTACATGCATGCGCGCGGCGCGGACAAAAACGCATTTCGCGCGACGCTGGCGGCGCTGTGGTTCGTGGAAATGATGGCGCGTATAGGCGGCTACACCCTGGCGGGGTATTACACGCAAAGCACGCTGGCGCTGGTGGCGGTGATGCTGCCCTTCATGCTGCTCGGCACTTGGATGGGAGAAAAACTGACCGCGCGCATCAGCACCGAGGCATTTACACGACTGCTGGCGGGGATGCTGCTGTTGAGCGGGGCTAGCCTAATACTGAAATGAAAGCCTGCAAGTCGACAGCGCGGAATTCACTTCAGGAAAATCACCGCCGGAAGCGTCGCCACCGCAAGCACTAGCACGATCCATTCCAGATTGTTGCGCTTGAGCCAGCCGGTGAAGTGCAGGATCAGGACAATGATAGCGACGGCGTAGAAAATATAAAAACCCATGGTGGCTTGACTCCAAGAATGGTTACGAAGTGATGATACAGGATAGTCTGCCGTGTTGTGAACACTAATCCAGTTTTGCCCCGGATACACGCACCACGTCGCCCCATTTCTTGATTTACGCATCCAGATATCGCTCGAAGTCTTGCGTTGATCCGCCCATCGGCTCAACGCCGAAATCGATCAGCCGCTTGTTGAACGTCGGGTCTGCGATCAGACCATTGATGTCGCGATTTAGCTTGGCGACGATGGGCCTGGGCGTCCCCTTGGGCGCGAGCACGCCGAACCACGCGGACGACTCAAGTCCCTTCATGCCAGCTTCCGCCTTGGTGGGCACATCGGGCAGTGCGGTGGAGCGTTTGACCGATAACACGGCGACAGCGCGCACGCGGTCGGCTTTGACAAGTTGCGCGATGCCGGTCATCAACTGGAACATCAGTTGCGTGCGCCCGGCCAGCCGATCCTGTGTCGCCACGGCCAGGGACACCTAGGGCACATGCGTCATCTGAGTGCCGCTCATAGATTTGTAGAGTTCGCCCGCCAGGTGCATCCATGAACATCAAAGTGGCATCGCCTGCGTCAATGACATCACTGCCCGATGCCAGCCGAGAACGGAAGGCAAGCACCCCAAATTGTTTGCTGAAATACACTTGGGCCAGCAGACGTTCGGTCTGGGCCATAATCTGTTTGTAGCTGCGCACGCCCTCATACAGGGCCATCGCGCAGGCCTGCTCGATGAGCCGTCGCGGATAGCGTTTGACCAGGCCGACAATGCCCCACAGCTTGCGCTGACCGACGCGCCCCTCGCTGTTGAACAGGCTCTGACACAACTGATCAGTGGCCGGCCCGATCGCCTTGGCTTTGGCTAGAATGCGCCTGGTTTCGCGCGAGGGATTGAAGAGGCGCTCGTTGTCCGGCAAAACGACGCTGCCGCGCGTGGAAGCACGAGTGTGGGTGCGCAGCAGGCCCTGCGTGCGCAGATCGCGGATCTTGAGATGGTGCTCGAACAGGCGCACCAGAACACGGGTGCCGATGAGGGCAGGACGGGCGGCGTAACTGCTGTGGTCAACGCGCACGCAGCTGTCGTCCCACACGGTGTGGGTAGCCTCGGTAAAATACTGGAAATCTTGCAATGGCAATGCTCTGAGGTGCGGTCGTTCTTCCTGGAACATGCCTTCGACCTGGCGTTTGACGCTGCCGTGAATGCGCTGTGCCGCCCACGTCTTCCCCAGTGCTCAAGAAACTCGTTCTGTTGTTCAATTGAGGCCTAGCGTTTGCCTTTGAGCGCCGTGCTCTGGGCATGCTGAATTGCCTGCTCCACGGTACCCTTGCGATTCGGATCACGGACGCGTGCCGGATCCGCCACGACGCCATATTGGGCGAGCACGGCGGCGTAAAGGGAATTGAGTTGCGGCTCATACAGGTCAGGCTTGATCACGCCTTCTTTAAGGTTGTCCAGAACGCAATACTGAGGACAGCCTCCAAAATAGCGCCAGGCCTGCTCGTGCAGTTGGGCCCACACCTCTTTGCTGGATTTCCATACCACGCGCCGGAAGCTGCGCCGTGAAAACCGCAAGGTCATCACAAACAAGCGAGGCTTGCGATAACGCGCGCTACCGGGAACCAGCGTCAAGGCGCCCTCGCCATAGTCCACCTGTACTTCCTCGCCGGGGGCAAATTCGAGACGATCGAACTGCTGTGGATCTTGCTCGACCAGCGTGGCGGCGAAGCGCTTGACGCTGTTGTAGCTGGCGCTAAAGCCGAACTGATCCACCAGATCCTGGTAGATGGCGGGGAAGTTACGATATAGCCTAAGCTGCGCTTGTATGAGCAGGCAGTGTGGCTCGCATGCCGAGCCCATTTGTCGACTCGGAGCCGGTGGTTGGGTTGGGGGCTTTTGACCGCTCGAGCCGGTGGTGGTCACCCCGGCGGCTTTTGACTGATCCTGCGAAATACGCTGTGCAAGCCTGCTAATTGCTTTGCGATCGACGTGCGTGACTCGTGAAATCTCGCGGTGGCTCTTGCCTGCACCCAGCGGCGTGGATACCGTTGTTTGCAAATGTGGTTTCAAGACGTTCACCCTGTACCTCCTTCGTCAATCGGAGAAGTTAACGTCCTGCCGGAATCTCCGGTAAGCGTTCATAACGATGCCTTTTAGGGCAACATTACACGCTTCTCAGGTGGCGGCTTTTGAGGTGGTCAAAGGTGGCGGCTTTTGACCGGCCAACGGGGGAGTGATTTTCCGCGATCAATAAATCCGCCGCTCCAGCTTAGCCTGCTGCATGATGGTAGTCGCCAGCTCCTCCACCGACTTGGCGGTGGCATCCAGAAACGGAATCTTCTCATGGCGCATCATGGCTTCGGCTTCGCGGATTTCGTGTTCGCAATTCTTCAAATCGGCATAGGTGCTGTTGGGGCGGCGCTCGCTGCGGATGCGATGCAGGCGCGCTGGCGTGATGGTCAGACCGTAGAGTTTGGCGCGCAGTGGGCGCAGTGTGGCGGGCAGTTGGCGATCGCCGAAGTCCTCGGGGATCAGCGGGTAGTTCGCCGCGCGTATGCCGAATTGCATCGACAGGTAGAGGCAGGTCGGTGTTTTTCCGCAGCGCGACACGCCGACCAGAATCACGTCGGCCTCGGACAAATCCCGCGTGGACACGCCGTCGTCGTGCGACAACGTGTAGTTCACCGATTCCATGCGCTTATAGTAGTTGACGATGTCGTTGACGTTGTGGGTGCGCCCGATCTCGTGCGAGGCGCGCGAGCCCAGTTCCAATTCGAGTGGCGCGATAAAAATCTGAAAGCAGTCTAGAAACAATGCGTTCGCCTTGCCGACTTCGGCGGCAATCGCGGTGTTGGCCAGCGTGCTGATAATGATTGGGCGCACGCCATCCGCGATAGCGGCCCCATTAATTCTTTGCACCACTTCTTGCGCTTTATCAAGACTATCGATGAAAGGCAGTGTAGTCTCGTTCAGGATCAGGCCGTCGAACTGCGTGAGCAAGCTATGGCCCAGCATTTCGGCGGTGATGCCGGTGCGGTCGGAGACGAAAAAAGAACTGCGTTTGTTTGTCATCATTCAGCAAGAATGTTGCGTCGCGCCATTCTTGGTACTATACTGCTTTTCACTCGCAGCGCCCACTCAGGAATACGAACATGAGCACATCCGCTTACGTACTCGAATTATCCCGTTTACGCATGAGCGACGTCGGTACGGTCGGCGGCAAGAACGCGTCGCTGGGCGAAATGATCGGCTGTCTCGCGGAGTCCGGCGTGCGTGTGCCGGGCGGTTTCGCGACGACGGCACATGCGTTTCGTGATTTTCTGGCGCATGGCGGATTGGACAAGCGCATCGAGGCGCGGCTGGCGACGCTGAACGTGGAGGACGTGAACGCATTGGCCGTGGCGGGCAAGGAAATACGCGGCTGGATCGTGGAGCAGCCGTTTTCAGGCGCGCTGGACGTGGCGGTGAGCGACGCCTATCACAAGCTGGAAAAGGAAGCGGGGCCGGCAGTGACCTTCGCGGTGCGCTCGTCGGCCACGGCGGAAGATTTGCCCGATGCCTCGTTTGCCGGCCAGCAAGAAACTTTTCTTAACGTACATGGCTTCGACAATTTGCTCGAAGCGATCAAGCATGTGTTCGCGTCGTTGTATAACGACCGCGCGATTTCGTATCGCGTGCATAAGGGTTTTATCCACGAGGAAGTGGTGCTGTCGGCGGCGGTGCAACGCATGGTGAGGAGCGACTTGGGCGCCTCCGGCGTGATGTTCACCATCGATACCGAATCGGGTTTCGATCAGGTGGTATTCATCACCTCGGCCTACGGCTTGGGCGAAACGGTGGTGCAGGGGCAGGTGAACCCTGATGAATTTTATGTTTATAAACAATCACTTACGAATAATAGACCAGCGATACTGCGACGCGGCATGGGGTCCAAAGCCGTGCGCATGGTGTATGACGCGTCACGCCAGAAGGACCGCTCGGTCAAAACCGAACCGGTGCCGGAAGCCGACCGGCGCAAGTTTTCCATCAGCGACGCCGAAGTCGAAACGCTGGCGCGTTACGCGATGATTATCGAAAAGCATTACCGGCGTCCGATGGATATCGAATGGGGCCGTGACGGCATTGACGGTCAGCTTTATATTTTGCAGGCGCGGCCCGAGACGGTGAAGGCCAGTGAAAACGTCGATACCTTGCGGCGCTATCGATTGAAAGATCGCTCCGAAGTGCTGGCGACGGGCCGCGCCATCGGTCAGCGTGTCGGCAGCGGCCCGGTGCGTTTGGTGAGCAGCGCCGCCGAAATGGACAGGGTGCGCGACGGCGACGTGCTGGTGACCGACATGACCGATCCGGATTGGGAACCGGTGATGAAACGCGCCTCGGCCATCGTCACCAATCGCGGCGGCCGCACTTGTCACGCGGCGATTATTGCGCGAGAACTTGGCGTGCCTGCCGTGGTGGGCTGCGGCGATGCGACCCGTGTGCTGAAAGACGGCAAGGAGGTCACGGTGTCGTGCGCGGAGGGCGATACCGGCTTTGTGTATCGCGGCAAGCTGGACGTGGAAGTGATCGACTTGTCACTGAATGCGATGCCCAAGTCACCGGTGAAAATCACCATGAACGTTGGCAACCCCGAACTGGCATTTGAATTTCGCCGCCTGCCCAACGAAGGCGTGGGTCTGGCACGCCTGGAGTTCATCATCGCGCGGATGATCGGCGTGCATCCGAAAGCCGTTCTGGCGTATCCGGATTTGCCTGCCGATCTGAAAACCGCCGTCGAGGAGCACAGCGCCGGGTACAAAGACCCGGTGACGTTTTACGTCGAGAAGCTGGTGGAAGGGGTCGCGACCTTGGGCGCGGCGTTCTGGCCCAAGCCGGTGATTGTGCGGTTGTCGGATTTTAAATCCAACGAATACTCCAGTCTCACTGGCGGGAGCAAGTACGAGCCGTACGAGGAAAACCCCATGCTGGGATTTCGCGGTGCGTCGCGCTACATCTCCGACAGTTTCAGAAAGTCATTCGAACTCGAATGCCGCGCGATGAAAAAAGTGCGTGACGAGATGGGCCTCACCAACGTGGAACTGATGGTACCGTTCGTGCGCACCGTGACAGAGGCCAAACAAGTGCTCGACTTGCTGGCCGCCAGCGGCTTGAAGCGCGGCGACAACGGTTTGCGCATAGTTATGATGTGCGAGATACCTTCCAACGCCGTGCTGGCGGATCAGTTTCTCGAACACTTCGATGGCTTTTCCATCGGCTCCAACGACATGACGCAAATGACACTCGCGCTGGATCGCGACTCCGGCCTCATCGCCGAGGGCTTCGATGAGCGCGACCCGGCGGTCAAGCACATGCTGCATCTGGCGATACAAGCGTGCCGCAAGGCCGGTAAGTATGTAGGCATCTGCGGACAAGGGCCATCGGATCATCCCGACCTCGCGCAGTGGTTGGTGGAAGAGGGCATCGAGAGTATTTCGTTGAACCCGGATACCGTGGTCGAGACTTGGCTTTATCTGGCCAAGCAGGGACGGAAGGACGCGTGAGTCGGCATCACACGACTGCAAAATGCATTGGACGCACGGGGAATTTACGATAAAATGGGTAAACGGTAAAACATGAAATGACCAAATATATCTTTGTCACTGGTGGTGTTGTCTCCTCACTTGGCAAAGGTATCGCTGCCGCCTCTCTCGCCGCCATCCTCGAATCGCGCGGCGTCAAAATGACAATGTTGAAGCTGGATCCCTACATCAATGTGGATCCGGGCACCATGAGTCCGTTTCAACACGGCGAGGTGTTTGTCACCGAAGATGGCGCGGAGACCGATCTCGATCTGGGTCACTACGAGCGCTTCATCTCCGCCAAGATGACCAAGCAGAACAACTTCACCACCGGCCAAATCTACGAAAGCGTCATCCGCAAAGAGCGCCACGGCGATTATCTCGGCGGCACGGTGCAGGTGATCCCGCATATCACCGACGAAATCAAGCTGTTCATCAAGCGCGGTGCCGGTGATGCCGAGGTCGCGATGGTAGAAGTCGGCGGCACAGTGGGTGACATTGAGTCGCTGCCGTTCCTTGAAGCCATTCGCCAGATGGGCATTGAGCTCGGCCGCGAAAACGTGTGTTACATCCACCTGACGTTGGTGCCGTATATCGCGTCGGCGGGCGAAATCAAAACCAAGCCCACGCAACACTCGGTCAAAGAGCTGCGCGAGATTGGTATCCAGCCCGATGTGCTGCTGTGCCGGGCTGATCGCCCGTTGCCGAATGACGAGAGACGCAAAATCGCGCTCTTTACCAATGTGCTGGCAGAGGCGGTGATTTCCGCGGTGGACATCGATAGCATTTACAAAATTCCCGGCGCGCTGCACGAGCAGCGTCTGGATGAAATCGTTTGTCGCAAGCTCGACATGAATCCGCCGCCGGCCGATCTTTCAAGCTGGACATCGTTGATCTACAAGCTGGAACATCCGCAACGCGAGGTGAGTATCGCGCTGGTCGGCAAGTATGTTGATCTGACGGAGTCCTACAAATCGTTGTCTGAGGCGTTGATCCACGCTGGCATTCACACCGGCGCCAAGGCCCGCATCCATTACATCGATTCCGAGACCATCGAGAAAAACGGCACGGATTCTCTCGTCGGTATGAATGCGATTCTGGTGCCGGGCGGCTTCGGCAAGCGCGGCGTCGAAGGAAAAATCCGCGCTATACGCTACGCGCGCGAAAACAAAATTCCCTATCTCGGCATTTGCCTCGGCATGCAACTCGCAGTGATTGAATACGCGCGCAACGTGGTGGCACTGGAGGGCGCGCACAGCACCGAATTTGATCCGCAAACGCCGCATCCGGTGATTGCGCTGATTACCGAATGGCAGGATCGCGACGGGCGCGTCGAGCAGCGCAGCGAAAAATCCGATCTGGGCGGCACCATGCGTCTGGGCGGGCAGGAATGTGTGCTGGAGGAAGGTTCGGTCGCGCGCAAGGTGTATGGCGCCGAACGCATTTCAGAGCGCCATCGTCATCGTTATGAAGTCAACGACCATTACCTTGCGCGCATCCGGCAGGCGGGGCTGCGGGTCAGTGGTTTGTCGGCGAAAGACGGGTTGTGCGAAATGATCGAATTGCCGAATCATCCGTGGTTCGTGGCCTGCCAGTTTCATCCGGAATTCACGTCCACGCCGCGCGCCGGACATCCGCTGTTCAAGGCGTTTGTGCAGGCCGCGACCTTAAGTGCGACTGCGAATGCAAAACCCGGCGAGGCCATGATTGCGCCGGATATCCCGTTGAAAAACATCGCGTAAGGCGGCCACCATGAAGTTGTGCGGATTTGATGTCGGGCTGGATAAACCCTTGTTCCTGATAGCAGGGCCGTGTGTGGTCGAGTCGCGGCAGTTGGCGATGGATGTCGCCGGCACGTTGAAGGCGATCTGTGCTGAGGTCGGCGTGCCGTTTATTTTCAAGGCTTCCTACGACAAGGCCAATCGCAGCTCGATCAAGTCGTTTCGCGGCTTGGGTATGGACAAAGGGCTGGAAATTCTCGGCGACGTGCGCCGCGAGATCGGCGTGCCGGTGCTGACCGATGTGCATGACGCTAGTGAAATCGCAGCCGTGGCATCCGTCGTGGACGTGCTGCAAACCCCCGCGTTTCTGTGCCGCCAAACCGATTTTATTTGCGCGGTGGCAAGCGCGGGCAAGCCGGTGAATATCAAGAAAGGGCAGTTTTTAGCACCGGCAGATATGAAAAACGTCGTTGATAAAGCGCGCAGCACCAGCAACGCGGACAACATCATGGTGTGCGAACGCGGCGCGACGTTTGGTTATAACAACCTGATTTCCGACATGCGTTCGTTGATGGTAATGCGCGACACTGGCTGTCCGGTGGTGTTTGATGCCACGCATTCGGTGCAATTGCCGGGCGGGCAGGGGCACGCCAGCGGCGGCGAACGCAAATTCGTGCCGGTGTTGGCGCGTGCGGCGGTGGCCTCTGGTATCGCGGGTATTTTCATGGAAACACACCCGAATCCGGAGAAAGCGCTTTCGGATGGCCCCAATGCGTGGCCGCTGCAACACATGAAAGTATTGATGCAAACCCTAAAACAGTTGGACACGCTGGCCAAGCAGGCGGGCTTCGCGGAAAATCTGGTTTCGTAAAGAAAAAGACAAACACACTCCGTCAGGAAAATACCATGAGCGCAATTGTCGATGTTATCGCAAGAGAGATTCTGGATTCACGCGGCAATCCCACGGTCGAAGCCGATGTGTTGCTGGAATCCGGGGTGATGGGGCGGGCAGCCACGCCCTCCGGCGCCTCCACCGGCAGCCGCGAAGCGATGGAACTGCGCGATGGCGACGCCAAACGGTACGGCGGCAAGGGCGTGATGAAAGCGGTTGAAAACGTCAATACTGAAATTTGCGAGGCCGTCATCGGAGTCGATGCCACCGAACAGGGGTTCATTGATAAAACCTTGATCGACCTTGACGGCACCGAAAACAAATCACGGCTGGGAGCTAACGCCATACTGGCGGTGTCGATGGCGGTGGCCAAGGCGGCAGCGGAGGAATCCGGCTTGCCGCTGCATCGTTACCTTGGTGGCGCAGGCCCGATGGCGATGCCAGTGCCGATGATGAACGTCATCAACGGCGGCGTGCATGCCGACAACAGTCTGGATTTGCAGGAATTCATGATCGTGCCCATCGGCGCGCCCACATTCAAAGAGGCGTTGCGTTACGGCGCCGAAGTGTTTCAGGTGCTGAAGAAACTGTTGCGCGACCGCGGCTTTGCCACAGCAGTGGGCGACGAAGGTGGCTTTGCACCGCGCCTGCCCAAGCACGAGGCGGCGATCAAGATTGTCATTGAAGCGATTGAAGCTGCGGGCTACCGTCCGGGCGAGGATATTGCGTTGGCGCTGGATTGCGCGAGTTCCGAGTTTTACGATGACGGAGAATACACGTTGGCCTCGGAAGGCGCATCGATGAAATCCGCCGAGTTCATCGATTACCTGGCGGCGTGGGTGGACAAATACCCGATCATCAGCATCGAAGACGGTTTGGCCGAGAGCGATTGGGACGGCTGGAAGCTGCTCACGCAACGTCTCGGCGACCGCGTGCAACTGGTGGGGGATGACTTGTTTGTCACCAACACGCGCTACATCAAAAAAGGCATCGACATGGGTGTGGCCAACTCGGTGCTGATTAAAGTCAATCAGATCGGCACTCTCACCGAGACGCTGGCGGCGATTGAAATGGCCAAGCGCGCACGTTACACCTCGGTGATCTCGCATCGCTCCGGCGAAACCGAAGACACCACCATCGCTGACATCGCGGTGGCGACCAATGCGCTGCAAATCAAAACCGGCTCGCTGTCGCGGTCGGACCGGCTGGCGAAGTATAACCAGTTGCTGCGCATTGAAGAGGATCTCGGTGATGCGGCAAGTTATCCGGGACGCGACGCGTTTTACCAGATCCGCTAATCCCCGCCCATGAAGACACTCAGCGTGGCACTGGTGACGCTGATCGCGTTGATTCAATATCCGCTGTGGCTGGGCAAGGGCAGTTGGTTTCGCGTGTGGGAAGTCGATCAGCAGATCAAGACCCAGCGTGACAAAAATACCAAGCTGCAAACGCGCAATAATATTCTCGATGCCGAAGTGCGTGACCTGAAACAGGGTCTCGAAGCCATCGAAGAGCGTGCGCGCAGCGAGATGGGCATGATCAAGCAGGACGAGATATTTTTCCAGTTGCTGGCACCGGGCCAGAGTTTGCCGTCGGCAGCGCCCGCAGCAAAATCCGCAGCAAAGTAATTTTTCAGTCGAAACCTCATGACCGCTCAGTTGATCGACGGCGCTGCTTTGGCCCGTGAAAAAATAATACAATTAAAACAAGTCGTTACATCATTACGTGTACGCGGCATGCAGCCGGGCTTGGCGACAGTGCAAGTCGGCGACGACCCCGCATCGCGCATTTATGTGCGCAACAAGGTGCGCGCCTGCACGGAAGCCGGCGTGAGTTCGATTCATCACGATCTTCCTGGCGCCAGTTCTGAAAGTGACGTACTGAAGCTCCTCGATCAGCTCAATCGCGATCCCAAGGTTCACGGCATTATTGTGCAACTGCCGGTGCCCAAACATCTGGATGCACGGCGCCTGTCGCAGGCGATTGAGGTGGCGAAGGATGTGGACGGATTTAATTGGCAGAATCTTGGCGCGCTGGTGGAGGGTGCGCCGGGCATACTGCCGTGTACGCCGCGAGCGGCGATGGTGATGCTCGATCACGCAAAAATTCCCGTTGAAGGGCGACACGCGGTGGTGGTTGGGCGCAGCAATATCGTCGGCAAGCCCGTGGCGCTGCTGCTGATCGGACGCGGCGCGACGGTAACCGTGTGCAACTCCCGCACGGCTGATCTTGGCGCGATCACGCGTCAGGCGGATATTTTGGTGGTTGCCACCGGCAAGGCTGGTTTGATTACCCGCGACATGGTGAAGCCCGGCGCGGCGGTGATCGATGTAGGAATCAACCGCTTGCCCAGCGGCAAAATCGCCGGTGACGTAGCGTTTGATGAAGTGAAAGAAGTGGCGGGCTGGATCACCCCAGTGCCCGGCGGCGTGGGGCCGATGACTGTGGCGATGCTGGTGGAAAATACCGTCAACGCCGCATCTCGCGGAGCGCTGTAGATCAACAGTAAAACGCGTTTGCGAAATTAAGTAGCATGTCGCTGCTCAGGTAGCCGCGAAAGCCCAGTATGCACAGCAGCGCCACGATCACGGCTATCGCGGCCCAAGCCACTGCTCGGCGGGTTTGTGACAATGAAACCATGTCGTTTGATCTGCTTGTGCTACAAAGGTAAATCATAACCTTAAATCGCACGGGGGACGGCGCGCGCGGCGCATGCGCTTTCCGGCCAGGGGTTTGTATCGGGTCAAGCCGACCCACGCGGGCGCCCTGGTTGCGGCGGCAGCTGATACAAGTTTAGCCACACTCTGCCACGCAGGTTCCGAAGTTGGGCTGGACGTCGTTGCACTGCACAACGAGTGTGCAGTCTGGTGTGTTGAGGGCGCCCGACGCATGGTGTATTATTTTTTAAGTATATGATAATAAAAGAATATTTATCAATCGCCTAAGCTGCGTAAAGATGGCACGCAGATTGCTTTTATTAACAGCAAGATGTTAACACAAGTGACAAAGAATCCGTTGGATCATTCCGCCGCGCCGTCGCGCCGTGAGCCGCACGTGGCGTTGGACGCCGCCTGCAATCCTGCGTCGCCGATCCCGCTTTATTCGCAAGTCAGGGATTTACTGCACACGCGCATCCTTGACGGCACCTATCGCTCCGACGGCAAGATGCCTTCCGAAAACGATATGGTGCGCGGCTTCGGCGTGAGCCGCATCACGGTGCGGCAAGCCCTGAAAGATCTGCAAAAAGAAGGGCTGATTTTCAAAATCCACGGCAAAGGCACCTTTGTTGCCCGCCCCAAGGCTGTTCAAAACCTGATGCGGTTGGAGGACTTCGGTGAGGCGACGTCCGCCGCAGGGCATGAAACGCATTCGCGGGTGTTGGGGCATCGGGTGTTACGCCCGGGCGATCATATTTCGGCAAGGCTTGGGCTGGACGACAAACGCGAGGTGATGGAACTCCGCCGCATCCGCTAGCTGAATCACGATCCCATTTCACTGGACGTGACTTATGTGCCGGTTGAACTGGGACAGCGCCTGATCAAGGAAGACCTGCCGCATCGCGACGTGTTTCTGATTCTCGAAAATGATTACGGTTTGCGCCTGGATTGCGCGGAGTTGCGTATCGACGCCACGCTCGCCGACGCAACGCTGGCGCAGGTGCTGGCGGTGCCCGAGGGGCCACCGGTGTTGCGCATCGAGCGCCTGACCATTGCGTTGCCGGAACAGCCCATAGACTTTGAATACCTTTATTACCGCGGTGACGCATTTCAATATTTCATGATGGTTGGGCGCCGCGATGCGGCCCGGCCGCGCAGCCATACACCGAAAGGGGCTAAGACGTGATGATGAAAATGATCGAACTGGAAACCGATGTGCTGGTGGTCGGCGGCGAAACGGCGGGGCCGATGGCTGCGGTCAAGGCCAAGGAGCGCAACCCGAAGCTGCGCGTGATGCTGCTGGAGAAGCCAGCGTCAAGCGCAGCGGCGCCATCTCCATGGGCATGGATGGGCTGAATAACTCGGTGGTGCCCGGTCACGCTACGCCGGAGAAATATACCAGGGAAATCACCGTCGCCAACGACGGCATCGTCAATCAGAAAACCGTCTACGCCTAAGCGCAGCACAGCTACGCCAATATACAGGAGCTTGATCGCTGGGGCGTCAAGTTTGAAAAGGACGAGACCGGCGAATACACCATGCGCAAGGTGCATCACATCGGCACCCATGTTTTGCCCATGCCGGAAGGACACCACATGAAGAAGGTACTCTACCGGCAACTGAAACGCGCGCGGATGGAGGTCACTATGCGCTCCAGCTCCACTTCTGCGATGGCCACCAGCGCGGTATTTACCCGTTTACTTATCTGCTGGAACTCGACAAAATGACGCCTGCTGCGGAATCCTTTAGCCGTTCTTGAGGTGAGTCAGTTGATGGGGGATAATCCCGTGTTTTTACAATAAAAATTGGCAAACTTGACATTACCTGTTCGCACCTCGTCCGCCGACACTACCAGCCTTGCTTTGGGATACGGCTACACCTTTGCCCAACTGTACGACGCACAGGCGCTGACCCGGCTCGATCAAACGTTTCTTGCGTTCGTAAAAGACGGCGATCCGGTCTTGCACGAGCGCATGATTGTGGCGCGCGCAAATCCCGCCGCCCTGGCGACAAAAGCCGAATCGGAACTGCTGCTCGCACTGACGCCGCGCCTCGACGCGTTCATTGCTAAATTGTTCAGCATTGAAGATGAGGTTGCCGCATTGACCGGACGTCATCACGCGCTTGCGCCGCTCTACACGGTGAAGCGTCTGTTCGTGCAGCGCAAGGCAATGAATAAATATAAAGCGCCGGAGGCCGAAGGCTTTGATGGCGCGGTGCTGACCGCCAATCTCGAAGCCCTGCTGGGTGGTGCGTTAACCGAGCTTCAGTTTGCGCGCACGGTCACCGAATGGCAGAAGGACGAAGCCGCGAATACCGAGAGGCTGGATGTGGCGTTACGTTATGCGGCGTGGGCGGCTCACACGCCCGTGGGCCGCGCCAAGCACCGCGACGGCGTGTTGTTCAAAGCGCCGCACAAACTCGACATGCAAAACCTGGTGCCGACGGTGGCAGACGCGGAACGGGGTTACACCACGCATACTTTCCCCGTAGAGAAATTGCGCCGCCGCGAAGGCTTCAAGCTCACGGACAGGGGAACGGATCTGACCGGTGCGCTCGATCAGGCGAACTATTGCATCTGGTGTCACGAGCAAGGCAAGGATTCCTGCTCGAAGGGATTGCTGGAAAAAGGCGCGAGTGGACGCGGCGCGGCCTCGTTCAAGAAAAGTCCGTTCGGCGTGGCGCTGGCGGGTTGTCCGCTGGAAGAAAAAATTTCCGAGTTTCACAAGGCCAAGACCGAAGGTTATGCCATCGGCGCGATCGCCATCATCACCATCGATAACCCGATGGTGGCGGCCACCGGGCACCGCATCTGCAACGATTGCATGAAGGCGTGCATCTATCAAAAGCAGGGGCCGGTAGATATACCGCAGGCGGAAACGCGCACCTTGAAAGACGTGCTGGAGCTGCCGTGGGGATTTGAAATCTACAGCCTGCTGACGCGCTGGAATCCGCTCAACATTCGCAAACCCTATCCGCAAGCGCTCAGCGGTAAGCGCGTGCTGGTCGCGGGCATGGGGCCGGCCGGATTTTCGCTGGCGCATTTTTTGATGAACGACGGACACACGGTAGTCGGCATTGATGGCTTGAAAATCGAGCCGCTGCCGGCGACATTTTCCGGCGTGGATGAACGCGGTCAGCGTGTGCCGTTCACGCCGATACGCGATATCCGCGATCTGTATGAAGGGCTGGATGAACGCATGATGGCCGGCTTCGGCGGTGTGGCGGAATACGGCATTACTGTACGATGGGATAAAAACTTTTTAAAAATCATAAGATTACTGTTAGAGCGGCGCATGCAGTTCGCACTCTTCGGCGGCGTGCGTTTTGGTGGCACGATCACGGCAGATGAAGCATTTGAAATGGGCTTCGACCATGTGGCGCTGGCCATAGGGGCAGGGCGGCCCACCGTGCTGGATATGCCGAATGGGCTGGCACGCGGCGTGCGCACGGCGTCAGATTTTCTGATGGCCTTGCAACTTACCGGCGCGGCACGCACCGATTCCATCGCTAACATGCAATTGCGTTTGCCGGTGGTAGTGGTCGGCGGCGGACTCACGGCGATTGATACCGCAACGGAGTCACTCGCGTATTACCCATTGCAAGTCGAAAAATTTCTTAAACGCTACGAGGAAATGGCGCGCGAGCACGGCGAGATGGCGGCGCGCCTGGCGTGGAACGAAGAAGAGCGAGTGATCGCAGATGAATTTTTGACGCATGCGCGCGCGATACGCGCCGAACGCATGCGTGCCGTGGCGGAAGAGCGCGACGCATGCATTGTTGAACTGCTGCAATCGTGGGGCGGCGCGACGATTGCGTATCGCAAGCGGCTGGTGGATAGCCCGTCCTATACCTTAAATCATGAGGAAGTACACAAGGCGCTCGAAGAAGGCATCACGTTTGCCGAAGGGCTGACGCCCACCGGCGTCGAGGTCGATCAGTATGGGCACGCCTGTGCGTTGAAGGTTTCAGTGGCGAATGACGGCGGTGACGTGGTGATGCCCGCGCACACCATTTTGATTGCCGCCGGCACCCAACCGAATACCGTGCTGGCACGCGAAGACGCCGCCAATTTCAAACTCGATGGGCGTTACTTTCAGGCGCACGATACCGCAGGCAATCCGGTATCCGCCGAGAAGGCTATATCAAAACCCAATGAAATCAATGTGTTACTGTCAAAGCAGGCTGATGGACGTTGCATGAGTTATTTCGGTGATGTGCATCCGTCGTTTTTCGGTAACGTGGTCAAGGCCATCGGCAGCGCGAAGCAAGGTCACCCCGTGGTCAGCAAGGCGCTGCAAGCCGTGCAGCCTGCCGCCGCCGTGAGTGATGGGGCTTTTCTTGCCCGGTTCAACGACGAGTTGCGCGCGACAGTGCATGAGGTCAAACGCCTGACGCCGATGATTATTGAAGTGGTGGTGCGTGCGCCGCTAGCCGCGCGGCGGTTTCAGCCCGGCCAGTTTTACCGGCTGCAAAATTTTGAATCCAGCGCGCCGAAAATCGAAGGCACGCGTCTGGGGATGGAGGGTCTGGCGATGACCGGCGCCTGGGTGGATCGGGAGCAGGGACT
>CAWUUY010000402.1:0-7777 GCA_963924885.1 uncultured Burkholderiales bacterium | reverse complement strand
AAAAGCCGGTGACCGCGTGGTCACCGGGGCCGGCGCCTTGATAAACCAGATTCGCTAAGAGAGCCGCTGACCATGTTCAAGTGGCTACTCGATAACAGCCTCGCCAATCGGCTGCTGGTGCTTCTCGTCAGCGTGGTGCTGATGGCCTATGGCGCGTACACCTTGTCCCGCACGCCGGTGGATGTTTTCCCTGATTTGAACAAACCCACCGTCACGGTGATGACCGAAGCCGGCGGCATGGCCGCCGAAGAAGTGGAGCAGCTCATCACGTTTCCGCTGGAGACCACCATGAACGGCCTGCCCGGCGTGGAGTCTATACGCTCGTTGTCCAGCGCGGGATTGTCCTTTATCTACGTCACCTTCGACTGGTCGACCGACATCTATCGCGCGCGGCAAATGGTGTCCGAGCGGCTGTCTTCGATGGAAGAAGGCTTGCCCGCGGGCGTGATCCCGCGCATGGGGCCGATCAGCTCGATCATGGGCGAGATCATGCAGATCGCGATTCCGGTGGACACCGCAAAAATTTCGCCGATGCAGGTGCGCGAGTACGCCGACTGGGTGCTGCGTCCGCGCCTGATGGCGATTCATGGCGTGGCGCAGGTGATTCCCATCGGTGGCGAGGTGCGCCAGTTCCAGGTGCAGCCCAACACCACGCGCATGTCCGAGCTCGGCATCACGCATGAGCAACTGGAGTCGGCGCTCAAGGGTTACTCGGCCAATACGTCCGGGGGCTTTCTGGAACTGAATGGGCGCGAATACCTGATCCGCCATTTGGGACGCACCTCGCGGCTGGAAGACTTGAAGAACCTTGCGCTCACGGCCAAACTCACTGCCAATCTCACCTCAAGCAACAGTCAGCCCATTTTATTGCGGCAGATCGCGGAGGTGAAATTTGCCGCCGCACCCAAGCGCGGTGATGCCGGGTTTGAAGGCAAGCCCGCGGTGATTCTGGGCATCCAGAAACAACCTACCGCCGACACCGTCGCGCTGACGCTCAGGGTCGAGGCCGCGCTCGACGACATGAAACGCAGCCTGCCCGCCGGCATGCAAGCGCCGCGCGTGACCTTTCGTCAGGCGAGCTTTATCGAGGCCTCCATCGGCACGCTGCAAGGCAAGCTGATCGGCGCTTCGGTGTTTGTCGCAGTGATCCTGTTTGTGTTTCTCGGCACCTTGCGCCCCACGCTGATTGCGCTCACGGCCATCCCCGTTTCCATTTTCATCACCGCGCTGGTGTTCAAATATTTCGGCATGTCGATCAACACCATGACGCTCGGCGGTCTGGCCATTGCCATCGGCGGCTTGGTGGACGACGCGGTGGTGGGCGTGGAAAACGTCATGCGGCGCCTGAAGACGGATCGCGCCGCGCATCCCGATCACCGGCTGCATCCGTTGGAGATCGTGGCGCGCGCCACGATGGAGGTGCGCTCGGCGATTCTCTACGCGACGGTGATCATTGTGCTGGTGTTCGTGCCCTTGTTCGCGCTTCCGGGCATGGAGGGGCGGCTGTTTGTGCCGCTGGGCGTGGCGTTCATCGTGTCCACGCTCGCGTCGCTGATCGTATCCGTGACCGTCACGCCGGTGCTGGCGTACTACCTGTTGCCGCACATGAAGTCGCTGGAGCAAGGCGACACCCGGTTGCTGGCGTGGCTGAAGGCGCGCTACTGCGGCAGCCTGCAAGCCGTGTTGAATAAGCCCAGGGCGGCGATCGCGGCAGGTGGCGTGGCGGTGCTGATGGCAACCGCCGCGGTATCGTTTTTTTCCACCTCGTTTCTGCCGCCGTTTAACGAGGGCACGCTGCTGGTGGGCATGCGCCTGGATCCGGGGGTGACCCTGGTCGAATCGTCGGCGCTGGCGCGGCAAGCCGAGGTGCTGATCCGACAAGTGCCGGAGGTCACGCACGTGGGGCGGCGCAGCGGCCGCGCCGAACTGGATGAACACGCGGAGGGCGTGCATGTCAGCGAACTCGATATTGGCCTCAAGTCCGCCGCCGAGCTGACGCGTTCGATGACACAGATTCAGGCCGATATACGCTCGCGACTGGTCAATCTGCCCGCCGCCGTGGCGATAGGCCAGCCGATTTCACACCGCATCGATCATATGCTATCGGGGGTGCGCTCGCAGATTGCTATCAAGCTTTTTGGCGACGACCTGGATACCTTGCGCGGGCAGGCGGAGGTGTTGCGCGGCAAGCTCGCCGGCATTGCGGGACTGACCGATCTGGAAGTCGAAAAGCAGGTGCTTGCGCCGCAGATCAAGGTGCGGGTCGATTACGCCAAGGCGGCTCAATTCGGCGTGCCGGCGCCGCAAATACTGTCGGCGCTGGCGAGTCTGGTCGAAGGCGAAAAGATCACGCAGATCGTCGAAGGCGGCAGGCGTTTTGCCTTGGTGGTGCGATTGCCCGAATCCGCGCGCTCGGTGGAGGGTCTGGCGCAAATCATGATCGAGACGCCTTCGGGGCGAGTGCCGCTGTCGCGCGTGGCGTCGATTGAAGAGAGCGACGGCCCCAATCAGATCAGCCGCGATGACGGCAAGCGGCGCATTGTGTTGTCGGGCAACGCGCAAGGCCGCGCGTTGTCGGATGTGGTGGCGGACATCCGGCGCGCCGTCGCGGACAGCAAATTGCCGGAAGGCTATTTCGTCACGCTGGGCGGGCAGTTTCAGGCGCAGGAAGAAGCCTCAAGGATGGTCGGCTTGCTGTCGCTGGTATCGCTGGCGCTGATGTTCGCGGTGCTCTACAGCCGCTATCAGTCGGTGACGCTGTCGGCGTTAATCATGGTCAATATCCCGCTGGCGCTGGTGGGCGCGGTGATCGGGCTGTGGCTGTCGGGTCAGCCGCTATCGGTGGCGGCGCTGGTCGGGTTCATCACGCTGGCAGGCATCTCGGTGCGTAACGGTATTCTGAAGGTGAGCCACTACATCAATTTGATGCGCATCGAAGGCGAGCGCTTCGATCACAAAATGATACTTCGCGGGTCGATGGAACGGCTGTCGCCGGTGCTGATGACCGCGCTGGTGACGGCCTTTGCGCTGGCGCCGCTGCTGTTTGAGGCGGAGCGCCCCGGCACGGAAATTCTGCATCCGGTGGCCGTGGTGATTTTTTCGGGGCTGGTGAGCTCGACCCTGCTGGATACCTTTTTGACGCCCGCCTTGTTTTGGCTGTTCGGACGCAAGGACAGCGAACGGCTGGTAAATCAAGGTCAGAAAGATGCTTTTTGATGTATGCCGAATCTAATCAATAACGTTATTTCACCCACGACGGTCTCAATTGCTGAAAGGAACTCACATGAAACTGCTGTCACTTTTTGCTGCACTGATGTTTTTGATAACCGGCGCGGCCATCGCTGCCGATAAACGCGGACACGGCCACCCCGATGACCACAAACCGCTGTACGGCGGCGTGGTGGTCGAAGGCAAGGAAATGGATTACGAGCTGGTGGCCAAGCCGGACACCCTACGACTGTACCTGCGCGACCACGGCAAACCCAAATCGGTGGCTAGGGCCACGGCAAAAATCACCTTGCTCTTGGGCGCCGAAAAGCAGGTGGTGGAACTGAAGCCCGTCGGCGACAAGCTCGAAGCGAAAGGCGCTTTCAAGGTTGCGCCCGGCACGAAAGCGGTAGCCCTTATTAACGTCGATAGTAAATCCTTGACGGCTCGCTTTGTACTGAAATAATGTCACTACAGTGAAGGCACGATTAACCGGGCAGCAACGCCCAATATGCGACATGAGCACCATGACAAAAACTCGCCGTGATTTTCTGCTTGTTTGGGTCGCGCTCGCTGCGTGCGCGCCCGCAACCGCGCAACAGTATCCGTCGCAACCGATACGCGCCGTGGTCGGCTATGCGGCAGGCGGCGGCGCCGACGGCATGATCCGCGCGATTTCGAACGAGTTGTCCGAAGCGCTGGGCCAGCCGGTCATCATCGACAACCGGCCCGGCGGCGGCACGGTAATCGCCACGCAGATCGTCGCGCAAAGCAAGCCCGACGGCTACACGATTTATGTCGCTGATCCGGCGCTGATCTTCAATCCATATCTGCTGCCCAAGGTGCCGTACGACGCGGTGCGTGATTTTGCGCCGGTGGTGGCGGTGACGGTATCGAGCAGTTCCATGCTGGTGGTGCATCCGTCGTTTCCGGCGAAAAGCGTCAAGGAGCTGGTAGCGATGGCGCGCGCGCAGCCGGGCAAGTTGAATTACGCGTCGGGCGGCAACGGTACGCTTCCGCATATCCTGACCGAGATGCTGAAATACGAAGCGAAGATCAATCTAGCGCATGTGCCTTACAAAAGCACCGGGTTGGCGATTTATGCCGCCACGGCGGGCGAAGTGCCGATCGGCGCCGGCGGGTTGTTTGCGGTGAAAGGGCTGGCCGACACTGGCAAGCTGCGCCCGCTGGCGATTGCCAGCGCCAAGCGCAGTCCGATGATGCCGAATGTGCCCACCTTCGCCGAGGCCGGCTGGCCCGCCATCGATGGCGCGAGTTATCGCGGGCTACTGGTGCCGGCGGCGACCCCGCGCGAGGCGATTTTGAGACTGAACGCCGCCACTAACAAAGTGCTGCAAATAGCAGCAGTGCGCAAACGCTTTACCGATACCGACGGCGAGGTGCTCGGCGGGACGCCGGAGGACTACGGTAAAATCATCCGCACGGAGTTGGAAAAGTGGGGCAGAGTGATACGCAACGCGGGCATCAAGGTGGAGTGAGCGTTGAGCTACGACCTGTGTGTATTCAAGCCAGATTACGCCGCGGATCGCGATGCGCTGCGCGAGGCTTGGAATTACGACAAATATTGGGCCAAGTCGCTGGCCGATCACGACCGCACGGCGGCGAAGTGGCGTACTAAGGATCTGTTGATGGGGGTCGATGAACGGCTGCGCTGGCACAAGCCGCGAGCGCCCAAGACCGGGTTAGTAGGGTTATTTGCCAAGTGGTTTGGCAAGCCCTCGCCGGTGCGACCCTACCTGCAATTTTATCTCGATGACGATGATGGCCAAACCGGCTTTGATGTGTTCGACGAGGTCATTGAAATCTCGTTGCCGTGGGATTCGCCGCATGTCGATGCCGAAAAAAAAGTGCGTGAATTGTGGCGATTTCTCGAGCACTTATCTGCATCGGGCTGGAGCACGATCTACGATACGGAGCGTGACGTGTTGTTGAACCTCGCGACGGATAAAGAGGCGGTGACGGCGCGCTACCGCGAAAATCTGGGACCTGAAAAAGTGGCGGAGCCGCCATCTGCCGAAGGGCTGTATCAGCACGTTTCGCCACATTCCATTATTCTTTATATATCAATGTGTTATATCGAATAACTTGTTCGACTCGTTTCTTGCCATTTCACCACATCCCACATATTATGTGGGTTGAAATGTGGGGTGAACTAGATGAAACAAACCGGCAGGCACCCAGATAAAGCACTAACATCAGCCAAGGTCCGAAACGTAACGGAGCCGGGCCGCCACACAGATGGGAACGGTTTATATCTTATCGTTGATCCGTCAGGCGCCAAACGCTGGCTTCAGCGTGTCGTCGTAAACGGAAAGCGCACGGACATTGGTCTGGGCAGCCTTCGGCTTGTGTCTCTCGCTGAGGCCCGTGATGAGGCAGTACGACTCCGAAAGATCGCGCGGGCAGGTGGTAACCCTCTTGCCGACCGGCTCGCCGCAAAGCGGGTCACTCCCATCTTCGAGAAAGCCGCAAACACGGTTCATGCAGCACACAAGGAATCGTGGAACAACGAGAAGCACGGTGATCAATGGATTAACACGCTCAAAGAATACGTTTTCCCCGTATTCGGACAGAAACAGGTCGATCAGATTGAATCGGCTGACGTTCTGAAGGCGCTTAACCCTATCTGGCTCTCGAAACAGGAAACGGCGCGGCGTGTCCTCCAACGAATCCGAACTGTATTTGATTGGGCAAAGGCGTCGGGACACCGAAGTGGTGACAACCCGGTTGACGGCATATCCAAAGTCTTACCCAAGCAAAATGCCATAGGTTCCCATCACGCCGCATTGCCCTATGCGAAAGCGTCTCAATTCATTAAGCAGCTGCGGAAAGTGGATGCGGGTGCATCAGCCCGCCTTGCGCTGGAGTTTGCAATTCTGACTGCTGCAAGAACCAACGAAGTGCTAGGCGCTAATTGGGATGAAATTGATCTCAAGAAAAAAACCTGGACGATCCCGGCGAGCCGAATGAAAGCGAAGCGTGAACACCGCGTGCCGCTTGCGCCTCGGTGCATTGAGATCATTGCGGAAGCGCGTGGCCTGAGCGATGGCAAGACATTAGTATTTCCTGGACGTTATCCTGAAAAACCTCTGTCCAATATGGTGTTTCTGATGTTGCTCCGGCGCATGAAGCACCAGGACATTACGGTGCATGGATTCCGATCCTCGTTCCAGGACTGGGCGTCCGAGCAGACAAATATTCCGAGCGCTGTATGCGAGGCCGCCCTCGCCCATACCGTGAAGGACAAAACTGAAGCAGCCTATAATCGGACGGACCTATTCGACAAACGTCGTGAACTCATGAACTTGTGGGCGGTCCATTGCTACCGATCAACAGGGGAAAAAAGCGATAAATTAGCCCCAATGTGATTCCATTTATGAAAATACCTCAAAGTAATCGTAGTCATATTTGGTCAGAAACGATACATGAGTGGCTGATGTACGAACCTCCCAATAATCAGTGGTCACCTGATGAAAGGAGTTGTAGAACCGAGCGAAGTCATATTTCCGCCTTGGAACGAGCCGAGAAAGGCCCGTCCCTCGGCACAATACTGCGCCTCGCCCAAGCGCTCGGCATGCCGGCCGGCGAAGTCGTTTCCCGGGTTGAGCAGAAGCTGGCCGAAAAGAGGCGGTAGAGTTCGCCACCCTGCGTAAGGCAGCAAAGCTGTCGCAGGAAGCGCTCGCCGATCGCTGCGGCTTTGCCAGGTCTTACATGAGCCGGATTGAGCGCGGCAAGGCGAATCCATCGCTTGACGCCGTAGAGACGCTAGCCGGCGGACTGAAGGTCTCGGTCAAAGTGCTGTTTGAAGAATGACATAGCGGTTGGTCTACTCGCATTGGGCGGTAACCTTCGCGCCCGAATCTGTACTACCGATGCTCTCCCGCGAACCGTCGCCCACGATCGTCGAGGCGATTCTGAACGGGCAATTTCCGGCGCACTTGACCATGAAACGCTTGATCGCGCCGTTTCCCATGGAGTGGGAGTTGCAGCGGGAGCACTTTTTCGGCCGGGGCAGCGCGGTCCAAGACAGCTGAACCGGGACTTGGCGTCCTGCCACACTTTCCTCGTTCGCATTTGTGGCCAGCGTAATATCGATCGATTCATTGTGCACATCTGTACTGTGGGGGGAGTACCAGTTTTAATCACTAACCTGAATTCCAATGCCGACAAGCACGCCAATTAAAGCACCCCAAAAACCTAATATCCAAAAACCGATTAATCCGAGTATTGTTCCGAGAGGAACGACCATCAACGCAAAGATTGTTCCGATGATTGACAGAACGGTGATCATTTCATTCCCCTTTATTTTCCACTTGGCGCACCCACCTATCGTAACCAGCTCTTGAGCTGATCTAGTAAATCATCTCTTTCCACTTCGTCCCGGTCTGAGTTTGATGAGGGTCATAAACCGTTTCCAATGGCGGGATAGTGCATCCGTGTTGGCGCGCGCCAAGGTGAAGATCGGCATGATGAACCTGGTCTACAACATGAAGCGGTTAGGACAATTGCTCAAGCGTGAAGCGCAAGCTGCGCTGGCGGCAAGCAACCC